>CAYJMR010000113.1:0-6200 GCA_964371375.1 uncultured Treponemataceae bacterium
TAATAATTTTTGCACCTACTGTATTGTTCCCTATGTTAGAGGCCGTGAAGTTTCTCGAAACCCGAATGAAATACTTAATGAAATAGATGCTCTTTCAAAGCAAGGCGTAAAAGAGATAACCGTATTAGGACAAAATGTAAACTCCTTTATGTGGAAAGATGAAAATGGCGACATTGACTTTCCAATGCTTATGGAAAAAATAGCTATACGTTTGGAAGAAACCAATTCACCAATAGCATGGGTTCGATTTATGTCGAGCCACCCAAAAGATTTATCAGATAAGCTTATCGATGTTATTGTAAAACACCGAGTGCTATGCAGACATATCCATATTCCTGTACAACATGGTTCAACGAAGATTTTGGAATCGATGAACAGAAAATACACACGAGAAGAGTATCTAGCCTTAGTTGATAGAATAAGGGCTAAAATTCCTAACGTTTCTTTAACAACCGATATACTCTTAGGGTTCCCAGGTGAAACAGATGAAGACTATGAGCAAACATTGGACTTAGTTGAAAAAGTTCAATACGAAATGGCCTTCATGTATTATTATAATCCTCGAACTGGCACCCCCGCATGTGATTTTCCTGACCAAGTAGATGTAGAAGTAAAAAAAGAACGTTTAGCAAAGTTAATAGATATGCAAAGGGCAATAATACATTCAATGTACGAAGAAAGACTTGGTAGGGTAGTTCGAGTTATTGCAGAAGGTTACTCAAAAGATTCAAAGTTAGAACTAATTGGGCGAACAGAAGAAGATGCACATGTGGTATTTAAGGCAAGTGAAACGCACATAGGTAGTTTTGTAAATGTACGCCTTGATGAGTTGCACGGAAATACATTCCGTGGTACAATGATAGAAGGAGAATAACGCAGATGCCTTGGAAACTAATTTTATTTTTGTTATGCCTTGTAATTACAGTATTTTTTATAGGATTTAATCTCGACAATTCTTGTAATATTAACCTTGGCTTTAGGACATATGAAAACGTACCTGTTTTTTTAACTGTGTTAATTTCATTTATTGCAGGTGCAATGCTATCTTTTGTATTTATGGTTGGTGTTAAACTTTCAAGTACAGATAAAAAAACAAAGGCTCAAAAAGAGCAAAAATTGCAAAAAGTAAGTGCAAAAAAAGAACCAGTGGTAAATCTTTCTACACCAGCATCAGAAAAAACAGAAGCCACCACAAAAAAACCTTCACTTATTGAAAAAGGAAGGGGAATGCTCTCTAAAAAAAAGAATGAAGCTAAAAATGAAAAAAAAGACGCAGGAGTGCAAACAATTGTCTTAGATGACGATCAAAGTAAGAAATGATAAAAAAAAGTGTTATTATTATATCTATATTTTTATTAGCTCTCTCCTCTGCTTTTGCACAAAATAGAGTTGCAGAAATTGTTTCGGACAACACGTCAATTGAAACAACTGTTTCAGAGTTAAAAAAGATTGTAGAAAATGGAAACAGTAATGAAGAAAAATACGAAGCATCATTGGTTTTAGCACAGCTTCAAGAACAATTTGGAGAATATACAGAGGCAAGCCTTTATTATACTACTGCTGCAGGTTTTGTTGGAACACAAAGTGCAAAGGGGCAAGAATTGCTTTTAGGCGCTGTTAGATGTGCTCTATTAATTGGTGATGTTTCCAGAGCCGATTTTTTATTAAGCACAGCCTTATCTTCAATTACAGATATTGAAGAAAAAGCCCGGGCTAATCTTTATGCAGTTTGGAGTTGGATTATCAAAACTGAAAATGAAGAAGACCTAGAAGGACCAATAGCGGTGTTGGAATCTTATATTACACTTGAGAATATGAAGAGCGTGAAACCTTCACTTCTATTAACACTCCATCATTTAACAAGTGAAAAACAATGGGCAGAACAACTTCAAAATGAATATCCCAATTCCCCCGAAACTGCAATCGTACAAGGAAAAGCTCAATTGCTTCCAACACCATTTTGGTTTTTTTCTACCATAAAAAATTAAGGTTTTATATTTGTTAACGTGCAGTTTGTCGTAATGTGATACTTTGGGCAATGCTAGGAACAATATTTGTGAGCCCCACTGTTACCGGAGAAAGGATAACCTGTCGATTTATATTTTCATCTTCTTCAACTATATGAAATCGATAAAATCCATTAAACAAGTTAGATTCACCATTTGCTTTTAGTTGAATAATTTCTTCATCATAAACGGTAAATATAGTATAAACCCCACTTTCATGTAGAGAATCGGTTCTTGCAGAAAATGTAGAGTCGGTAAAAGTAAATCTGTAGCCAGTATCCGACTCCCATACTCTCTCTGATGTAGTTTTTAATATATCACTTAAATTGATGCTTTTTTCAGGAGATGTAGATGCAATATTGTGAAGTTCGGGGCTATCTACTTCTTGTTTTTTATAATTCCCATCCCATGTTGTGTTTGGTGTTGCCAACATAGTAAGCGTATCGGTTGATTTTACTCTAATTTCGTCAAGTGAAATTAAAGTGACATCGACACGACGTAAGAGGTTAGGGATATTTTGATTTGTAGCATAAATTAGGATTCCGTTTCGTCTGAGAATGCTGTTTTCCCATACATAAATTTCTGCTGTATCATTATGTAAAAAAGTGATGGTTTTGTTTACATAATCAAAAGACATATAGAGCGTGTTGCTTGCTGATGATGTTGAGTGTAGCCATGTTTCTGATAAAAAAGTGCCAAGTGTCCTTTCTGTTCCATCTTGAATACTTGCCAATTCTTGGGCATTAATATTTCTTCCAAGAATTCTTGTTTGGCTGACCTGAACATATTGTAAGGTTTCGGGATTCCAATCATACATTATATGTAATTGGTCAAGTGAGCCCTGTGATGATTCAGGATCCGAAGTATAAACCCAAATTGGAAAACTATCGGCATTTTCAGTTGAAAATGCATAAGAGCTACTTCTTGTTTCTTGGCTTATAAAGATGCTGCCATCTGCTCGTAAATCTGCAATAAGGCTTAAATCAACGGTACTACTGTTTGGTATTGAACGCCAAGCTTGAAGCACAGATTCATTTGTTGGGGAATATCCGCTTATTATAAGGGAATTTTCATGGGTTCCGGTAATATCTAATACATCTACAGAAAAAGTATTTGTTTGCTGTATTTCGGTTTCAAGTATATACGATCTCTCATAGGCACCAAATAAGGGCCTGTATAAACCTATAATTACTTTTATATTTGAACTCTCTAAATCTCTGACAGCTACAACTTGATCAACATAATTATCAGAATTAAAATCAATAGAAAGAGCGGTAACCAATAATTCACCCGATAAAAGTGGAACAAGAACTGTAATATCTTCATTTTCTGGGATAAGCTCTGTTGCTTGAACTGTGGATTGTTCTACTCTTTCGGTTTGAGAAAAATTTGCAAATTGAGACCCTGACTGCATACCTGAAAAGTCAAAGTTTTGTCGAATAATAAGAAAAACAATAACAATACCAACAAAAATAAATAAAATAGTAGTCAATTTTTTCATACATCTATACTATACAGGTTTGCATTATTTTTAACAAGTATTACAGTTAAAATAATACACAATATGATATATGTATACCTCTTACTATTGACTTTTTTAGCTATTTTGAGTATGTTTTAGATATAATTTTATTTATTCTAGATAGGAGAAACCCCATGGTAAAAGTTGGAATTAACGGTTTTGGCCGCATCGGACGTATGGTATTCCGTGCAGCAGTACAAAACTTCTCAAATGAAATTCAAATTGTAGGTATTAATGACCTCCTCGACCCAGATTACCTTGTGTACATGCTCAAATTTGATTCTGTACACGGAGCTTTTAAAGGCGAAGTAAAACTTGAAGGTAACAACATGGTTGTAAACGGAAACAAAATCCGAATCACAGCAGAAAGAGATCCTGCAAACCTTAAGTGGAACGAAGTTGGAGCAGACGTAGTTGTTGAATCAACAGGTTTCTTCTTAACTGATGAAACTGCTCGCAAACACATTGAAGCAGGCGCAAAAAAAGTTGTTATGTCAGCTCCTTCAAAAGATGCAACACCGATGTTCGTATATGGTGTAAACCACAAATCATATGCAGGTCAAGATGTTATTTCTAACGCTTCATGTACAACTAACTGTTTAGCTCCATTGGCTAAAGTTATCAATGATTCTTTTGGAATCAAACGTGGTCTTATGACTACTGTACACGCAGCTACAGCTACACAAAAAGTAGTTGATGCTCCTTCTTCAAAAGACTGGAGAGGTGGACGTGGTATTTTAGAAAACATCATTCCATCATCAACAGGTGCTGCAAAAGCTGTAGGTGTTGTTCTTCCTGAACTTAACGGAAAACTTACAGGTATGGCATTCCGCGTTCCTACTTCAGACGTTTCTGTTGTTGACTTAACAGTTGAATTAAACAAAGAAGCTTCATATGACGACATCTGTGGTGCTATTAAAGCTGCTTCAGAAGGCGAATTAAAAGGTATTCTTGGTTACACAGAAGATGCACTTGTATCAACTGATTTCCGAGGTGAAGCAAGAACTTCTGTTTTTGATGCAAAAGCAGGTATTGCATTAGATAGCACATTTGTAAAACTAGTTTCTTGGTATGACAATGAAATGGGTTACTCAAACAAAGTTTGTGAAATGTGTAAAGTTGTAGTAAAATAATTTTGTACATCCATCTTCTATGGTGGATGTATTTACCGAGTATTACGATGTAATACTTGTATTTTACGTAATAAAGGGTGCCGTTTTAGGCACTCTTTTTTTATGCCATTCTTACATGCTTATTTTACAAAAGACTTCAAAATATAGAGTGAAATCACACAGAAACGTAAAAAATGGTAGTATTTTCTTGCATTTAGTTGACTTTTTTTAATATTTTTAGTATTTTCTTTTTGCAAAATGTAACTTTTAAAAGTTACATTGGTTTTACTTTTGTTGGCTAGAATAGTCAATATAGACATAGGAGATAATTATGATTAAATATTTTGCAATCATTTGTGTTTTAGGTTTATTTATAGGGTGTAAATCACCTGTAGCAGAGTATCCCGCTTATCCAACTCCTGAAGGGGATACAGAAGGAGACATCCTCCAACCGACGCCAGAAGAAGAGATTCCATTTATTCCACCAAGTGGGCATATTGGACAAGGCGGAGAAACAGATGTTTCTATTGAGGTGATTGATGGTGATCTGCATGTTGCATATAGTGATTCTTCAAAAAAATTAAATATAAGTATGTATGATGATAATGAATGGCTTTTAATGGATGCAGGAAATGTATTTGTTAATGCAGGGACTTCAACGCCAATTGAAATTGTTCGTGTAGGAGACAAGGCTTTTATTGCATTTAGTGAAGGTAATGCTTCAGGACGACTGCGTTTACTAACCTATAATGGCTCATCATGGGTTGATGCAAGCGAAGAAAAGTATTTATCTGTAGAAGCGGTTTCATCAATTAGTATGGCTGTAATAGATAAAGATTTGTATATTGCACACAAGGGGGTAACAGGTGGCGGTACTGGGGTTATTGTTAGAAAATTTAATACTACAACATCCACTCTGGAGACTTTGCCGAGCCCTGCCAGCGAAGAGGTAAGTAATACTCATCTCGTTAATGTTGATTCTGTTCTTAATCTTACGTATGTGGGAAACTATGGTACTGCAAAAGCATTTTCATATGATGAATCTACAAAGTCTTGGACAGCACTTGTCGCAGGATCTGCGGGAGCAACTGGAGGGGCAGGATCAATTCCTAATGGTTGGGGTACTACTGCACTTGATGCTGTTTCATACAATAATGTTTTTCACCTAATACATCAGAACTCAGTAGAAATCAAACTTATTTCTTATGAAAATGAGGTATGGACAACCACCCCTGGTACCCTTGAAAAGGGTATAAGTGAAGTTATACTTGAACAGTTTAATAATGTAATGTATATAGCGTACTATGATCCCTCTAATACGACGTTGCGATTTAAAAAATATAATGACACCGATTGGGTTGACGTTGACAGAAGTGCTCCTTTCCTTTCAGAGGGTAAAGTGCAATATGTAGATATGGCATATGATGGTGGAATGTATTATATAGCCTATATTGATTTAGCAGATGAAAAGAAGAGAGTAAAAATTGTAACTGTTGAATAGGTGGATGCAATAGCTATCGATACAAAGCCAATGGGTAAGTCCTGTTGGCTTTTTTTTGT
>CAYJMR010000114.1:0-5934 GCA_964371375.1 uncultured Treponemataceae bacterium
CTATTTGGGGTAATAATCGCATCAATAGTTATGCCATACAGTTTTGACATTTCTTCAACAGTTTCTTTACTAACACCATAAATCCCACGAGGGCTTTCGTGTGGCTCAGCATCCCCAATAAGAATAATTTTTTTAGAGGCATCTTTATTCCACATATAATATCTCATAGAAGCATACAAAGCTTCATATACTGCTTCTGGAACATCACCCCCAACAAAAGATCCTTCACGGATACTCATGGAGTTTAATTTTGAAAAAAATATTTCTTCATTTTCTGTAAATTGATTCAATTGTACCGGAAGACCTTGAAACCTAAAATTATCGCTAAAGTCTCTGTAGAATAATAACCCCAAGCGAACATTATGTCTATCTTGTAACTCTTTTACAAGCTCTGGTACAAGTTCTTCTTTTAGCCTTTCAATATCATCCCACATGCTTCCCGTAGCATCTATTGCAAATACAACATCGCACGGTGTATCTTTTGGCATTTCTGTAAAAGCTTTTATAACGTCTTCAATTATTGTTTCAGGACCTTTAGAATATATCATCATTCCAGTGGAAATTTCATTAAAAGCTTCTACTGCTTTTGAACTGTACATATTAGTTAACATTGGTTGTTCCGTTTCTGCTAGCTCATTATTTATTTCTGCAATCGGTGGATCTTCTTTTATAGGCGCTATAAAGTTAAACATGTAAGGATTATCTTCAAATGATCCTGTGTAATCTGCAAAGGGTTTTTCGAAGGAACGAATATTTACAAAGGTTCCAAGGCCGACTGCAACTTCACCATTCCTGCTCCACGGATACCCGTATACCAATGTTTGCGGAATGTATATTTGAAAGCTCTGACCAAACTCTTCATCTTGCTGTGCCGTTGAATCTACAAGGCTGTAAAGAGAATACTCAGACTGTAATACTTCTCCATCCAAGAGGCGAACCTCGTCTCCGTTTATGCTATTGTATTCTTTTGCCCGGTATGTGTAATTTGTTGCCTGCAGGTCAGAGCCCTTTGTTGTCTCTGTAAGTAAGATAGATTCTATGTGTGCTTTTTTTCTAATAAATAGATTCCATCCTCCATTTTCACTCTTTTCAAGTCTTATGTCGTTCTCGGTGATAGTAAGTGCTGTAATAGGCTTTGCAATAGGCGTTTGTTGCGTATCTTGTGAATACAGTTTTGTGATAAGGAAGATTAATAAAAGTGAGAGATAAACAGTTTTGCGATTTGTTTGATTCTTACCCATAATATAATTGTCGGATATTTTAATTTTTATTTTATAATTTTTATGTTTGTGTGCAAAATTATAATAAAATGTCTAAAAATACAAAAAAAAATGTATTTTTAACTGTTATTTTAATAAAAATATGCTATAATGATACTATAGTGAAAACAGAAAATAGTGATGATTTTGAAACAGTGCCTCTCGGAGATTTTTATGATGGAGATGAAACATCATTAGAAAAAGAACTCTCTACAAATCTTGTTGTTTTAACAAATGAAGAGCAAGATTTAGTAAACGAAGTTTTTGATGGATTAAAAACAATCTCTCCTGAAAGCCTTGTAGTATTAGCAGACCGCATCGCAGATTTAGAAAAACTTACTCTCAATATTGCCCACTTTCCTTCTTTAAAAGAGGCTCAGGAGCAAGGTGGAAAAACAAGAGATATAAGTACTCTAGTAGAATCCTTGCTTATAAAACGAGATGGCGATAAGATGTTACATCTACCTTCAAAAGCTATTTTGGGAAAAGGATTTATTGTTGCTAAGTTTCATACATTTTGCGCAATGGAAAAAATAGCAACACACTCTATTCAATGTGAAGACTTAGTTCAGAGATTGCGTCGTGCTTGTTTAGATATACTTTTTAATATTATGGCAGAGGATGTATATATTAGCCTTTTGGATAATGAAAGTATTGCTGTTGATTTACGAAAACAAATAGCTTTTGGCTTAATATCTTTATGGGAAAGACGTAGTGATCAAACGGCAACAGGCATGGCACCTGTTTTGGATACCATATGGAATGCACGACGAAACCTTACCCCCGCACTGGGAACAATGATTGGTACGAGCGAGCTCTTACTTCTTACCATGGCAATGGATGAACAATGGTGTAAGTTTATTGCTGTAAAAATGGGTGAAGAGGATGCAGCAATGGCAATGGAAGAGTTTTTATTTGGCATATCTTATGAAGAAATTCAAAAGCTTAGAAGTAATATTCGAAAAAAGAACTTAAATGCAATTGGCAGGGACGAGGCAGCAAAGATTTTGGGACGACCGTCAACCTACTTTAAAGCAGATACTGAAACAGAAAAAGAAAGTTTTGAGCCCAGAGATTTTTATCTTTTATATTCAATTAGGCGTGAAAATGCAAGGGCTCGTCAAAGATTGGAATTGCAAGGTCCTCATTATACACTTGAAGACCATTATATGCATTTTATATTAGAGACGGATAAAGATTCAGATACAAATAAAACCTAACATAAAAGGACAGCGCATATGGGTGATGTAGTTCACAAAAAAATACCATATAGATTTGGTGAAAAACTCCGAATGGTCAGAGAAAAAAAAGGTTACACATTAAAAACGGTTGCGACTAGGGCCGGAGTAAGCGAAAGTCTTGTTTCTCAAATTGAACGAAATAGAGTATCTCCTGCTATTGATACCCTTTTAACGCTTGCCGATGTATTAGATATTAATCCAGAATTTTTATTTGAAGAGTTTCGGCGAGCACGTCCTGTAAAAATCGTTCGGCAATCTGAGCGGCGACAACGCAAAGAGGATAAGGTATTGTATGAAGAGCTTGCAAACCCTGTTGAAAAAAATGGCTCGTATGCAATGGAATCTTACATGATTACTATACCCCAAGGAGAGCATACCCATCATGGTTCCTATGGCCACTTAGGTCAAGAAATGGGGATAATTCTTGAAGGCAAGGCCTTATTTAAATATGAAAATGAAGAATATGAATTAGAGGCAGGGGACAGTATTTCTTTTTCATCTTCTGCCCCTCATACATTGTCGAATGCTTCATCTACCCAAGATTTAAGAGCTTTATGGGTTGTAAACCCTCCCCAACGATTCGTATAAAAATTTTGTTATTGTTGATTTTGAATAAGTTTTTCATCATTCTGTAGTGTTTTGTTATGTGGAACTATTGCCAGCCCTTCCCGTACTTTTTGTAGTGCTTCTGTGAAGTTCTGCTTGTTGTATAAGGCTGCAAACTCATTGTGGTAAAATACGCCAACATTATGCTGCACTGCTTGAAGCTGTGTTTGCGCTCGCCTGTCGTTGATAGTATCAGCAAGGGCACGATTTGCAAGAGTTAGAGCCTCTTCCCATTTTTCATTTTTCATAAGAAGATTTACCTCTTTTGAATATACGTACATTAGTAAATCGTTATACATGCTTTGGGGTATTTGTTTTTGCTCAAAATATATTTTTACTTCCGAGGTCGATGTTTGGAAGTCGTTGTCTTCAACAAAGATACGAATAGTGGCTTCATCAATCATTTTTTGTGATGATAAAACAACATCTCTGGGGATTATTTCATTGCTTTTATGTTCATTAAAAAAAGATTTTGCTTCTTGTAAATTTTGACGCAATTGGTGAATTGTTCTGTATGCAAGTTCTGTTGCAAGGGCATTATTAAAAAGGGCGCCTGCAAGTTCTTCAAATTTTGGATTGGTTCCGTAATATTCAGTTGCAGCAGTTAAGAATGCTATGCCATCAGAAAATCTATTTCGCTTAGAAAGATACGTTACATAGTTTGAAAATTCTCCAACCATAGCATTGAAAGCACCCTCTGTTCTTAACAGGGCATTCATATCTATAGCAAGGCCAGCTATTGTTTCAAATCGCTCTGTTTTATAGAGCTCAACAATATTGTTTTGGATTATTAATGATAGCATTCCTATTTTTCCAATATTTATTCTGTCTCTATAGTTGGATGGAGGGGTGTATACAAAGCCTGTTTGCCCAAATGAGTTTTCAAATTCTTTTTTTTCGCCAGGATTAAAACCATAAACAGATGTAGTTTCAACGTCTGTAACTTCTCCGTTTATATTTATTGCGCAAAAAGCATGGTCGCTTGTTCTTACTCCAAAAACGTTTAAATCGAAACGCATTGCAAGCGCGTAATAGAGAATACTTGATGAAACACAATTGTATACTCCAGAATCAAAAAGATTGTTTAACTTTGTGATAGGCTCTCGATATGTTCTAAACTGATTGGTATGTAAAAATTGCAGTATGTACTCGCCTTTATCAAAATCATTTACATTGTTTCTTGCAAGTTGACTTTCAATTTTTGTTGCAAGGACTTTATATTCTTGTATATATGAAGGAATTTTATTTTCTTGAATTTCTGAAAAGGCGAAAGCAAAATACATAAATTCTTCATCACTCATATCCTCACCAAGGTTTGCAGCTTCAATAACATAGTCGCTTGGTGTAAATAAGTTTATAGTATTTGCAATCAGTAGATTTGTGATAAGTAAGAAGTGTAAGCAAAATATAATTTTTTTCACGATGGATTTAAATATACAGAAAATTTAGTGTTTTGACAAGAGAGAGATAATTACCAATGTATAATTAATAATGATCGTCAAAATTTATAAAAAATCTTACATACACCACGAAAGCTCCTTGTGGTGTATGCGAATTTTTTCAGTCATAAAACCATTCCTGTTAATTATACATTTTTAATTGTTAATTAAATCCCTACCTTCTTAACAAGCATGAACCGATTGTAAAGCCAGCTCCAAACGCGCAAAGGGCTATGTTTCCTTTTGTTTCCCCTTGGAAAATATGGTCGAGCGCAATAGGAATAGTACAGCTCGATGTGTTACCATATTCTGCAATATTCGAGTATACCTTATCTTCTGCAATTTTCATCTTTTTACGAACAGCATCAATAATGCGTTGGTTTGCTTGGTGAGGTACCACCAAATCAATATCGCTTGATGAAATACTATTTTCTTCGCATGTTAGGCGTAAGCTATCACTCATTCCTCGAACCGCTGCTAAGAATACGGCAGGACCGTCCATAAAAATTGGACTATTTACATCACGAGGAATTCTTAAAATTGAGCCGTCTTCTGATAACGTTGATGTTTGTGGACGCTCTATAATTGCTTCTAGTTTAGCATTTTTTGATGAGCAAATAATGCTTGCCGTTGCAGCATCAGAAAAAATAGGAGCTGTACCAATTTCGCCTTCTTCTAATTGAGGGGTGAGTACTTCTGCAGTTACTAGGAGTACTCTTGCATTTGGTTTAGCATGTATAAAGTCCCATGCCATTTGCAATCCGTAAATGTAGCCAGAACAAGCTGCGCTAAAGTCGAATGCCGTTGCAGTACTCATTTTTCCTTCATCTTGAGAAAGCTTATTTAGAATCATACATGCATTAGATGGGCTAATATTTACAGGTGATCCTGTTGCACATATAATTGAATCTATGTCAGTTATTGAAAGGTTTAATTTTTTCAAAAGATTTTTTGCGGCAGTAAAACCGAGTGTAACAGCATCCTCGCCATCTTTTACCCAGTATCGCTCTTTAATTCCATTTTTCTTTTCTGAACTGTCCCAACCATATTTTGCATCTAAGTCGGTTGATAAAACTTTGTTGGCTCCTGTTACGTGGGTAAGACCTGCAATACCGATGTCGGCTTTTTCAGTTGTATTTGGGCTTACCTTTTTTGGAGTAACTTCTTTCCAAGTGATAATTGCTTCTTTTACAATTTCTCTTGTTACCGGTGTTGAGGTATCTTGGCTTGCTTCACCTTCAACAGAAAAAAGATTTTCTCCAACATCGGCACTGTCACCTTCTTTTACAAAAAGGTCTACTATTGTTCCTGAAACAGGACTAGCAAATTCAAATGCAGCCTTGTTTGCTTCCATGTTTGCAATGATGTCACCTTGATTAATGGTGTCAC
>CAYJMR010000115.1:0-5926 GCA_964371375.1 uncultured Treponemataceae bacterium
CTTAGGATCTAGTGCCCTAGGCGTAAGGGTTCAAGTCCCTTCTCTCGTATAGTCAGTTAGTGGTAGACCGAGCAAAGAGCGCTTGTTGCGTAAAATTTTGCGGGAATAGCTCAGTGGTAGAGCGCCACCTTGCCAAGGTGGATGTCGCGGGTCCGACTCCCGTTTCCCGCTCGAAGCGATTCAGGACATATCTTGAATCGCTCTTTTTTTATACAGAGGGTACTACACCCTAAAAAGGATATCTTATGGAAACAACAAAAAAATTTGAAGAGCAAGAACATTCATCAGTTAAACTTACCGTAACCGTTCCAAAAAAGGAAGTTAAAAAGAATTATGATGAACTCATTGCAAAATATGCAAAATCAATTCAATTACCTGGTTTTAGAAAGGGTAAAGTACCTATAGCAATCCTTGAAAGAAAATACGGCGATGCATTAAAACAAGATGTAGCCTCAGATATTATTGAAAAAGCAGTAGAAGAAGTGTTTACAGATCTCGATAAGAATGATACAGAACACAGACCTCTTCCATACGGAAGACCAGCAATGGATGAGTTTCCGCAAATGGAACTTGATAAAGATTTAGTGTTTTCAATTAGATACGATGTAATGCCTAAAGTGACTGTTGAAGGTCTTGATAAGGTTAGCATAAAAGAACCTCAGGTAACTGTAGGAGAGGCTGAACTTAAAGAAGAGCTAGAAAACATCAGAGAACGTAATGCAATGGTTGTAGATAGAAAAGATACCGAAAAAGCAGCTAAAGATGATGTTGTAACAATTGATTACTTTGAAGTAGATGATGCTGACAAAGAAATTGAAGGTACAAAACGTGAAGACTTTGTATTTACAATTGGAACAGAACAAAATATTTTCAAACTAGATAACGACATTATCGGAATGAAAAAAGGCGAAACAAAGGTCATTACTAAAAAGTTTGCTAAAGATGATGAAAACGAAGAACTTGCAGGATCTACAAAAAAAGTTTCTGTTACTATTAAAGCATTAAAGGTTAGAGACCTTCCAGACCTTGATGATGAGCTAGCTCAAGATGTAAACGAAAAATATAAAACACTAAAAGACCTAAAAGATGATATTACAAAAAATCTTAACACGGCATTAGAAAACAGGCTTCGTGAAATAAAAGCAAGCGATATCTTAGACCAACTTGTTGAAAAAAATCCTATCGATTTACCTGCTTCAATGGTAGAAGCCGAAAAAGAATCTCGTTGGAGAATGATGGCACAGCAATTTCAAATGTCGCCTGAACAGCTTGAAAGCATGCTTACAGGCTCTGGGCAAACAAAAGATGCTATGCTAGAAACATGGGTTGGCGATTGTGAAAAAATGCTCAAAAGCCGCTTAATAGTTGAAGAGCTCTTAAAAGCACGTACAATTGAGGTTACAGACGCTGAAATTGAAGCAGAATACGAAAAAATTGGCCTAGAAGCAAATATTTCTGCAGAAGAAGTAAAAAAACACTATGCGGATGCTAACAGAAAAGAGTATCTTATAGATGACATTAAAGAAAAAAAACTGTACGTTCAGTTATTTTCTGAAGTTAAAATAGCAAAGGGTGAAAAGAAATCTTTTGCAGATTTGTTTAAAAAACAATAAGCAAAAATTGATTTTTAGCTCTTTAGTATAAGTGTAGTTGGTGAACATTTTTCACCAACTATAAAAAATCAAAAACGTAACATTATGCTTGTTGTGTAATGTTACATGAGGACATAATATGAGTGAAAAATCAAGTAGTCTTGTACCATATGTAATTGAGCAAACTGGAAACGGAGAACGCTCATATGATATTTTTTCTCGTCTTTTAAAAGATAGAATCATCTTTGTAGACGGCGAAATAAATGATATTACGGCCGACTTAATTGTTGCCCAAATTCTCTTTTTAGAATCACAAAATCCCGATAAAGACATTAGTATGTATATCAACTCACCTGGTGGGTCAGTCACTGCAGGTTTA
The DNA here is from genome assembly GCA_964371375.1 of uncultured Treponemataceae bacterium. GTDB lineage: Bacteria > Spirochaetota > Spirochaetia > Treponematales > Treponemataceae > CAYJFX01. The sequence goes on from CAYJMR010000115.1 coordinate 1,972, forward strand.
GCAATTTATGATACAATGCAGTATGTAAAGTGCGATACACAAACTATTTGTATGGGGCAAGCTGCAAGCATGGGTGCAATTCTCTTAGCAGGTGGAACAAAGGGAAAAAGATACTCACTTCCTTCTGCTCGAGTTATGATTCACCAACCATGGGGTGGAGCACAAGGACAAGCATCTGATATTGCAATTCAAGCAAAAGAAATAATGAGACTCAAAAACTTAACAACTGAGTATTTCGCACATCACACAGGAAAGAAAGTTGCACAAGTAGCACAAGACATGGAAAGAGATTATTTTATGAGTGCTACAGAAGCCCTTGAGTATGGCATCATTGATCATATAATGCCAAGTAGGAGATAGTAGGTATGTCAAAAAATAAAAATACATTCGGAGCAAGTTGTTCTTTTTGTGGTAAGCCTTCTTCTGCTACCCTACAACTTGTTTCTGGCCCCAGTGGCGTGTGCATTTGTAAAAAATGTGTTTCAGTTTGCCAAACTATCCTAGATGAGGATAGTGTAAAGGCAAGTCCAATAGAAATTGAAAACGTTCCCACTCCTCAAGAGTTTAAAGAATACTTGGATGAATATGTTGTGAGTCAAGATTATGCCAAAAAGGCACTTGCTGTTGCTGTGTATAATCACTATAAGAGAATGGCAATGCAAAATACCCTTAGTGGCAATGATGAAGATATTCAAATTGAAAAATCAAATATTCTTCTTATGGGGCCAACTGGCTGTGGTAAAACCTTGCTTGCAAAAACACTTGCAAAAAAGCTCAATGTACCTTTTGCAATTGCGGACGCTACAACACTTACTGAAGCAGGTTACGTTGGTGAAGATGTAGAAAATGTGCTTTTAAAACTTATAAATGCAGCGAACGGAAATATTAAAGAAGCTGAACGCGGGATTATCTTTATTGACGAAATAGATAAGATTTCTAGAAGAAGCGAAAATGTTTCTATTACAAGAGATGTTTCAGGCGAGGGTGTACAACAAGCACTATTAAAAATTATTGAAGGCACAAAAGCCAGTGTTCCACCTCAAGGCGGAAGAAAGCATCCAAACCAAGAGTTAATTGAAATTGATACAACAAATATTTTGTTTATTTGCGGTGGAGCTTTTGTTGGTTTAGAAAAAATTATTGATTCTAGAGTTAGTCAGCATTCAATAGGATTTGGATCTCATCTAAATACTATGTCTGATGAAGAAAAGGCAGAACTTTTAAATCAAGTTATTCCTGATGACCTTGTAAAGTTTGGTTTAATTCCTGAATTAATTGGACGTATGCCCATAGCAGTAGCTTTAAATGAACTTTCAAGAGATGATTTAGTAAATATTTTAACTGAGCCAAAAAATGCAATAACAAAGCAATTTGTAGCTTCGTTTGCAATGGATGATGTAAAGCTAACATTTACCGATGAGGCTATAGCAACAATTGCAGAAATGTCAATTGAACAAAAAACTGGTGCTCGTGGTCTTAGAGCAATTGTTGAAAAAATGCTTTTAGATGTAATGTTTGAAATACCATCGCTTAAGGGTAAAAAATCGCTTACAATAACTAAAGAAATGGTAAAAGCAAAGCAGTGCACAGGTGAAACCTTGCAGATAGAGCAAAAGACAGCATAAATAAAAAAAATCACCCAAGCAGGGTGATTTTTTTTATTTTACTAAACTCTTTAGTAATTCTACCGTTTTTAAAGCTGTTTTATCCCATGAAAAGCGCTTTGTCCACTCTTTTCCATCTTTTATTAGTTTATCTCTTAAAGTCTCATCGGTTACAATTCTTTCAATGGCGTTGGTAAAATCTTCACTATCGTCACTATCAAAATATAATGCAAAGTCGCCAGCGATTTCGCCAAGTGAGCCTTTCTTAGAACAGGCAACAGGAATGCCACAAGCCATTGCCTCAATGACCGGAAGACCTACACCCTCATTTACCGATGGAAACACGCATGCATCAGAAAGCGAATAAAGTTTATAAAAACTGTCCCTTGGAAAATGCCCTGTAATCAATATGTCAGAAGCATATTCGCACGTTTCAAGTGCTTTGTGGATATTTTTTGCATAGGCTTCTTCATTGCCCGCAAGCACCAAGCGATGGGGTAGGCCTGTTTTTTTCTTAAATGAACAGAAGGCTTTAATTAATTCAATATGCTTTTTATCGCTATGGGCTATTCTTGATGCGTATGTAATATACGGTCGTTTAATGGCAAAAGGCTGAATAAATGCAATATCTTCGTGTGCATCAGATTCTATCACTGACACATCGTTTTTTACATTCGCGAGTGCATGGTCAACACCATCGTAAATTACCTCAATCTTATCCTGTTTTATTTTTAGCTTTGTTAAATCTTTTCGTATAAATTGGCTTACCGCAATTACTTTTGTGGCTCTTTTTAAATTGCGCTTAAATAACCCAACTGATATTTTATTTCCAGATTTTTTCAAAGAATTAGATACTATCTCATGAACAACAACGACAGTTGGAATCTTTGAAGATAAGTGTCCTTGCGGAGATCCCGAAGGAAAAAGTACAACATCATATTTTTGTTTTGCGATAAAAGACTTTAATTTAAATGTATGCCATACTTTTTCTGCCCTTGCGTCATCCGGTAAGTCAATACCTGTAAAGGTAACCCGCCCATCACCTGGGTCAAAAGTATACCTGTCTATTTCGTGTCCAAACAAATCATATGTACATTCATCATCAATGGGAAGATTTTTTACAAGAGATGTTACGTATGAGCCTAAACCGCCCTTGCCATGTTCTAAACCAAATACATCAATACCAATTTTCATCTTAAACATTATAGCATAGTTTTTTATTCTGTGCTATACTATATTCAACATGAAACGCTTATCAATTAACGAGTTTTTTTTACTAAAACTCAAAGAACGCTCTATTACAGAGCCCACAAAGGTGCAAGAAAAAGTTATTCCTCTTATATGTCAAGGTAAACACGTTTTTTTTGAATCTGAAACAGGAACAGGTAAAACACTTGCATACTTACTACCACTTTTACAAAAGAGTTTTTTAGAGAAAACGAATAATGGTGAAGATACATCTTTATTGGATAAAAATAAGGTTCAAGTTTTTCCCAATCCTGAAGTTATAGTGCTTTCGCCTACGCTTGAATTAGCTTCACAAATAAAAAACGAAGTGAATACTTTTATGCCATTTAAAGCAGTATTGTGTTTTGGCGGCTCACCTCTTAAAAGGCAAATAGACAGTTTTAAGGATAAGCCCTATGCTGTGGTTGGGTCAAGTATCCGTCTTATGGAACTTATACACTTAAAAAAATTAAAAATTAACGGCGTAAAAGCAATTATACTCGATGAAGTAGACCGCTTATTTTCTCCCGAAATGAGGGATGAAACCTTAGCTTTAGTTGATTTGATGCCTAAAACTGCCCAATTAATTGCTTGTTCTGCAACGCTTCCTGAGTCAATGCAAAAAATACTAAAACGTTCTGCGGAAGGACGCGAAGTAAAAGACTTTGAAGTAGCTCTTTTACCAAAAGAAGATGTATTAAAATCACGTATTACTCACTGGGCTTTTCATGCAGAAAGGAGAGACAAAGCAAAGGTACTTAGAAGCTTTTTGGCAGCAGAAAGCCCTAAAAAAGCTTTGGTTTTTTGCTCAAGAACCGATGAAACCATATATTTAAATGAGACTCTACGTCACCATAAAATCAACTGCGCAGTGCTTACAGCAAAAACTGACAAGGTAAAACGTAAACAAGCTCTGGATCAGTTTCGCTCTGGTAAGCTACCTATTTTAATTACTAGTGATTTAGCAGCAAGGGGCTTAGATATTGTAGGAGTTACGCACATTGTTCAAATGGATCTTCCTTCAAATGCAGATTTTTTTGTGCACAGGGCAGGGCGAACGGCTCGTGCTGGGAAAGAGGGTATAAATGCTATAATTGGTGATGAATACGAACTACGAAATTTAT
>CAYJMR010000116.1:0-5923 GCA_964371375.1 uncultured Treponemataceae bacterium
CAAAAGCGGCAAAGGGTGATGAGATTGCAAAGAAAAAAATTGTTAATTCTAACCTTAGATTCGTTGTAAGCGTTGCAAAAAAATATCAAAACCACGGGCTTGATCTTGTAGACCTCATAAGCGAAGGAAACATAGGGCTTATGACAGCTGTAGAAAAATTTGATGTAACAAAAGGTTACCACTTTATTTCGTATGCAGTATGGTGGATACGACAAGCTATCCTAAAAGCAGTTTGCGAAAAGTCTCGCGCTATTCGTCTTCCGTTAAATAGAGCAAATGAGCTTGTTCAAATTGAAAAAACTCGAAAGCTAATAAGCGGTAACAAAACTGACGAAGAAGAAATCAAAGAAGTTGCAGAAGTACTACATATGAGCCCTGACCATGTACGAGATATTCTTAATGTTGCTCAGGATATGGTTTCGCTAGATGCAAGCGCTGGAACTTCAGAAGTTACTTCAATTGCAGATTTTATTGAAGATACACAACATGACGGACCAGAAAATTTTGCAATTCATGCAACTATGCAAGATGATATTGACTCTGTGTTAGGAGAACTTAGTGATAAAGAAGCAAATGTTCTTCGGCACCGATTTGGTTTAATTGATGGAAAAGCTATGTCTTTAAAAGAAGTAGGCGAAGTATTTAACTTAACAAAAGAACGAATTCGCCAAATCGAAAAAAAGGCTATTCGTCATTTGCAGCACCCAAAGTTTTCACAACGTTTAGAAGCATATGTAGCTTAATACGTAAAAATTGCCGTCCTGGCAATTTTTACTACTGAGTTTCGCGCAAGGTACGAAGTAAAATGATTAGCTCGAAACTCAATGATTTTTTCGTTTTGTGCCATCCATGGCACGCTATACTGACCCTATACACTATTTCCAATATTTTTTTGGATGATTACTTTTTCAATAAACAAACTACTTGAGCACTAATTGCTCGCCCTTGGCCAATGTCGCCTAGGCCTTCGCCCGTTTTTGCTTTAACAAAGACACGCTCTTTTTCACATTCTAGAATAGAAGAAATTGATTCAATAACATTTTCTCGCCAAGGCAAAAACTTTGGCTTTTCCATTTGAAGAATACAATCCATGTTTTGAAGTTGCCATCCTTCCGTTTGTACTTTTTCCCATGCGGATTTTAAGAGAACGGCAGAGTTTGCATTTTTCCACGTATCATCATTAGGCGGGAAAAGTTCTCCAATGTCACCAAGCCCTATTGCACCTAAAAGGCTATCGGTTATTGCATGAAGTAAAACATCTCCATCAGAATGAGCTACTTCGCCTTTATCGAAAGGAATTTCAATTCCACCAATCATGAGCTTTAGGCCTTTTTCCAATCGATGAAGATCACTTCCGAGACCTGTTCTATATAGTATTTTTTCCGTCATAGTATATTCTAAATCCTGTTTGAATGTTATCTTTTTGTTTTTTTCGCTTCCTTGAACTGTATATACGTCGCCTACATACTCAGCCCAAATTTGTGTATCATCGGTGTATTCTTTATTATCGTTTTCTGCTTGCAAGTGTGCTGAATAGAGTTTTTCGAAGCAGAAACCTTGCGGTGTTTGAACGGCACGTAGGCTTGAGCGTGTAAGGTGGCGAATAATTTTACCATTTAAATCTACTTCTTTTTGCGTGTCTACTGGAGGAATGGTAGGTACAGATGCGCCTTTAGAATGAGCTACACGAATTACATCGTCTACAATTTCTTTTGTAACAAAGGGGCGAGCTCCATCATGTATTAATACAATATCGATATTTTCATTTAATGAGCGTAGGTATTGTAAAGCGCATAACACCGATGCTTGGCGAGTAGTACTTCCCTCAACAAATGCTGGTTCTGTACAAAGACTAATAAGAGTATCTCTTACGTAAGGACTCGCGTTTAAAGCTTGTTGTGTTTTAGTTTTGTAGTCAGCGTTTGGTATGGTAATTATAAGGTTTGAAAGTGTATACGATTTATGTTCTGTAAAAAATTGCAAAAAGGCTTCTATGCTACAAGAAAGCACCGTTCCACCTTTTTGTGAAGGGAAAAGATTTGATGAGAGGGGAAGAAATTCTTTTTTTTCCCCTGCTTCAAATCGAGAAGAAGTACCTGCAGCTGCTACAATGAGTGCAACTTTAATAGCTTCTTTAGTCATAGGTACTTAATCATCATCTCCGAAATCTTCAGTATCATCGTCGTCGAGTAAGATGTCATCATCTTTGTCATCATCAAATGCTGCGAATGCTTTTTTTTGCTCGACTTCTTGCCCAAGAGGTTCTAGTTTTTCATGCAAAAGTTGTTCTACTTCTTTTGGGCTTAATTCCAAAGCAGATGCAATCTCATCTTCAAGTAGTTTTTTTGCGGAGTCATATAGTTTTCGCTCCAGGATTGGAAGTTCTTTTACTTTACTTCTGTGATATAGAGAGCGAACAATCATTGCAATGTCTTGAACAGACCCTTTTTTTAATAAATCCATGTTCAATTGGTAACGCAATTTCCAGTCAGATGTGATGGGTTCAAAACTTTCTCCAATTACATCGAGAGCTTTGTGAACTTCCGCAGCCGAAACAATTGCGCGTATGCCGAGTTCTTCGCACCTATCAATGGGTACCATTATTGTCATATCAGAAACTTCAAGGTAAATAACGTAGTACATTGTTTTTTCACCATTGAACAATTTTTCTTTAATTTCTACAATTCTTCCGGTACCTTGACTTGGATATACAATTTGTTGATTAACTTTAAACTTCGTTTTTTTTGCAGCCATATGCGCAAATTATAGCATAAAAACAAACAATGGTCAAAGGCTTTTAAGGTGTTTTTTTCCATTTATTTTTGCAATACTTTTTTCTTTTGATAACCGTAAAAAATGCCGATAAAGAAGAATGAGTGTAGTAAATGAATTTGAAAATGTCCTCTATGAAGCGGCAGAACAAAAGGTAGCATGGTATAATTCCTTTGCTTTACCAAAAATGCTTGATAATTATAGAACATTTTTAACAGCCTTAAGAAATATGGCAGGCTTATTTGAGAAAAAGAAACTTCTTCTTCCCGACCCTTATAAAAAAGATAAGAAGGTGGTTGATATTTCCTTACCTGATGCGGAAGACTTTACTGACTCTGAAGGGCCGACTGTTTTTGGTATTCGCTTTTCTGACTATGAAAGTTCGTTAGATTTTTTGTGTAATTATTTTCAATTTACTATAGAAGCCTTTACCCCTGATGTCATAAAAAAGTTATTCACATTTAATAGTTTTCTAGATTGGAACAATCTTAATAGTGCCAATAATTTAAGCAACAACCGCTATTTTGGGTCTATTGTTATTTCAATAAAAAATGGTTCTGACACAATGGGTGTTAGCGTGATAAACAATATGCTCTCTGTAACAGCAAAAAGTGTTAACGAGATTAACGCCGAATTAAAAAAATTGACAGCAGTATACCGAGAATTATATAAAATTGATGTGCGAAAAAATATTTTTGACAACCCCTCTTTCCTTTCAACATATAGTAAAATGAATGTTGAAAATGGACTTAGTGAAATAAAAAAAGTATTTTCGACTCATATGGATAAAAAGCGTTTTTACCCTGACCTGATAGAAGAGTTAGTACAAGAAGATTTTGGTAGTTCTAAAGATGAGTTAAGAAAAAAAGCATTGTTAGCATTTCAGACAGTTTCGGAAAAAAAAGAAGAAAAGGAAAACAATGTTGATACTCGAGCGATGTTATTAGAAGTCGTAAAAATCTTACAAGCTTTTGCCCCAACCATTGATGTTATTACACAAAAAATACAAGAAAACCATGAGCTTTTACAAAGTGGAAAAAAGACAGGATTGGAAAAATTTGTTTTAGCCATTCGCTCTGCACTTGGGATGCAAGGTAAGGCCGTTGAATATAAAGTAAAAACGATGGACATGCAAACACAGATTGAAAAATTTGAAATAATAGAGTACAATAAGTTTTTAGAAGGTATGATACAACGATCAAGAACTTTTGCATCTTTAGGATCAAAAAACTCACCGCTAAGTATTAAACTTGAAAAAGAAAGTGATGAAGCGATATTAGAATTTGTTCAAAAGCGAATCAGTGATTGTCAGTCACTTTTTGGTGTATTGGTCGGATTCGATAACTTTTTTAAGACTGAAATTACCGATATAAATCGTTCAAAGGTAAAGGGATTAAAAATTGATTTGGATGTCATAAAAAATACTATACTCAAAGCGAACAAATACAAGGCTGAGTATGTTTCTGCCGTAACGACAGAGCAACAAATGAAAAAACTGGGAATAACAAATGAATAAAAAAATTATTGCACTTTTACTTGTTGTAACAAGTATTGCTCCTATTGTAGCACAACAACATTTTAACTCCAATATACAAAAAGAATTGGTAATAATAGACTCGGTGCATAATTATGATTTAAATCCACATACAGCAAACTATAGTTCAGAAGGGCAGTTGCTAAATGCCATCTATGAAGGATTGTTTGTGTATAACCCCTTAACCCTTGAGCCAGATAGTGCCATAGCTGAAGATTTTACTGTTTCCAGAAACAAAAAAATATGGACTTTTTCAATACGCCCGGAGGCAAAGTTTTCAAATGGAGAGAGAATAACTTCCTATGATGTGAAGGATTCTTGGATAGCCCTTTTAGACCCCAACTTAAATGCTCCTTTTGCCTCGTTACTTGATGTGATTGAAGGGGCTTCAAATTATCGTCAAGGAAAGGGGAGTGCAGATGATGTCGGCATTGAGGCAAAAAATAGAAATACATTGATTGTACGTTTAAATACACCTACAGATTATTTTGCGAAAATATTAACTCATCATGCATTTTCGGTCGTTCCTAAAGATAAAGATGTCTATTCAGGTGCATATGTCTTAAAAAGCCGGAATAATAAAGAAGTACGCTTTGAAAAGAATGATGAATACTATGATGCAAAAAATGTTGCAATTCCTTCAATTCAAATAATAAATGATGACGATTTGGAAGAAAACGCATATCGCTTTAACATAGGTGAGGCACAGTGGGCAACGGGCGGTGTAATGGTTAATAGCATTTATGATACAAATGCATTATACATAGCACCACAATTTGGAACAGAATTTGTATTCTTTAAAGCTCATGAAAAGCCTTGGGATAGCCCCGATCTTCGAAATGCAGTAATAGCTGCAATCCCGTGGGATGTGCTTAGAGACAGTTTTGTGCCTGCAGAAACTCTCATTTTGCCTATTGGTGAGTACCCAGAAATTGTAGGTATAGAAGAAAGAGATGTTGAGTATGCAAAAGAGCTTTTGGGAAAAGCAGGATATGAAGTGCGATATGACGAAGAAGGAAATACTATTCCTACCGGCTTAGAATTAACATTTGCTATACCAGATTTAGACTATACTCGAGGGCAAGCTCAAATTATGGTTGATGGGTTAGCCGAAGTTGGAATAACCTTACGAATTGAAACTACACCAAGTGAGCGGTATCTAGGAAGTTTTGATGGGTGGGAAGCTGACTTATTCACCTATACATGGATTGGTGACTTTGCCGACCCATTAGCATTTTTAGAGCTTTTTAGAAGTGGATCCTCTTTGAGAGAAACCGAGTGGACAGACAATACCTTTGATTCTCTTTTAGAAGAGGCTACCATAATAGAAGACCCTGATAAGCGCTATGAAAAGCTAGCAGAGGCAGAGCAGTATTTACTTGATGCAGGCGTTATTTTACCTCTATCACATCCCGTTTCCTTTAATGTCGTGGACACTAGTGTGCTCGGTGGTTGGTATCCAAATGCTTTAGATATTCATCCCTTTAAGGATATGTATTTTATTGAACAAGAAGCATCTAGGGATTTTATTTAGATGTAAATTTTCACGGCTTGCAGGCCGTGAAGTGCTTTTTATTAAAATGTTCCTATTTTTTATTATCTTAGGGGAAGAGGGGA
>CAYJMR010000117.1:0-5846 GCA_964371375.1 uncultured Treponemataceae bacterium
TCCAATTTGCAGACGAAGCTGTCATTGAAGTTCGTTCCGGCAAAGGTGGTAATGGATGCATAGCATTTAGGCGCGAAAAATACGTGCCTAATGGCGGTCCTGCCGGCGGTGACGGTGGGCGTGGCGGCGATGTTATATTCCGTGTAAAAAGAAATCTCAGAACTTTATCTCATTTACGAAAGCAACATGTTTTTAAAGCTAGAAACGGCGGTGATGGTAGTGGTAATAATCGCTACGGAGCCGATGGCGAAGACGTTGTTGTTTTTTTACCACCGGGTACTCGCGTAGTTGATGTAGAAACCGGTGTTTTTATATGTGAGTTTACAACAGAAAGTGAAGATGAAGAATTTGTATACCTCAAAGGCGGAAACGGCGGTTGGGGTAACGTGCATTTTAAAAGTTCTATCACGCAAGCTCCTAGAAGGGCAAACCCTGGTGGAGAGGGTGAAGTAAAAAAACTTAAAATAGAATTAAGCATAATGGCAGATATTGGTCTCGTTGGCTTTCCTAATGCTGGTAAGTCATCTTTATTAGATTTTTTTACAAATGCCCGACCAAAAATTGCTCCGTATCCTTTTACAACAAAAATACCAAACTTAGGTGTATTACATGTAAACGACGAAGATTCCTTTGTTATTGCAGATATACCAGGAATTATTGAAGGTGCAAGTGAAGGTGCCGGACTTGGTATTCGATTCTTAAAGCATATTTCAAGAACACAAGGTTTGGCCTTTTTAATAGACTGTTCTGATGATAATTATCTTGATGCATATGAAAAATTACTCGAAGAACTGGCTTCTTTTTCAAAGCCAATTATCAATAAACCAAGTATTTTGCTTTTAAATAAAATAGATGTTGAAGGTGCGGCTGTAAGGGCAGCAGAATTATGCGAAAAATATAAAGATATCGTATGTATTCCAATGTCTGTTCATACAAAAGAAGGTTTAGATAAGGTTAAAAAGGAACTTATATCTCTTGTAGAAAACAATGTGCGCCAATCTTCTGGTGCCACAGATGACATTCAAAACGAGAAAAAAAGCGTGTTTTTACAAGCGCGTTCTACATACACCGAAGAAGATGATGAGATGGTTCAATATCCCGGAAGTGAGTAATGAAACTTGCAATTTTGGGAGGATCCTTTAATCCTGTTCATTTAGGACATGTATTACTGGCAGAGCAGGCTGTAAGGCGCTTTGGGTATGATACAGTAGCTTTTGTTCCTGCATATAAACCGCCTCATAAACAGTTAGCGGTAGGAGCAACAAACGAAGATAGATGTGCTATGCTCTCTTTGGCAATAGCAGATTACCCTGAGTTTAAAATTGAAACAAGTGAACTTGACAGGGAAGGAGTGTCGTATACAATAGACACAGTACGTTACTTGCAGGATACGTATGCTACAGTTTTGCAAGGAAACATTGGTCTTATAATTGGTGAAGATCTGGTAAACGGGTTTCATCTTTGGAAGGATGTTAAAAAGCTTGTACAACTTACCGATGTACTCTTGGCCTTTAGAGGTACAAGTTCTGAGTATAAAGAATTTAGTTTTCCATTTGAATATACAATGATGGAAAATGCTATAGTGGATATTTCTTCACAAGAAATTAGAAACAGAATTCAATGCGGAAAGGATTGGAAAAATCTTGTTCACAAAAATGTTTATGAATATATTCAAGACAAAAGATTGTACGTCTGCGATAATAGATAATGACAAAATAGAAAAAATTCGACTGCATGTACTTACATCTTTGTCATCTCAACGGTATGAACATTCATTACGAGTGGCAAAAACAGCAAGTCTTCTGTGTAAGCATTTTGGGGAAAATGAGGTTTTAGGATATTACGCTGGGCTAAGTCATGACATGTGTAAGGAAATGGATAAAGCCGAGTTGGAGCAAGTTGTACTTGCAAATGCTGAATCGTTATCCGAAACTGAAAAGAAAAAGCCATCTCTTCTTCATGGAAGAGCCTGCGCCATTGTATTAAAAAAACAATTTAATATTGTAAATGAAGAAATACTTGAAGCGGTTTCGTGCCACACATTTGGCAAAAAAAACATGTGTAATATTGCAAAAATTGTGTGTATTGCCGATAAAATTGAGCCTGGAAGACCGTATATGTCTTCATCAAAAATGAAAAATTTGTTAAAATTAACGTTAGATAAACTTTTGGAAACGGTCTTAAAAGAAATAATTACTGTAAGACGAAAGAAAAAAGATGAGGTATTCCCTGAAGCGCTTTGGATTTTAGATAAAAAATCTAAAGGTGAAAAAAAAGGCGACTACTCCTTCATTGATGTGGAGAATTTGTAATGCCAAAAAAAATGTTGACAGGCGGTAGACATGTAATTTTTATCGCGCTTATAGTCGTTATATTAACAGTTATGACTCTAACGGTGGTTTTCGCACTTAGAACAAATGTTGTAGAGGAAGTATTGAGAAATGACCAAATTATCAAACTTCTTTTAGTTGTTGAAGATGGCGGAGAAGCAATGTCAACAACAATTTTAACATATTACCCTGTTTCTAGGCGCGGCGCTTTAATTGATATCTTAGGTAATACAGGAGGTATCTATTCCAGTCTTGAAAGAGTAGACAGAATTGATGCTGTATATAAAGAAAAGGGCATTGATGTGTACCGAAGTGAAATAGAAAAATTGGTTGATATGACAATTCCTTTTTCTATAGAAATTAGCTTAGATGATTTTTCTGTATTAACAGATCTTTTTGGCGGCTTGGATGTTTCTGTGCAAACCCCAATTGATGATGTTGTAGACGGTGTGTATTTTCTATTACCATCGGGGCAGATAACTCTAGACGGTGATAAAGTCGTTACGTATTTAACATATGAAGGTGAAATTGAAGACTCTGCTGATAGAGAGTTTAGGATTAGAAATACTATTGTTTCATTTTTTAAAGCCCTTGGTGAAAACTCAAATGATATCTTTAATGATAAGACTTTTGAATACTATGAAGAACACATGAGGGCAAATATTGATTCGAGAGATTTTTATAATCTACTAGAAACAATATCCAATGTTGACGCTGAACGGCTTTTCCCGCAGGTAATTACCGGCTCAGAGAGAGAAGTTGATGGTGAAACATTGCTGTTTCCATACAATGATGGACAGTTGATAAAAGACGTATTACAACAGACGGTTTTGGCCCTTGTTTCTGAAACAACATTTAGCCGCGTATATGCATTAGAGATTCAAAATGGTACGACCATTCAAGGTTTAGCAAGAAATACTTCGAGTCTCTTGCGAAGTACTGGTTATGATGTTGTTAGTGTTATAAATGCAGAATCAAGTGACCATGAAGAAACATACATCATTGATCACATTGGTAATGAAGAGGTTGCAAAGGCTTTAGGAGACTTTATTCGCTGCTCAAATATTGTTAAAACCGAAGTTGATGCAAATGTATTAGATAATAATCGATTGGTTGACTATACAATTGTATTAGGAACTGATTTTGATGGACGCTACGTGCGGTAAGATTTATGACTATAAGAATGTTTCCGTTTTTTTTAAAAGCAGGAGACGTTTAATGCAATAGACCACGGCTGTTGTGTTAAATAATGGTAAATTAGGAGAAATAATGAATGCTTCAGCACAAATAGTGCCTTCACATTCATTTTAGAGTTTGCATGGCAAACTCAGATATTATGACGTTTAGCATTGCAAAACGTCTTGAAAAAAGTCAAGTAGCAAAAACTGATGTTTTTTTCTTGACTTTTTATAGGAGAAAAATATGAAAACAAACGCAGAAAAAGCAATAGAAATAGCAAATGTACTAACAGACTACAAAGGGCTTGATACAATGGTACTAGATGTATCTAAATTAAATTCTTGGACAGATTATTTTGTTTTAACTACAATAAACAGTAGTACACATTGGAAAGGCCTTTACAAACATGTTAAAGATTATGCAAAAGAAAATGAGTTAGAAATTCTCGTTCCCAATAAAAAGATGCCATCAGGTGATGATTGGAATCTTATTGACCTCGGAATTATCGTTGTGCATCTTTTATCAAAAGATGCGAGGGAATTTTACGACTTAGAAAAACTTTGGCATGGTGGAGATCAATTGTTATAAAACGATGCTGAATTATGAAAAATCATCATATTCGAATTCGTCGTCTTCATAATCAAAATCATCGTCGTCCTCTTGATCAAATTCATCGAGATTGTTGAAGTCATCGTCTAAGAAATCATCATCTTCGTAATCATCAAAATCATCGTCAAAGTCGTCATCATAGGCTGCAGAAATATAGGCCGATTTTGCAGAGCCATTTGAAGGTATAATCATTGAACACTTCCTCGTATAACTTTCTCTTATGGTTTAAGCATAATAGCATATTCTTTTTGTGTCAACTGTTTTTATTTAAAAAACTCTTTTTTTTTATAAAATATTACAAAACCCTTTGACAAACTTAAAAAAATTAGTATAATATAAATATGCTTAATGAAGTGATTATTAGGTCACCTGCAAAGTTGAACCTGCATCTTAAGGTTCATCCAATAAGGGAAGACGGATATCACGACATTGAGAGTTTGTTTCAAGCGATTGATTATTGTGATGAACTGCACGTAGTAAAAACTGATACAAAAGGGTTTTGCCACGTTGAGGTATCTTCAATAACATTACCGCCTGAAAATACGCTAACTATTGCGTACAGGGCTTTTTGCGATTATACTGGCATTGATTGTGGAGTATTTGTTAATCTTAACAAAAAAATACCTTCTGGAGCCGGTCTTGGTGGCGGGTCTTCAAACGGAGCTGCTTTAATTAAAGCAATGGATATGCTGTTTGAAACAAAGCTAAGTCATGAAGAAAAAATACATATAGCTACAAAAGTTGGTAGCGATGTTCCTTTTTTTATTTCTGGCGGAGCAGCAATAGTAACTGGGCGTGGTGAGTTTGTTCGACAAATGCAAGCGAGAGATGATTTGTTTTTCGTTGTTATTATGCCGAATGTTCACAGTTCAACAAAAGATGCTTTTAAGTCTTTTGACAAAAGTATTGATAAAGAAAAAACACTTAAGACAATAACTTTGGCAGAGGTAAAGGATGTTTACTATAAGCCGGTTACTGACTGGGTTTTTATAAATAGTTTTACTGATTTGCTGGTGAATGAGTATGATTGTATCGGAAAAGCGCTTTTGTGCTTAGAAGATGCAGGGGCAGAATATTCACAGTTAAGCGGTTCAGGTTCTGCTGTTTATGGTGTTTTCGGTAACGAAGAGGAAGCAATAAAAGCCTACACTACATTAAGCGTAGAATGGACGTGTTGTTTAACACGTGCGTTTCTATAGTCATTGATGATCTATAGGATTGTCAAGGCAAGTGCAATGCAGTGTATAACGAATGTTATACAATGACTTACAACTGAGCTATATGAGGTGTGATTATGCAAATTACCGAGATTCGCATTAGGCAAATGGTAGCTGATGGTAAATTAAAAGCGTATGTTACTGTCACATTTGATGATTGTTTTGTAGTGCACAATGTTAAAATCATTGAGGGAAAAACAGGTTTGTTTATCGCCATGCCAAGCCGAAAAACAAGCACAGGTGATTATAAGGATGTTGCTCATCCAATAACTCCTGAGTTCAGAACAGAACTACAAGACCGAATACTCGCAGAGTATGAGGCAGGCAATGTTGAGTTGGGTACAACTCCTATGGATGAATAGGAATAAACCAAAAGAAACTTTGCTACATTAAGCACATTATTATAATTTTCAGGCTATATATCTAAGGATACATATGTCTGTTGTTATATGAAATATATTGAGTCGTCGGCAAGTGGTAAGCCACCGGTTTTTGGTATCGGCATTCCGCA
>CAYJMR010000118.1:0-5834 GCA_964371375.1 uncultured Treponemataceae bacterium
TAATTAATAGGTAATAATTAACATTGAATTATAATATGCATAAAACCTTTTCATGTACCACCAGTTTTTTTGTGGCACTTGAAAAGGCTTTCATAGCATATACTGTCTTATTAATTGTTAATTACTCATTAGCCCCATGTATTTTTGTGCCAAGTCCACTGCCTTTTTAGAAGCAAGTCCGCAATAGCGCTCAGGATTTGCAAAAAAGGTTGATGCATCTTCGATACCAAGTTTTTCAAGCTGTGCAGTAATTGCATTGAAGCTTGCAGTATCTTTGGAAAGCTCGTCAAAAAGTGATGTTCCGTTCTTTTCTGCTGCAAGTGTAAGCTTTCTGATAACTTCGTGAGCATCTGCAATGCCACTTTCAGCCAAAAGAATATATGCAGGTTCTGCAAGAACGCCGCCTTTCACCTTACCACCACCATCACTGAGGTTTTTCATCATATTTTCTTTATCACTTTGTAAGCCACTAACAATGTTGCGCATTCTTTCAACTGCAAGAGTAAAGCCAGCCAAATAATCAGAAACAAAACGTTGACTTGCAGAATTTGATAAATCCCTTTGATGCTCGGATATTTGATCCATAAAAAATGTCATAACCCTTGGAGCAAAAGCTTTCCAAAGAGACTTTACGTGTTCTGAGTTCCAAGGATTTCTTTTTTGTGGCATAGTAGAAGAACCAACTTGGGTTGATGAAAAATACTCGAATACTTCGCCTATTTCACTTCTTTGGAGATTACGCAAATCATCTGCGAGGTTCGCAATAACACCGAATGCAACATTACATTCAAGTAAAAGACGGAGTAAGTATTCAGGCTCTACAAGTTGTGTTGAATGTTCTGATGGTTTTAAGTTTAGGTAGCTAAGGTATAATTCTTCAAAAGCTTCGGGGTCTTTTACAATCATTGAAGGCGCATTATACGCTCCAACAGGGCCAGCAAGCTTGCCTCTTAAATCATTTGAAAGTCTTTCTATTTCTAAGATTGATTTTCCAAGACGGCTTACATACTCAGCTATTGCAAAGCCAAATGTGATAGGCACGGCATGCTGCCCATGCGTGCGCCCAACCTGAGGAGTATTTGCTTCTCTTTCTGCAATGGTGCAAAGTTCTTTTTCAAGATTTTTTAATATTGGAAGAATTGCTTGTTGTACGCAATCTCTAACCCGAACAGATAAGGCAGTATCTAAGATGTCAACGCTGGTTGCTCCAAGATGCACAAAGGGTTGAATATGTTCAGGTAACATTGTTTGCAGAACATTTACAAGTGCTCTAATATTGTGATGAGTCTTTTTTTCTTCTTCATATACCTTTGCGGGGTCTATGGTCCATGATACAGTATCGAGTTCCTCTTCAAGTTCTTTTGTGAGCATACCTCGTGTTTTTAAGTGAGCTTTAATAAGGGCTATTTCTGCTTTTGCGCAAGAAATAACGGCTGCTTGCTCAGAAATATAGGAAGAAAGCGAATCAAAAACATCGGCTTCAGATAATGAATAGCGATGATCCAAGGGGGAAATGTTCAAAAAAATACTTCGAGAATCCATAATACATCCTTATGATTATTGGAACGCATGAACAATTCCAATTTTCCATACGTTTCCATAAATTTTATTACGATAATTAAAATATACATCCTTATTAGTCAAAGATGTATATTTTAAACTCGTTAGAATGGCAAAAAAGCAACAAACTTTTTCGCTATTCTCTATTCTAAACTGTCAACTTCATCTAACAATGCTTGATACAGTGTGATAACATCATTATTTGCTCGTTGTAAAGAACCCACCAAACGACTTCCAATCCTATACAGCGACTTATATCCAAAATAAGGCTCTTTTTCACAAAGCTCAATATACGAGCTTCCGCAAATCATAAATGTTTTACATGGGGTAAGTGCAACAACTGAGGCACTTCGTTGTGAATGATTTATTAGCGCCATCTCACCAAAAAAAACATTATGTTCTGCGCTTAAGTTTACAACGGCAAATCTATCTTCATGTAAGGTGTTCCGCATTACTTGTACATTTCCTTCAGCCAGAATATGTAAGGAGTCTCCAAAGTCACCTTCATTAATTATAATCTCGCCCTGATCAAATGTTTCCAATGTCATGATGGAACATATATTACTTAAAATTTGATCATTCTTTTTAGTTTTTGCAGAAAAGTCAGAAAATATTTCAATTTTTCGAAGACGGTCTAAAAGTTCTGGTGTGCTATCCATAATACTCCCCCTCCTCTTCTATTTTTTCACCCATAATAAAATCTCCGTAAATAAAGATACCCTTTGTGTGTTCTTTAATAATGTACTCATCGCTCGGTACCAAAACAGGCTCGTTACTTTTAAGCTTTTTTATATTTTTTAAGTTACTCACTATTTGTGCCATATTCGGATTTTTTTGGGCATCATCTAAGGCTTCCCGACGACGATGATAGAAATTGCCAGTATTTTCTAAAAGCCCTATGAGTATTTTATTTGAACCAGAAAGAGATCTTCTATAATCTACATATTGCTTTCCAATAAAAGTTTTACTAATATCATCGATTACTAAACCTTTTCCCGAAACTTCAGGCAAAAGATGTTTTAATACGTGGCTGAGTCCGATACCGCTTGATGCAGACACAAGCAAGCTTCTTTCATAATCACTTGTTAATATTATTTCATCACAGTGAGCCCCTTGCAAGTGACGTTCAAACCCGGGATCAACGAGTTCAACTACTCTGTATATTTTAGGGTTCAATGAAGCTATTGTAAGAGTTGCAAGTACAGTTCTTGAATCCATTTCTAACTGTGAAAACTTCTGTGAATGGTCTGCCAAAAGTAGTACTCTATCAGCAGTTTTTATGTTAGCCATTATGAGTGTTGCTTCTTGCGTATAATCACCATGAATATAGTGAATATCTTTAAACTGAGAAATTGAGCGGAGGTTTTCAATTTGTTCTGCAGGAGCTGTGTTTATTAATACTATTTTATCAAGTGTTAAGCCAGGGTTTGAATTTAATATACCTTCAAGTATACGCTCAAATCCGTATTTCCATCCACAAATAATAAAGTGCTTTGAAATTTTTTTCAATTGAACTCTCCCCCTATCTTTTTTTAATTGTCTATCAAATAAAACAGACGCAACCTTACCACTTATAGCGGCAAAAGCGATAACCCCAAATAGCAGTAAAAAAATACCTGCTATTCGTCCAGCTACAGTTCCAGGGGTAATATCGCCATATCCGACAGTTGTTACTGTTACCAAAGAAAACCATAGAACATCAAAAAATGAGTTTATCTTTTCGTTTGTACCTACTTCTGCCCGAAAGATTAAAATCATTAACACAATAAAAATGGTGACAAGCAATAATGTGTATTGCACAAATTGATCATACAGTATATTAGCAAAAGCCCTTTTTGCACGCTTAAAAAAAGTATATTTTTTTTGAGTTTCAACTTCATTTTGTGTAGAATTTTTTTGGCCCTTGTCCATATGTCTATTGTACGATAGATTTAAAAAATCTTCAAGGCCTCCGTATAAATTGCCATAGCTCGCTTGACTAGTTTCTACAAATATTTCAAAAAGTGCTCTAGTGTTAAGTCATGCTGGCGAGGGAGGTTATCATGGGCATACTCAGGGTATACCTTCAGTTCTTTTGGAGCAATTATTTTATTATATGTCGCAAACTGTGTAGAAGGCGGGCATGTTTTATCCAAAAGAGCAGTAAAAAATAAGCATTGCGCCTTTATTCTATTTGCTAGATTTTGAATATCTATGTAGCCAAGCCTAGTCCAAAACTCATTTTCTTTTTCATGTAATGGATCCTGTCTTTTAAAATGTAAAAAAAGTTCTCTGTATGGTTCCTCTTCATTTGCTAAATCCATTTCCCAAACTCTTTTATAATCAGTTAAAAAAGGAAAGGCAAAAGCAATTGCTTTTACGCTCGGTTCAAGCGCTGCGCATGCTATGGTTAAAGCGCCCCCTTGAGAGCTTCCTGTTACACCTATCCTTGATTCATCTACAAAATCCATACTTTGAAGGATACGTACCAATTGAGCTGTATCGAGAAAAACATTTCTAAAAAATAGCTTATCGGGATTATCATCGGTTACACCGCGTACAATTTGTCCCCTAACGGTATTTCCCGATACTTGAAGAGTGTCTTCTGATGAACCTGATTGCCCTCTAACATCCATCGCAGCTACAACATAGCCATTATACACATATGGTAGTTTTTCAAACCAGTCTCCACAAGAACCTTGATATCCATGAAACATGGCAACAGCTGGAACCTTACCCTCTATATTTTTTGGTTTTAAAAACTTACAATGTATTCTTGCGCCTCCAACTCCAGTAAAATATAGATGAGATAGCTCAACATCTTTTGACATAAATTCATCTTTTTCAATTGTGTATGATAAACTTTGCTCATCAAGTTCTTTTAAAGCCTTAGCCCAATATTCTTCAAAATTATTGGGGCAAGGGTTTACTCCTTTATATCGCAACAAGTCCTCTAAAGGCATATCTACTAATGGCATTACATTCCTCCAAATAAAGTATACCATACACTAATAAAAAAGTGTAGTTTTTTTGCAAAAATGAGAGCCGCCCACTTGCATTCAGATAGAAATTATTTTATTATTGGGGTTATGGAAAAACTAAAAACGATATGGCAAAAAATAAAAAGCACATACAAATATTTAAGCACACAGTCAATACAAAGTGCCCATGTGAAATGCTTACACTGTGGAATGTGCATAAAAAACATACCTTGCCCGCAGCTATATAAGAATACTAAACATGACAAATAATGTATCAATAACCAAGTGTCCTGATTATGATGAGGATGCGGTATACGAAGCACTTCGAAAAGCAATTGATTTAGTTCCACCTCCTAATGTACAAGGAAAAGTTGTTCTTCTAAAGCCAAACATACTCATTCCAAAAAAGGTTGAAACTGCAGCGTGCACTAATCCTATTGTTGTTGCTCAAGCCGTAAAAATATTTTTAGAACTTGGGGCAAAAAAGGTCTTAGTTGGAGAGTCTCCTGCAACACATAATTCAACTCAAGCCGCAAAGCAAATTGGATTATATGATGCAATTACAAAAGTTGGTGGCGAGTGGGCCGAGTTTACTCAAAGCATAACTGTAGAAAATCCAAATGGAAAGTTAGTAAAATCATTCGAATTTGCAACTCCATTTCTAGAAGCTGACCTTGTAGTTTCCGTTGCAAAATTAAAAACACACCAACTAATGTCATACACAGGAGCAATGAAAAATCTTTTTGGCCTAATGGTTGGGTTAAAAAAAGCACAATCTCACTTTCGTTTTTCAGAAAAAAAAGAATTTTCAGAGTTTTTAACTGATCTTTGTATTGCAGCAAATCCCGGGTATGCAATAATGGATGCTATAATTGGAATGGAAGGTCCCGGTGGGCCTGGAAACGGTGATCCTGTAAAGCTAGGTTTTTTAGCTGCTTCAGACAATATTCTAGCAATTGACTGGATTTGTTCGTCGATTGTTGGTTATAATCCACATTCAATAGTAAACTTAGCAGACGCATTAGAAAGACAGCTTTGGGTAAAAAAACCAGAAGATATACAAGTTTTAGGTGAAACAACAGCAGCCGTAAAACCAAAGAACTTTAAGATTGCAAATAAAACTGCTATAAACGTAGAACTACGCCACCACATTCCAGCCTTTGCATACAAAATAATTGAATTAGCAATAGTAAAAACACCTCGCTTTTTGCATAAAAAGTGTATTCGGTGCGGAAAGTGTGTTGAAATATGCCCTGCGCAAATACTTCATATTGATAAAAAGGTCTTTATAGACAAGCCAAAATGTTTACATTG
>CAYJMR010000119.1:0-5810 GCA_964371375.1 uncultured Treponemataceae bacterium
CAAAACATAATTTGTTTGAAAACAAGGTAGATTGACGGATGCTAATATTATCTCGGAAAATTAATGAAAAGATAAAAATAGGCGAAGATATTACTCTTACAATTTTAGAAGTTCGAGGTGACCAAGTAAAAATTGGTGTTGAGGCTCCAAAAGATGTGAAAGTTTTCCGTCAAGAGGTGTATGAATCTATACAAAAGGAAAACTTAGCAGCTGCTACGGCTCCAGAAGATTTATCATCGCTTTCAACATTATTTCCAAAAAAATAAGTTTTGGCTTCCGAAAAACTCGGAAGCCTCTTTTTTTATTCTTCAATCCTTTTTAGTTCAAAAAGAGAAAGAAGTGTAGGAATCATAAACAATGTAAAGAATGTTGAAAAGGCAAGTCCACCAGAAACTGCAATGCCCAATGGCTGAATAACATTTGCCCCATCTCCTATTGCAAAGGCAATTGGAAGCATTCCCAAAATGGTTGTAGCCGTTGTTATAATAATTGGGCGAAAGCGTAACTGAACTGCTTGCATAATGGCATCCTTGTTGTGTTTATGATTTGGGCGCACATTGAGGTAAAAGTCAATTAAGATAATGGCATTGTTTACTACAATCCCTCCAAGTAAAATTACCCCAAGCATCGAGTTTAAAGATACCGTTGATTTAAAGGCAAATAAGCTTAACACAACGCCAATAAATCCAAAGGGAATTGTTACCAAAATAAGAAGTGGAATGCGTAATGAGTTAAACTGAATGCCGAGTACAATGTAAATAAGCATAATACTTAAACCAAGAGCAATAATAAGTGATGATATTGCATCGTTTATGTCCGCTTGCGTGTCTTCAAAAATTATTCTATAGCCTTGGGGAAGTTCAATTTCCTTTACCAATTCTTTTACCTCTGCTTCGTATATTGCTTGATTGCGAGATGGCTCACCCTGTCTCATATTAGCATACACTTTATACACTTCATCACCATCTATAGAAAAAAGCTCGCTTATACCTTGTGTTTCTTCAAAATCAAAAAAGTGTTTTACAGGAATTGTTTTTCCCTGATACGGTAGGGTAAAGTTTTGTACATCTTCGATAGACTGAATGGTAGAATCAGAATATTCTAGGTCAATATCAGTTTCAGTTCCATCAACATTCATAGTAATTACAGATGCCCCGTTAATTGCGTATTGGATCATAGATACAATTCTTGTAACAGAGTATTCTGGAATTAAGCTAAAGGCTTGCGTTCTAGGATATAATGCAATTTCACTAGTAAATGTTGTAAAAGGTCTTGCCCACACACGCCCATAGTTTTCCGTTTTATTAATTACGTCAATAATTTGGTCTTCTATGGCAAATATTTGCTTGCGGTCGGGTCCTTCAACTCGAATAGAAAGTGCGTATGTTTCAGGTAGTGGCATTTCTGCAGGGTCCCAAGACATAAACGAATAGGTCCACGGGTCTTCTGTTACGTACTTTTCTGTTAAAGAGTTAATCATATAATCAAGAGAGCGGGAGCTATCAAGCGTAATCATTATACTTGCATATCCTGTTCCTCTAAACGTTGTTGTGCCCGTAAATACCTTTTGCACAATGCCGGGGTAATTATTGATTATATCATCTTCTATTGGGGCAACACCTTGTGCCATAGCTTGCTGATCTTCTACATCGCTATTTTGAATACTTGCAACAATTATATTACTTTTTGGCGGGGCTATAATTTCTTTTGTAATTTGTGGGAATAGCACAAGAATGCAAAGTAAGAGGGCGGTAACAGATGCAATAATAAATATAATTCCGTTGCGTTTTTTTTCTAAGAGCTTTTCAAGAACAGACTTGTATGCTGAAAAAAGTTTTGCTACAAGTGTGTCTGAAAATGTTTTTAACTTGCTTTTTTTATTATCAGTAATTGAAAGTGTCTTTTGTTTTCTAAACACATAAAAGGCAACAAAGGGAACAACAAAAATAGCAACAATGAGTGAGCAAGATAGGGTAAACACTACCGTTTGTGCTAAATCGCCCAAAATGCTTGCAGTAAGTTGGGACGTAAACGAAAGGGGAACAAATACACAAACACTGGTTATAGTTGAGCCAATAATAGACGGTACAACTTCCGAAACTGACGTTGCAAGCAGTTTCTTAAACGCATGAAGAGACTTATCTTGTTGTGTATCGGTTTCTAAATGCCTGTAAATATTTTCCATTACGACAATGGATGCGTCCACTATCATACCTACAGCGAGTGCAAGGCCACTAAGGGAAATAAGATTTATTGAAATACCAAATACCTTCATTAAAATAAAGTTTAAGATAACCGACAAAGGAAGAGAAGCTGCCACAATAATACTATTTCGAGCATCCCCAATAAGCAGAATTATACAAAAGATTGCTAAAAAAGCCCCAATGAGCGCAGACTGCACAACATTGTTTACAGAGCGAGTAATAAAGGTTGCAGGGTCTATAGATGTTTCAAAACTTACATGGTCTGGAAGTTCTGCAAGAATTTTTTCCATTGCCTCGTGAGCATCTGATGACAAACTGTTAAGGTTTGCTTCGGGAGTTGGAATTATGCTTATAAAAATTGCCCTCTCACCATTTACCTGATACAAGTTTCTTGGAAGCCCTACATCAATTACAATGTCTGCAATGTCTTTTAAGAAGATTGTTTTTCCACTCGTGTATGAAATTATAATATTTTCTATATCAAAAAGGGTATCGATGTCTTTTTTAACCCTAAGGGTGTATTCTGTAGCCCTTGTTCGAAGGCTTCCAATTGAAATATTTTTATACTCACTTCGTATAGTTCTTACAACATCGTCAATGGTAAGGTTATACGAAAATAAGGCTTCTTGGTCTACCGTTATGGATGCTTGCAGTGTTTCAATATTGTAAATATCAGCAGACTCAACGCCTTCGATACCGGTCATATATTCGTCAAACAGTGGCTTTGCAAGTTCATACAAGGCTTTTTCGTCTACTTCGGTTGAAAAAAGAGCCATACCAAGTTCGCTCACTGTTTCACTATAATAACTTACCGTATAATCATCGCTTTCTTCAGGAAGATCTGACTTTATAGTATCAAATGCCCTTTGTACCTCATCTTTTGCATCCTCTGAGTTTATGCCGTAATCAAAGCGGAAAATAACAAATGTTCTACCGTTACCCGATGTAGTTTCTACAATATCGACATCTTCAACCGTGTTTATAGCAGTGTCTAACACACTTTGGTAGGCATCTACAAAGTCTAGTGTTGTGTATGATGGGTGAGAAATAAAAACGCGCACTACAGGCTTTGCAATGTCAGGGTACAATTTGATCTCTAATTGAGAAAGAGCAAAAAATCCACCCAAAACACCAAGGAGCGCTATAAATAAAATAATTCGTCTTTTTGTCAGTAAATAGAAATACACTTAATTACCTACCTTGTGTTATTATTGCTAGTTACTGTTGCAGAAACTACCATGTCTTGTGTTAGTAGGCGGGTATTAGTGAGGGCAATTTGTACACGCCCTTGTAAGCCACCAACAAGTGTCATATCTTCTCTAATGTTAATAACTTCAATATCGCGCATGTCGGCTTTATTGTCTTCAGTAATTACCCACACAAACTTTTTACCATAGCGTGAAACTATTGCACTAGATGGCACAAAGGTTCCTTCAACAGGATTTATAGGGATTTCGATAGTAACAAACATACCTGCAAATACATCATAGTTATTGCCAAAAGCTACTTCAACCGAAAAGAGGCCTGTTTGACTATTGGGAAGCACATTGATTTTATCAATTATTCCCTTTGTGCCGTCAACATTTTGGATAGTACATTCTTGCCCAAGAGTAATGGTTCGAATATCTTTATCGCTTACCGATAGTACTGCCTTTAATGAAGAAATATCTGCAACACTCATGCTTATTCTTCCGTCTCGCACCTCTTCATTTTCGCGTATGGTTATATCGCTTACAATCCCTGAAGATAGGGCTCTAACAACTAATGGCTCATAATATTGAATTGAACCTTGTACAGTGCGCTCAATTGAGTATAAGGGCGCATTAAAAGAAACGCTACTGCCTTCTTCCACATAAATATCTAAAATGGTACCAGCAAAGGGAACAGGAACCTCTGTTACCGTAATTGGCTCAACTCGAGCACCGTAAAGGGCTGTACTGTATACAATAGTTTCTTCAACAAAGGCAGTGTTAACAGAAACAGTATCATTTGCCTCTTGTGAAAAAAGAAATGCAGAAATGCATAATAAAATGAGTATCATCCCTCTTGTGCTATGTAGGTTTATTTTCATGACTATTTTCCCCCAATAAAATGTGCATAATGTTACCTTGTATAAAATATCAATTTATGCTAAAACTTTTCTATAGAGTATATACAATTTTTTTCACTTTGTATATATAGCCTCTCATGGCACCGTAAAGGACTTATATGAAAACAATTATTGCAATACTATCTCTTTTTTTACTCTTTTCATGCAATAAGTCAAATGAAAACATGCACACGGTAAATAAAGACCATGACGCTCTTTCTTCAGCTCATAGCGAGCTTTCAAAATATACTATGTACGTTTCTGCAGATTTACACTGGCAAGAAAAGGGATCAAAAAATAGAATTGAGTACCTTGATGAAACCATTGAAACCCTTCTTTACACAACACACAATGACAATGTTGATGCCTTGATTTTATGCGGAGACCTTACAAATGCAGGACGCCTTGAAGAACACATTGCACTTTCTACTATGTTACGTGACGCTACGTTAAAGGGTACACCTATCTTTGTAACAATGGGAAACCATGACATGGATTCAAAGGTTTCAGTTGATATGTTACTGAGCCTTTACGGCGAGTTTGGGTTTAATGATGCAATGCTACGCGACCAAGACTCAATGAGTTACCTTACCAAGCTTAATGACGATATTTGGATACTATCGCTTGACTGCAATGTGTATGGAGAAAAGACAAGCACAAGGGCCGCCACAATAAGCGATACAACCCTTGCGTGGGTAGAAAAATGTCTTATCCTTGCAAAAGAAAGGGGAGCCTTTATACTTCCATTTAGTCATCATAACTTAGTTGAACATGCAATGGATAACCACGTGGTTCATTACAATATTGATAAAAACATCGAACTTCAAAAACTTCTTATGAAATACGATGTGCCACTATACGTAAGTGGACACCGACACGGCTCCTTTGTTGCAAGCGCAAAAATTGATGACAAAGAAATACACGAAATTGTTGTAGACATACCAAGCTCGTACCCACATCGGTATACCTCCCTTGAGTTTAATACAAATAAAACAATTACCTATACACTACCAAGCCTCGACATAACAGCATGGGCAAAAAGTGAAGACTTAGACGAAGATTACCTCATGCACTTTATGGAAAACTCAAAGATAGAATACGAACAATGGATAAAAGAGAACGGACTTGCCGTCTCAAAAAACCTAACCAATAATGTAAAAGAACAAAAAGAACTCGCACGCTACTACGAAGACATCTTTATTGCCTCCAAAAACAAAACACTATGGCAAGAAAGAGACAGACTCTTAAACGACAATGCCCTAAACCTTTGGAAGGCCTATGAAAACCAAACAGTCTTTGCAAAATGGATACCCTGGATACTCGAAAACACTACAGACGACAAAGGCGAACAAGTCTTTGGCCCATACGAATGGTAAACACATCTTATTTTTTTTACACAAGATAATTGTTCGGGGCGACCGGGCGGGCTTTTCGCACTTCCGCTTTCGCTCCATCGTCCTCGAAACCATCCGGTTTCTGCGGTCGACGCTACGCGGTGCTACAATCCCTGTCGCGAG
>CAYJMR010000120.1:0-5729 GCA_964371375.1 uncultured Treponemataceae bacterium
TCATTTGAAAGCGGTTGGGTGTTTGGCCTTCGTGCTGATTTTGGAGGAACTCAGTCATTACCCAGTGTTTCTGAAGAAACTCTAAAGTATTTAAATCCTTTAGCTACGGAAATGACAGGCTTTTTAAGCGGTTTATTAATAGGCGGCGAAGCTTCCGTCGGATATATCTTTGATTCAAACGAAGTATTTTCAATTCCAGAAAATCATGCATTTTCAGGAATTGATGTACAAGCATATGCAGGAGTAGGGATGGGAAATATGTCTCAAAAAACTACTGCAGAGCAAGCAGGCGTCCCAATTGATGTTTTTGTTGTTGTTGATTACACACCAGTTGTAAGTTTTGGATTAAAAAGTCATGCACTATTTTTTAATAATAGATTTTCTGTTGGCTTGGGTATTGGCGGTAAAGCTCTTTTAGACTATACTCCTCAATACCTTTTATATTCATCAGAGCCGAGTATAATCCCAAGTGAAATTGGTACTGTAGTTGTTCCAGACGACTTACTTTTAAAAGTAAATCCTTTAGCGTTTTCTGCTCGTTTTGAAATGGGGTATGCAATACCCGTATTACCTACAACAGAGTTTTTACTTGGTTTTTATTCTCAATTTAATTTATACAGGCCAGGATACTTAACACTACCACCATCGCTAGAAAAACTCGCACAGGATAATGCTAGTCCACCAAATTCTTTAGACTTTTCGCAGGAGTTTCCGGATTATTGGCTTAATTCACTTGATTTTGGGGTGAATATAGGTATAGCCCTAAAAATATAAGTTGCGTATTTGTTTATAATTATGTTGACAATTAGTCGTTTGGGGTGTATTCTTTAAGTAAGATAAATGTAGAAAGGGGCTTGTTTGAAAAAAATTTTTTTTTGTATTTTTATTTCAATACTCTTTTTTGCATGTAACTTAGGTTTTACCCCAAGTAGGACGTATTATTATATTCAACAGCAAACAGTTGAAACAGAAGCAGAAGTTATTCCACCCACAGAGGATATTGAACTTTCTCTTAATTTCATGTTTGATATTTTAGAGCCTAAGGGAAAAATCCAACAGTCAGAACTTGAAGCATTGCTTTTATACTACCAAGATGAGCTATCATCTGATGAAGCCCTTTTACAGACTTTCTATAATCAAATATTTGAACTTCCAATTGTGAAAAAGGCAGCAGATGCAAACTTTAGTTTAATTGATTTTGAGACCTTTAACTTCAATGAAGCACTTATTTTTGCAGAGTTCAGCGCAAAAAATGTTCCCTCAATGAGCTACGGTTCTGGAGACATTTGGAAAATTAGTAGTGATAAAACCTATTTACCTCCACTAGGCGATGAAAATCTGTATACCTATGAGTATTCTGGAGAAAATACTACAGCTGGCGTAAATCCAATAACTGGAGTTACCTATCTAAAATATGAAGGGTATAATCCATTTTTTGCTATCGATAGTAAATACAATCAAGCGTTATTGGTTGATGGCAGTGAACGAGGCATGCAACGTTTTAATTTTTACCGATTTAAAGGTAAGGGTGGGGGAATTGTTAATCTTGATAATATGCTTGTTGCCGTGGATACCTATACATCTCTCATTTTTAGTTTTGGAGTTCCTACTGATTTTGAAACGATTCTTGGGCAAGATAGCCCGACAAAGTGGGAAGCTGTTGAGGTTGCGGCTACAGCCCCTGATGGGCAAAAGTATAAATTTTACGAATACGATCCAGCAGGTTATATTGATGCACAGGGTAGCTTTGTTATGTATGATTGGTATGTTAATAATTTATCGCAAGCAAATGCAGCCAATCAAGCAAAATTTTACCCTCAGTTCACTGGTGTGTCTCCATATTTGGTAAATTTTACTGTAAAAAAGCCTACGTTTACCATTAAAAGTTCACAAAATGATGGCGAAGGATTCTATACAGAGATTATCGATTTTAATTTTATCGAACCACCAGGCATTGTGGAAACCTATGACATTTATAGAATAGATGACTCGAGCACTGATAGAAAACTCATTGCTAGTCTTGATATCTCTCAGAGTTCTTACAAGGACTATAATGCACTTATATTAACTAAAAATCCTGTGTATTTAATCGAAGCAAAAAATAGTAAAAATGAATTAATAGGATCTCCAAGTGACATACAGGAAGGAACAAGAAATCTAACTAACAAAGAAGTGGTGCTTGCAACAATAGAGGCACTACGATACGCTTTAGTCGACCAAGGCGCGCATGGCACGCTAACAGGCTCAAAGAAAATAACAAGTGATAATGGGGGAACTTTTTCTTATAAAAAATCAGGTTTATTTACAGCGACGTATACTTATGTGCTAGAAAATTTTAAGCCGTTCCTTTTGGGTTTATCTACGTCAGAAAGCATTACATATCAGTCTAAAAATATTTTAACAAGTATATTAACTTCTACGTCACTTACCGGAACCCTTACACTTGAAGATGGAGGCATAATTTCATTTGATTCAATTACTATTCTAAATAATGATACAAATGATCCAGATTGGACATCAGGATCCATTAATTATAATGGTCGAATCTTTACTTCAAATGACGTTCCTTTTGGTTTATACATGACAAAGGACGTTTATTTACAAGCAATAATTGGATTAGATTTAGAGTATACCCAAGAATAAATAGAATCGAATAAATTATACACATTACAAACATCTGTTTGATTTTATTTATTTTTGATTGACATTTCATACGTTTTGTGTTACTTTTAAACATGAATTTTAGAAACATAAAAAAAGTAATTTTGATAGTTGTTGCACTTAGTGCACTCAGTAGTGCGTATTCTTTTGACAAAGGATGGGTGTTTGGTTTGCGTGCAGACTTTGGTGGCGCACTAACACTTCCAAGCATTTCAGAAAGTACACTTAAGTACATGAATCCTTTGGCTACAGGAATGTCTGGCTTTTTAAGTGGGCTACTCATGGGTGGAGAAGCTTCTGTCGGTTATATTTTTGACAGTAGCGAATCTTTTGGTTTAGCCCCTGACCACGCATTTTCAGGTGTAGATGTACAAGGCTATGTAGGCGTAGGCATGGGAAATGTATCCCAAAAAATTGCTGCTGAAAGCGGTGGCCAACCCTTAGATATATTTATAATTGTTGATTATACACCTGTTGTAAATTTTGGTGTTAAGAGTCATGCACTGTTTTTTGACAACAGGCTTTCTGTGGGCTTAGGTATTGGTGGTAAAGCTATTTTGGACTATACTCCTCAATATCTAGTTTACTCAACGGTTCCTGCAATTATTCCAACAGAAATTGGTACCGTTATCGTACCTGATGATTTACTCACTAAAATGAATCCTCTTTCTTTTTCAGGAAGATTTGAACTTGGATATGCAATTCCAATTTTACCAACTACTGAGTTTTTACTCGGATTTTATACCCAATATAATCTTTTTTCACCGGGATATTTAACAGTGCCACCTTCACTTGAAGCGATTGCACAAAATAATAGACCAGGAGTGGTAGAGAATCCTGATGCACCACTATTAGATTTTAAGCAACCCTTTGATGATTATTGGATTAATTCACTTGATTTTGGCATAAATATTGGAATTGCTTTAAAACTTTAGGAAAAACAATGCAAAAATTATTTTTTATTCTTATCTCAATTGTAACTTTTATATTAGTATCATGCTCTCAGCTAGCGGGTGGTGGTACGAGTGGCTATTATTATTTGCAACAAAATTCAATTGATGATAAAGATGATTCTGTTACAGGTCCTACCACAGACTGGGGTGATGAAGAAGATGATGAAGAAATCCCCGAAGTTTTACCACCTCCACCTGCAGAAGGTGAAGAGCAAGTGATAGGGATGTTTTCTATTCTTCAAAAAGATGGAAAATTCCACTCAGCCGCTACAGACGTTTTAAAAGGCAAATTAGGTGGCAGTAACGCAGAGTATACTGGCTATACGTACACTACCTCTAAGTATGAAGATTGGAAACTTGTTGCAAAGTTTTCGGGGGCAAATGTACCGGAAATGTGGTATGACGGAACCGTAGGGTGGTTAGGTGCTGATAGGGCTTGGCAAAATTATGCCGGTGCAAATTCCTCTGCGGGTTCAAACAGTATTACAAATATGAACTATATGAGAACCGAGGGTTTTAATCCTTTTTATTCGCCTGATGGTTCATATAACCAAACAAAGTATTATATATATGATGGTGAGAAACCTACCTCAACTACTGAAAATATAATGGAACGTTTTCATTTTTACCGCTTCACCGGAAAAGGTGGTGGGGTTGCTGCACTTGATAACTACCTTGTTGCTGTTGATACCTATACCAAGCTGGTTTTCTCTTTTGCAAAGCCAACTAAATGGGGTAGTTTGTTAGGTAATGCTGTGCCATTGGCATGGGGACCAGTAGATGAAGTTTCTACAGGGCCTGGCGGCAAAAAATTCAAATTCTATGAATATGACCCTTCAGGGTATGTAACTTCTGATGGTAAGTTCATTATGACTGAAGACTATAAAAAAAATCTAGCAGCAGGAAATTATGATCCAGTGTATACTGGTAAATCTCCGTACCTTGGTTCAATTATAATAGGTGCAGATGGTAATGTTACAACTGAAGGCGGTGGAGAAGAAAAGGGCTATCCTGTAAACGGTAGTTTATCTGTAAAAGCAAAATATATTAAAAATATTTCTATGACCGATGCCTGGGGCGACCATGGTAATGCAGATGGTGAAGACAAGCCTGAGTTTGTATTTTCACTTCGCTCAAGAGCATATGCAGGTATCGAAGCTGGAGAGTGGGATGTATTATCATCGTATGCACCAGATAATACATCTATGATGCCAGCTGCTGCAAAAACTATTCAAATAGGCAAATCACTAACCTTAGGTGGATTAAAAAACTATAATTTTGAAAATATTGAGTCAGCACTTTCAGTTGAACTAGACAGCAAAATTGTTGAAATTGATATTAGTGGTAATGACTGGATAACAAATTATGAAACTCCTGTTATATTTTTATCTTATGATAGATATAGTCAAGTTTGGTATCCAATTGCGGATAACGAAACCTATCATAGAGGGCCACCTGAATATGATAAGGGGTTTAAGCTTGGGCAAGGAGAAACAAAAGAGTTCATTGTGACTTTAACTGCATCTCATGCCGAAGAAATACAGATATGCTACGAGCTAACATGGAATTCTGACACCGAGACTGAAGCAGGAAGAATATTCTCTGCTACAACTATTAATAAAAGCGATGAATATGAAATGTCTGGCGATAATGGTGAATATGATATTGTTTATATTGATAAAACTGCGGCATCTGCTGCGGAGATCAAAACATTACGATTTGAAATTGAACTTGACAATTTAGATCCTAACAATGCACCTATACGAGTAAATTATAATAAGAGCGAAGAGGTTGGTGGCTTCATTAATGCGGTGCGCTTAAATGGAGTCTTTTCAAATGCAATAGTTCGAGAGGCAACACCAATAATGCAAGTCGAAGTTGACCTTGCTTCAAATAGTGCAAATACACAAAAAGGTACTGTAACATTAAATTTTAATGATGATAATAGTAATAGTCCGTATGATTTTTCATCTTCTCCACAAGAAATTACTTTTAATATAACAAGAGAAGATTACACTGAAGTAAAGGCTGCAGAATTAGTTATGAGCAATTTTCAACTTAAAAACTTATCTGTTATGGATGTGGGTGGCGAAGGAAAAGCTGGTGGTTACGACC
>CAYJMR010000121.1:0-5608 GCA_964371375.1 uncultured Treponemataceae bacterium
GCATGAAAGGCATGTCTATAACTTAACACTGTTGTTAATGTATAATTTACAATGTATAATTTACAATTATGTTGTCAAATGCACTCAGACAGTTCAAAGAAGTAGTTAGTCCATGTGCTCTACATAAGTTTTAATGCAGGTTGACAGAAAACAATTATTAATTATACATTATTAATTGTAAATTATTTTGAGACTCCTTTCTTTTGGTCTACTTCCATCTTTGTTTTCCAAACTAAAGCTTTCTTTTTAATTTCTTCAGCTTCGTCTTTTTCACCCAGAAGTATTTGAATTCGTCGTAAAGCTGTTAAATAGTTAATTGCTAGTCGTATGTCATCTATGCGATGGGTAGACAACTCATAACGATCTCTGTATCCATCCGCAGATTCATTTAATAGTTTTTTTATTAATCGCAAATAATATACAACCGTATCGTAATTTTCATGGCGTGGATCAAAGTATATTTTAGAGGCATTTTTAAGGTCAAGCAAGTTTTTTGCAACAGTTGCAAAGCGTCCTTCAAGTTCTACAAAAGACCATTTCCATTTAGTATTTTCACCAAATCCATCAACAATAAGCCTTATTGCAAGTCCAATTTTTCTTACTAAGTAATACCGTTGATCTAGAGGCATATTAGCAATTAGTGATACTTCTTCTTCATACTCATTAAAAGCTGCATCAATCATGTTTGTAACAACTTCTTCTAAATAAATAATAGCTTTATAAAGAGTTTTTCTGCCTTCATTTAAAGCATCGGTATTTTTTGTATCCAAAAGTTCTAATGAAAGGTTATTTATCAGAACATAAATTGTTGAAGCTTGAATCATATCTTCTGCAAGGGAAACTTTTTTATATCCATTAGCTGGATCATTCTTTTGCATGGTTGCAACAACATTTTTTTCTTTTTCAAAAATTTTATCTATCGATTCTTTTAAAGGAGTCATTTTTGCCGTGAACTGGCTTCTACTTTCTTCAGTTATTTTTGCCATTATTATTTTTCTCCATAATTTTTCAAAAGTGTTCTTGCATGTTCCAAAGAGGCAGGATTTATTGAATCGCCAGAAAGCATTCTTGCAATTTCTTCAACTCTGTTTTCACCTTCTATAACACGAACCTTTGTTGCTGTTTTTCCACCTTGCACAGATTTTTCTATCTTTATTTGAGTATCGGCATAAACTGCTATTGAGGCAAGGTGTGTAATGCATAAAATTTGCCTTCCGTTAGCAAGTAGTTTTAAATGTTTCCCAACAGCTACAGAAACTTCTCCACCAATACCTGTGTCTACTTCATCAAAAATTAGTGTTCCTGTTGTATCTGAATGGTCGAGTACTGTTTTTAAGGCAAGCATCACACGAGATAGCTCACCACCCGATGCTATTTTTGCCAATGGTTTTGCAGGCGTACCCGGGTTTGGAGATATTAAGAATTCTATATCATCAATTCCATAAGGCCCACATTTTTGCTCATCAGAAACAGCTTGCTTTTGTTCAATTTGCACAAAAAACTTGGTTCCCTTCATGCCTAAGTGGATAAGAACATTTTCAACTGAGCTAGACATTTTTTCAGATGCGGTTCGCCTTTTTGTAGATATTTGCTTTGCCTTTGTGTATACGATTTTTTCAAGAGTATCAATGGCGTCTTGTAATTCTTTTCTATTTGTTTCACCAAGCGAAAATTGTTCTAATTGTTGTTTTGCTTTTTGAGCATATGCTACAACTTCTGCTATAGAATCTTGTGTTGAGTTTGCATACTTTTTTTTGAGCTTAAAAAGGAGTGCTTGTCTTTCTTGTATTTCTTCTAAACGCGCGGGGTCAAAAACAAGCGAGCCCGTATAGCTTCTAACTTCTTCTGCAATGTCAGAGAGTTCATAAAAAATACTTTCTGCTCTGGTTGATAGATTTTCCAATGTAGAATCCATTCCTGAAGCACTTGAAAGATTGCTGCTTGCTTTTTTTAGAGCAGATAAAGTGCTTAATCCGCCGCGTGAATCTGCTTCACTTACAAGGGAAGTAAAGGACTCTATTTCTTGATATAGTTTTTCGTATTGAGATAAGCGGCTTTCTTCTTGTGAAAGCTCTAAATCTTCTCCATCTTTTAGTTGAGCATCTTCAATTTCTTGTATCGCAAAAGTTAAAAGATCTATTTTTTCGGCTTTTCTAGTGTCTGAAATATCTATTTCGGAAAGTAATTGACGCTTTTCAACAAGCTTTGCATATATTTGTGTAAAGTCTGCTACTTCACTTTCAATTCCTGCATAGGAATCTAAATAACGCCTATGTTCGGCAATACGCATTAAAGACTGATGTTCGTGTTGTCCGTGAATATCTATAAGAGAAGAAGTGAACTCAGCAAGCTCTGTTCGAGTTACCGG
The DNA here is from genome assembly GCA_964371375.1 of uncultured Treponemataceae bacterium. Classification (GTDB taxonomy): domain Bacteria; phylum Spirochaetota; class Spirochaetia; order Treponematales; family Treponemataceae; genus CAYJFX01. The sequence goes on from CAYJMR010000121.1 coordinate 2,369, forward strand.
AGTATCTTGAATCCATGCCGCAGTTTTTCCTGTGTCACGTACTAAGCGCCTAAGTAACACTCTTCCATCTTCATCTTCTATACTATGTTCAGAAAGCCATTGAGTTGCGTGAGTATTTTTATTATTAATTCTTATGGTTCCGCTTACTCTTGCTTCCGTAGCGCCGCTTCTTACGAGCTCGGTTCCGCCTTTACCACCAAGTAAAAATGATATTGCACCAATTAATATTGATTTACCTGCGCCTGTTTCACCGCTAAGTACAGTAAAACCATCTGAAAACTCTAAGGTTGCAGAATCAATAAGGGCAAAATCTTTTATACTAATATCCTCAAGCAAAGGGACCTCCTGACCAGTGAAATTTTGATCGTAATGCAGAATAAAATACCTGTGCATTACAGCCTACAAGCAATGTTTTACTGGAAGATTGCTTTACTATCACAAAATCACCAATTTGAATATCGGCATGAACTTGCCCGTCACATGATACCATAAATTGTGAATTCCTTGATGGAAGTACTTCTATCTTTAGGATAGTATTTTCCGAAAGTACTAAGGGGCGAGTTGACAGTGAAAAGGGTGAAACAGGTGTAAAAATAATGGCATCAATTGTAGGGTCTACTATTGGTCCTCCTGCTGCAACGGAGTAAGCTGTGGACCCAGTTGAAGTTGCTAAAATGAGACCATCTCCCTTAAACTTTCCAAAAGGAACGTCATTTGCTTCTACATTAAGAAATATAGTTTTCATTGCTATTTTAGAAGTTAAAACAACATCATTCAATGCATGTTCTTTATATATTATTTTATTGTTTCGCATTATTTCTACGTATAGAGATGATCTGCTTGTTGGCAACAGTGTACCGTCTAAAAAACTTTCAAGCATTTCTTTCCATTGGTCAGGTTTAATCCCAGCAATAAATCCAAATTCTCCAAAGTTTATGGGAAAAATAGGCCTTTGTGTATGAATACATTGACGGCTAACATAAAGTACTGTTCCGTCCCCACCTAAGCTTATGGCAAAATCATACTCTATATCGGGAAAGGATTTGTTTTCTCCGTTAAATTCAAATACAACAGACTTGCAGTTTTTTGTAATTAAAAATTGTTCAATTTTTTGTACGAGATTTATAGCTGATTGATTGAAAATATTTACTACAATGATACAGGTTTTCACAGTTTCACCTTGCTTGGCCTACGGTAGTGTTGCCAAGACCTTAATAATTTTTTCTGACTTTGTTCCGCCAAGCCTTGGGTACAACGGAAAAAGAGCACAACGTAAGGATAGCGCATTTGCATTTGTACAGTGTGCGCATGCATCTTCAAAAACCGTCGCGATTGAATCTTCAAACGCAAGACATATTTCAATTCCCTTTTTTTGAGCGTATTGTTTTACATCCTTAAAACTTCCTGATAAAATCACAGGAAAAGAATATACAGTAGAAACAGCCGTTTCACTTTGGCCTATAAAACTTTTATGCTTTCCTTGCATTAGGGAACGTAAAAAACTTTCATGTAATTGTTTGCGTATGTCCTCATTTCTAGCAAACTCTTTAAACTGAATAAAGCCAAGAGCGGCATTTATATCTGCTAATAAATCTGTTTTAGGCATTTTTTCTATAAGGTTTTTTAAGACGGCCCAATTTCTGCTTTGGCCTGCAATAAGGAGGGCTCCTCCACCAGCAGTCAGAACGTCATTTTGCTCTAAGCCAAGAATAGAAAATGTTCCAAATTTTCCAACATGTTTTTCTTCAAAGGTTGCCCCTGCATTTTGAGAAATATCTTCAATGATTGGAATACCTAATTCCAATAGGGGAGGGAAGTTTGGTACTTGTCCCATAGTTTCATGTAATAAGAGTACACGCCCACCATTTTGTATGCCTTCTTGTACTGTATCGACAGTAACAAGTCCTGATTCACTTGAGACATCTATAATGATAGGTTTGTAACCCAATTCAAGTGTTGTAGTATATTGCCACGAAGGAGCTAGCGCCGAGAGGATGACACCACTTTGTTCTGGTAACTCAAGCATACGTAGCGCATATTTTAAAGCTATTGCTGGGCTTCGCAATGCAACTGCCCCTGAAAGTGAAAACAGTTCTTTTGCTTTTTGAATGAGTCGGGTGTTAAGTTCACCAGGGCCAATTTTTTCTTCTACCATGCATGTAAGAACAGCATCCATTTCTTTTCGACGTATTGTAGAACTAAATGTTTGAATACTCATTATACGTTTATTCCTAACAATTTTTGCAATTCTTTAGAATCAAAAAGTTTTCGGATATTTAATAGAATTAAATATCCGTTGTTTTCTTCTACAATTCCATGGATATATTCAGAACCGATTCCAGTAATCATTTGTGGTGGTGGTTTTACATCTGTAGCATTTATAGTGATAACTCTAGAAACTTTGTCAATTATGATACTGATTTTTAATCCGTCAATATTTAAAATAATAAAGCCTCTATTTAGCTCTTCTTCAACTTCACTTTCATATACTAATCGTTCAATATTAAATCTCTTATGTAGGTTCATTACCGGGATTACTTCTCCACGTAAATTAAAAATTCCCTCAACATAATCAGGTGCATGTGGAATAGCTCTAATTTCCTGAGCCTTTACAATTTCTTTTACATCCAGTATGTCCACACCATAAAGCTCGCTTCCCAATTGAAATGTTACAATTTGAAATTGTTGATTAATATCTGACATAGATATTCGCTCCTTAAAAACCATTGATTTTGCATTTTTATTGCAAAAAAAGGATAATCGGCTTTACCAAATAATAAAGCGATACAGAATAAGCCTAAAACGTATGTGTTTTAGCAATCTTGCCTTCTAAATACAGGATACAACATATATAGAAAAAATACAAGAGATTTTATCTAGCAAAAACATAAAATACAGTCATTCTCGTACTATTTTGATACAATATATTATAGCGTGAAATGATAAAAAAATTAACTTTTAAGAGTATTATTTTGAAAATCTCTTGTAATTATCTTTAAAATATGCTATTCTCTAGCGGATATGTATAAAATTTTCTCGTTTACTTAACGAGGTACAAGCAAATCACGGCAAAGCGCCGACAAGGAGATAAAATGAAATTAGAACAACTTAAACATGCTAAAGCAAAAGCATGGGTAGAAGAAATTGCTGCAATGTGTCAACCAGACGACATTTACTTATGTGACGGTTCAGCAAAAGAATACGATGAAATGATGCAAATCCTCATCGATGCAGGTTTAG
>CAYJMR010000122.1:0-3861 GCA_964371375.1 uncultured Treponemataceae bacterium
TATCGCTAAAAGACCTTGGAGCAAAATATGTTGTAGCACGAGCCGACCGTGGTAGACAAAGAAAGTTTTTAAAAAAAATTGGTGCTGACCATGTAATCAACTCAGAAAAAGACATGGCAAAGAGGGTTGCAACTCGATACTCCTTTGACAATGTATTTGATTATTTTGAACTGAGTCCCGAATACGCAATTTACGAAATTTGTACACCAAAAACTTGGGTTGGTAAAACAGCCTTGGAAGCGAATATACGAGGAAAATATAATGTAAATATCATTGCGCTTAAAATAGGTGATACCATAACCCCATTTTTGAGCCCCGATTATCGATTTCAAGAAGGGGAGCACTTAATAATTGCCAGTAGTAAAGATGCAAGTGAACGCATAAGTCAAATATAGAAAAAAGCAACCAATAGTTGCGAAAATGATAACCAAAGATGCTTGTTAATTTGAAAAAGGTGTATACTGCGCAAGCTATATTAGGGGCCGCAGAAAGCGGTTCACATAAAAAGAGGTTTGCTCGCGACAAAGCTTTTTATGTGAATGGAGCCGTAAGGCAAAAAATGCGAATAGCCTGAACAACCCTTGGCGGGGATGCCCAAATCCTTAACCTTTTACTGAACCTGCTGTTAAGCCTGCTACAAAGTATTGTTATATGAATGTAAGCACCATGCAAATGCTATTGCGACCTGTACTGTTTCTAATATGAGCGTAAGTCGAAAGCCAGAGAAAATACCTACAATACCTTTCTAAATGTGAGATAAACGGTAAAATCATCATGATATGTGTTACCATAATTATTGACAAAGTTTTCTTCAGTATCTGAATCGCGTTGGGCTAATGACTCTGAGACAGTGTCAATTAGATTTAAATCATAGCTAACTCGTATTCCTACAAAGTAGTCTTGTATTACTTTTATTTCCTGTCCAAGGGAAAACGATAAATCTATGTTTACAGAATTTACGGAGCCTTCATATGAGCTTCCTAAAATATCTTCAGTATACCCAGTCAAGAATGGTACTGAAATTTTTGGTCCTATACTTGCATATGTTATCATATGCTCAAAGTTTTTAGAATTTAGAGAATATGAATATTGCACCCTAAAATTGACGGGCACAGTGAAGTCAAATCTTTGAAATTTTGTACTATTTTCTATTGATTCATTCTTATATGATGTTTGCTGCTGGGAGTAGCGTAATCCTAGTCCTAGTTCCATTGCAAAGAAAGGGTTAAATTCAAAAAGAGACATTACCTGCCCCTGAGTGTTAAATATTGCACTTTGATAGCTTTTTATTCCAAAATCCCCATTTTGCATTGCTACCGCTTTTTGGACTGTGGCGAAAGGTGATCGTAATATGGGTGTACCTGCACCTAATTGCCCTAATAACGATATATCTAGCGTATATATATTAGAAATAAATAAAATAAAGCTTAAAAGAATAAACACAGTTTTTTTCACAAAAATTTCCTTAGTGATAATCATAATTTTTTCACATATTTTACCTGCTACTTAATAATTTGTCTAGTGTTAAAGCGATTTTTTTTATAGAAAGTTTAAAATATATATAATACATTTATTATCTGTATAAATATTCAATATTCTTTTATATTTTTAAATAAAAATGCTTGATTATTAGTCTTTCTTTTTGTATACTTAAAAAGTTAATAAATAATTAACAAAAAAAAGAAAAAGGATGCTTAAATGAAAAAAAGTATTATTGTATTACTCTTACTTATCCCTTGCTTAGTATTTGCAGGTGGTTCAAGTGATGATGGAAAATTAAAAATTGGTGTACTCCAATTAATTGAACACGTTGCATTAGACCAAGCGTATGAAGGTTTTGTTGCTGGTTTAGCCGAAGCAGGTTATGTTGATGGCGAAAATATTGTAATTGATTATCAAAATGCTCAAGGTGAGCAAGCTAACTGTGTTACCATTGCTCAAAAATTTGTAAATGATAATGTTGACCTTATTTTGGCTATTGCAACTCCTGCAGCACAAGCTGCTGCAAACCTTACCGATTCAATTCCTATTTTGGTAACAGCTGTAACAGACCCTCAATCTGCAATGCTTGTTGAATCTAATGAAATGCCAGGAAGAAATGTTTCAGGAACATCAGACCTTACTCCAGTTGCTGCTCAAATGGACTTATTGGTAGACCTTGTACCTAGCGCACAAACAGTTGGTTTATTGTACACTTCAAGTGAACAAAACTCAATTTTCCAAATCGAACTTGCAAAAAAAGCATTGGATTCACTTGGATTAGACTACATCGAAGCAACAGTTTCAAACTCGAATGAGATTCAACAAGTTACACAAAGCTTGGTTGGAAAAGTAGATGCGATTTACAGCCCAACAGATAACCTTATTGCTGCCGGTATGGCTACCGTTGGTATGGTTGCAATGGAAGCAGGTATTCCTGTAATCTGTGGTGAAGAAGGTATGACAATGACCGGTGGTCTTGCAACTTATGGAATTAACTACTATAATTTAGGAATGCAAACTGGTGCACAAGCAGTTAGAATTTTAAAAGATGGGGCAAACCCTGCTGAGATGCCAATTGAGTATCTTTCTTCAGGTGAACTTGTAATTAATGAAGATTTTGCTAATGCTATTGGATTAACAATACCTTCTGATTTCTAATAGTTTTTAAGAATGTTTTTTTGGTGCTTATAGGCTTGTCCTGTAAGCACTATATTTTTTATAAGGATTTTGTATGGGATTTTTACTTGCAATTGAAGGAGCCGCTTCACAAGGTGTTTTGTGGGGCATAATGACTCTCGGTGTTTATATCACGTTTCGCCTATTAGACTTTCCTGACCTTACTGTTGATGGAAGTTTTGCTTTGGGTGGCGCTGTGTCAGCTGTTATGATTGCATCAGGTATCAACCCCGTGCTTTCTCTTCTTGTTGCATTTATAGCAGGAGGACTTTCAGGAATTGCTACTGGTTTACTAAATACTAAATTAAAAATACCAGGAATCTTAGCGGGTATTTTAAGCATGATTGGATTATATTCAATTAACATCAGGGTAATGGGAAAGGCTAATATTCCGTTATTGGGGATTGAAACGCTTATGTCACAACTTTCTAATCTCTTTGGTTTTGATCGAACTCTTTCTTCGTTAATTATCGGTGCTGTTGTTTCTATTTTAATCATTTCAATTCTGTACTGGTTCTTTGGTACCGAACTTGGAAGTGCAATCCGTGCAACGGGAAGTAATCCAAACATGGTTAGAGCACAAGGGGTTGATACTGATAGTATGAAGTTGATAGGCCTTTCGTTATCGAATGGACTTGTTGCGCTTTCCGGTGGTTTTGTTGCTCAAAGTCAAGGATATGCAGATGTTGGTATGGGAACAGGAACAATTGTTGTTGGCTTAGCTTCTATCATTATTGGCGAAGTTTTATTTGGAAAAAAATATTCATTTGGTAGAATTTTGCTTAACTTAGTATTAGGCTCAATTGTGTACAGAATTATAATTGCTATCGTTTTGCAACTTGGCTTAAAATCTACAGACTTAAAACTATTAACAGCACTCATTGTGGCTTTAGCTCTTTCAGTTCCGGTCATTCAAGCTTCGCTACCAAAAAAGAAGCGAGCCATGGCTAATACCATTGGAGGCAACAATGCTTAAACTTTCAAATATTACAAAAACATTTAATCCAGGGACAATCACTGAAAAACATGCTATCCAGGGTATTGATTTACATTTACAACCGGGAGACTTTGTAACAATTATAGGCGGTAATGGAGCAGGGAAGTCAACTCTATTAAACTTAATTTCGGGAGTGTACTCAGTTGACAGTGGCGAAATTATTCTAGATGGAATAAACATTACAAATAAAAAAGAATTTAAAAGGG
>CAYJMR010000122.1:3961-5546 GCA_964371375.1 uncultured Treponemataceae bacterium
GGCGAAATTATTCTAGATGGAATAAACATTACAAATAAAAAAGAATTTAAAAGGGCCGAGTATTTAGGTAGAGTGTTTCAAGATCCCATGATGGGAACTGCTGCAAACATGCAAATACAAGAAAACCTAGCCCTTGCGTATAGACGCGGTAAGAGGCGTGATTTTTCGTGGGGTATAAGTCACGATGAAAAAGATATGTATAAAGAAAGGCTTTCTCATCTAGATCTGGGTTTAGAAGATAGAATGGCTTCTAAAGTTGGGCTCTTATCAGGTGGACAGAGGCAAGCACTTACTCTTTTAATGGCAACCCTAAAGAGACCAAAGCTCCTTCTTTTGGATGAGCACACTGCTGCACTCGATCCTAAAACTGCAAAAAAAGTTTTAGAGCTTACAGAAGAAATTATTGCAGAAGAAAAACTTACAAGCTTTATGGTTACTCATAACATGAGGCATGCTATTCAATATGGAAATCGTCTTATTATGATGCACGAAGGTCGCATAATTTACGATGTAAAGGGCGAAGAAAAGAAAAAGCTTGAAGTTGCTGACCTTCTTAAAAAGTTTGAAAGTGCAGGGGACGATGGCGCAGTGAATGATAGGATGATTCTTAACTAATTAACAATTAATAATGTATAATTGTTAGGGTGTAGTTGGTGGGCTTTGGGCGCTTCGGTCTTCGACCGTCCCGTGCTTTGCTTGTATCTTTTGCCTTTGGCAAAAGGATACCGCGTCGCCCGGTAGCGCATTGAGTATTATTATAAATGCCCGTTCAAAAAGAAATTGACATTGTCAATTTCTTTTGCGTATAACCAAGGCGGGTTGATTATAGCCATGCCAGAGCCATACATGCCAAACTCTTCGTTTCCTTTTTCTCGAAAGCAATGTTCTGTAATAGAAAATTTTTCTTCTAATTCGACAACTTCAGAGAGCTCCCGTTTTAACATTTCGGTTTCTCTTTCCCGCCTATTTACCAATGGGTACCATACAGCTATAACTGCCGTAGAGCACTTTTTGTTAAAATGCTGGACAGCTTCACTAACTTTTGTATAATCATCATCTGTTTCATAACTTGGATCAATTAATACTAAGGTTCTTTGAGGGAAGGGGAGAGCTTTGAGCATTTCAAAACCGTTGCGATTATGCACATGAATGCGTGCATCTCGTTTCGTAATGTACTTAAGGGTGTCATAGTCCACTTTTTGTAGTTCACTCAGGACAAGAGAGTCTTGCTTTCGTGCTAAGTGCCTAACGAGTTCAGGAGAACCTGCATACTCATTTTTATTGAACAAATTTATGCAAAGTTCAATGTATGGAACCAATACTTCAGGAGCCATATTTATATCTACACATTTTATAAAAGTTTCTATGCCTTCTTTTGCTTCACCGGTTTTCAACGCCCAAGAATCTTGTAAATTGTATCGCCCACATCCAGCATGCGTATCTACGTATGTAAAAGGAGTTTCTTTTTGTTTAAAGTGTGACACAAGTAAGGTGAGAATTGAGTGTTTAAAAATATCTGCTTTATTGCCTGCATGAAAGGCATGTCTATAACTTAACACTGTTGTTAATGTATAATTTACAATGT
>CAYJMR010000123.1:0-5526 GCA_964371375.1 uncultured Treponemataceae bacterium
AATAAAAAACATGGTATAACACCTGCGACAGTTGCAAAAGCCATAGAAGACATTTTAGTGCGCCAAAATGAAGAGAAAAAAGAAGCGGTGTTTACAGAGCTTTCTGTTATAAAGGACGCAACAAATATGTTTATACCAGGACAGCGCAAAAAGCTTTTAAAATTTATGGAAAAACAAATGCATGATCATGCCGAAAGATTAGAGTTTGAAGAAGCAGCTTTGTTACGAGATGAAATAGAACAAATAAAAAAAGCATTTAAATAAAGGACAAAAAGGAGTGAATAATGGATAATCAAGAAAAAAGACCAACATGGGATGAATACTTTATGGAGGTTGCGCGCACCATTGCAAAAAGGGCAACGTGCGACAGGGGAAAATCCGGCTGTGTTATAGCGCGGGATAACCAAATTTTAGTAACTGGTTACGTAGGCTCCCCCGTTGGGTTTCCTCATTGTGACGATGTTGGCCACCAAATGAAAAAAATGATTCACGAAGACGGTAGCGAAACAAACCATTGTGTACGAACCGTTCATGCAGAGCAAAATGCCATTTGCCAAGCTGCCCGCCACGGTATCCCTCTTGCGGGTGCAACGGTCTACTGTAAAATGACCCCTTGCAGAACGTGTGCTATGTTAATAATAAACTGCGGTATCACACGTGTTGTGTGCGAAAAAAAATACCATGCAGGCGCAGAAAGTGAAGAAATGTTTAAAACTGCAAATATTCAACTTGAATATGTAGAAGAAGTTGTAGAGCAGTACACAAACCAATAGAGAGATAACGTGAAAATAGTTTTATCGGGTACGGGTACAAGCCACGGAATTCCTGTTATTGGTTGTGAGTGTGCAGTTTGTAAATCAAGTGATCCTCGAGATAGCAGAAACAGAACAGGTGCTTTTGTATATGGAAGTGATGGGACAACAATAATTATAGATGTTTCCCCAGAGTTTCGCCTTCAAGCTTTGCGTTTTGGCTTAAAAAAAGCAGATGCCGTTTTGCTTACCCACTCCCATGCAGACCATGTTCATGGACTTGATGATTTGCGAATTTTTTCTCATACATGGAACCCTAAAAAAGTAAAAAAAGATACTCCTCCAAAAGATCCTTTACGCATATTTAGTAATGATTTAACATTGTATGATATTGAAAAACGATTTGACTATGTGTTCACACCTACAAAAGAAGGAGGGGGAAAACCGCACTTAGAACTAGTGAGTGCTGATGTTTTTGCTCCTGAAAACCCTCTGTGTATTGGTGTTTTAGCGATTACGCCTGTTCCCATCAAGCATGGTTGCTTGAATGCCTGTGGATGGAAAATTACCGATACAAAAACAAAAGAGTCGTTTGCTTATGTAACCGATTGCAATTATATTAGTGATGAATCAATAAACATAATAAAAGGTGTAAAGCATTGTGTTATTGATAGTTTAAGAGAAAAAGAGCACTCAACACACTTTTGCTTTTCTGAAAGTTTAAGCTATGCAAAAAAAATAGGGGCACAAACTACATGGTTTACCCATATTAGTCATGATTTTTCTCACGTGCAAATTGAAAAATGGATACAAGGCCATTCAAAAGAAGACCCTGTTTCCATTTTTCCTGCATATGATGGCTTAACACTGGAGTGTTAACTTTTTAGAAGTTCGTCTTCGTCATCGTCTTCAAAGATTTCAATAGCATTTATGGCTTCGTCATCAAAGATAGACTCTTCTGGCTCTACCATTTCTATAATGGTTTCATTTTTTTCATCATCTGCAATTTCTAGGGGCTCAAATGCTTTATCTTCTTTCTGCTCTTCAACAAAAATCTCTTCTGCTGCATCAGCTTCTAGTTCTTCAGGTTCTTCAAGCTCTTCTACTTCTTCCACCTCATCATCAATGAAGATAGCATCTTCTGGGTCTTTTTCAATTACTTCTATTTCATCTATAAAATTTTCGTCGGTTGTAAGAAGGGCCGTTGTTTTTGAGTTTCCGATGCTATAATCGGGGTCAACTTCAGTGTATGAATCTGTGTAAAGCTTTGTTTCAGGATTAATAGAGCGCTTAATAACATGAATTTTTAGCTCATTTAAAAGCACAACCATTTCGCGCGAGTATTCTAATAGTTCAGAAAATTCAATTGTTGCCTCTTGTTCTTTGTTTGCAAGAATAAGGGTTTCTACGAGTTTTGCTTTTTCATGGATTGCCTTATCATGGGCAACAATTTTGATGTATGAAGCATGGTCAGAACAGGCTTTGCCTTCTTTTCCATAAAGCCAATGTGCAAATTCGGTCGTTTTTTCTGCAATAAAAGGTCTAATCTCATCAGATCGACCATGCAAAAAGTCTAAGAGTTGCACTGTCCAATCTAAATGGGCAAAAATGGCATTTAATAGACCATGCAATTCTGTTTTATCGGCGTTCCACATATCATATGGAGTATCGGCCAAGTGAAAAACATCAATAAATTTTCTAATTTGTTCTAGTTTTTTTGCATTATACACTGCATTTGCATAGATTGGTGCTTGAACATGACTTAGGTGAATTGCTTCTTCGGTGTTTCTTTGTAATATGTCTCGAATTTTTTCGGTGCTATCATGAATCCCAGCTAAGTGTTCTACATTTGACTCTACCTTGGTTTGAATTATTTTCATTCGCTCAGATATTTCATTTTCTGTTTCATTTATTTTTAAGAAGCTTTTATGAATAGAGTTGTTTTTGTCTCCAAGTTCGCTATAGTATGCGATGACTGAATCAAAAATTTCTACAACCTCAGCAACATCGGTATTGATTTTTTCAAAAGCAATACCAGTAAGGTTTGTATGTTCTACAGCCTTTGTTATTAAATCTGTCATGCCTGCAAGAGAGGAGGTTATTGTGTGTACTTGAACAGCTGTTTTTTCTGCAAGGCTACGTATTTCTTCAGCTACAACAGCAAAGCCGAGGCCAGCACTTCCTGCATGAGCTGCTTCAATTGATGCATTCATTGCCAAAAGATTTGTTTGTGCTGCAACAGATGCTACTATGGTTATGGTGTCTTTTATAATGCCAATATTCTCTGCTATTTTGGTAACAGTTTCTATGGTTTGCTTTACAGTATGAGCAGATTCTTGTGTGAGCATACCAAGTTGTTGTGAGCGCTCTTTTTTTTCGGCAAGCCCGTCTATGAACTCATTTAATCGAGAAGTAATTTCTTCAATCATTTCGCCGGTTTGTGCAATTGATATCACTTGGTTTTCCATAAAGCTACTGTATTCAGTAATGTTGTTTTGTACAACATTGTTTTCATCTAGCGATGCTTCAAGTAAGCTTTCCAAGTTTTCTACACGGTTTCCAATAAAATCAGCACCGAGCGAAATACGAGAAGCATTTGTAATTGCTTTTTGCACTTCGGTTAAAAAGACATTTGAAGAGTCTTGAGCATTAACAATGGCTGCTTTTACATTTTCTACTAATTCGTTTAGATTACTTAAAACTGTTTTATTGAGGAGGCTTTCAGACTTACAGATTTCGGGTGTTGTTACACCGACATTACAGTGGGGACTAAGGTCGTTTTTGCTAATATCTGTAAGGTATCGGTTTAAACGTTTGATGGGACGAGCAACAAAAACCCCATATAACAAGGTTACAACTATAGTGTCAATGATGAAAGCCGCCACCATTGTATAAAAGGTGGCTCCTAGATATAGTAAAATAATTGGCAAAAGGGCAGTAATGATAAAAAGTAAAAGAAAAACCAATATTTTTGAGGTTATGCTTACAAAAAAGCTATTGTTTTTTTTCATATTTAAACTATATAGAGATAGTTATGCTTTGTCAAACCCTTTGACCCTCTTCCTGCCAGAATTTCTTTATTGCAAAATAGTTATTTCAACACGTCTATTTGCTTCTCTTCCCTCTGGTGTTTCATTTGATGCAATAGGGCGTTCAGAACCATATCCTGTTGTAATAAATCTATCAGCTGCAATTCCTCTCTTAACCAATTCTTGTACAATTGTTTGTGAACGCTCAACTGAAAGCTGTTGCTCTCCGCGCGGATTTCCGATTGAAGCACTGTGCCCTTCCACTAAGAATTGTGCATCGGGTATAGAAAGAAGTGTTTCTGCTATCATGTCTAAGCGGCCATATTCATTTGGAGAAAACTCTGCACTGTCGGGCAAAAATTGAATATTTCTAACCGATAGTCTTAATCCCGCTGGGGTTTCTTCAACAATCATATTATTAGTTGCAATTTGTGGACTAAGAGGAAGTCCGGACTTATCATTTGAGGTATTGTTTTCTCCAAGGTTGTTTTGCGTATTGTTTGTTGTATTCGAAGAGGGTCTGTTTGCAGATGGTAAATCATTTGCAGAAAAACTCTCTGTTGCAATGTCATCATAGGTATAGGAATTTGTACTTGAAGGATTATTGCCCATGGCAAGAGAGCCTGCATTTGAAGAAGAGCTACCAAATTCTTTTGAGGCACTATTCTGAGCCAATCCTGTTCCAGGGGCAATACTTGCAATTTTTCCTAGAGAAGACAATACATCTTCTGTATTTGTTGCGGGAGGAAACTCTGTAAAAAGGTTGATGCTTCCCCTAAATTGCACCGTTTGACCGTTGTGATACACAAATGTTTCATCAACCGTATCTTGGATAAGAATGGCAGCCCCTGTGTCTTTTAACACTATTATATTTGCTCTGTGGGAGCCGTTTGCTTGTTTTAAATCTTGGTCTCCACCAAAATCCCAGTAGGTTTGTCCGTAACGAGTTGCCCACTCTGCTTTAATTCTAAAAACATCTTCACCTAGATAAACTTCTTCTCCTACAAAAGTATATTGAACATTCATTTTAAGCTTTGTGTATACACCTTTGTTTAAGGGATCAACCGACCGAAAGGATTCTGCCGTCCACGTGTCTCCGGGCTTTAAGGTTTCTTTTGGGAAGGCAGGGAAACTTCTAAAGGTCGGAAAACCGTTGTCAACAATGGGAATGAGGGTGCCTTCTGGGGAAATAAAAAAAGTTGCTGGAATTGCGCCATCAAGACCTAGCGCTGTTTGTCTTTGATTAGACAAAGTTTTCTCTGCAACAAAAAAACTTCCGTCAAACCAAGAGCCTACACCAGCATTTTTTGATGCTATAAGAATTGAGTCACCTTTTAAATCCCTTTGTGAAGGGGCGCTTATAGGGTGTACAAAAGAGCGAACTTCTCTCTGCATAAGGCCGGTATATCTACCATTGTCATATCTACGCAAATCGGACCGTTCAACCATCCAGTAAGAGCCGATTCCCTCATATACAATGGTCGGTTCTTCATTTACTTGTGAATATATTGTGTGTGTGCTTAGTAAAAAGCATATCATTGCAATTAAGATTTTTTTCATATGTAAAGTATCGGCTTTAAACGACTAATTGTCAAGGTAAAGAAAGACACACCTGGCAAAAATATAGACACACCTCTTTAATTTTGATATAATTGCTTACAATACGGTGCCCTTGTGCCGCGGAGGAATTATGCCAAAAATTGAAGTAAATGAAAAACTTTTTTTTAACCTAATCGGTGAAAAAT
>CAYJMR010000124.1:0-1197 GCA_964371375.1 uncultured Treponemataceae bacterium
TTTACACTTGATAGCATAAGGAATAATGGAATTATTACCTGATTTATATCAATAAGATATCCAAGCCCTATGAGTGCTCCAACAATTGCAGCAATTTTTTTATACTTAAACTTGCTAATTCCGTATCCAACCATGAGTCCCAAAACAACTACAGCAGCAGTTGAAACAAATGTATATAAAATACTATTTAAGAATTTTGAGCCTAATTCGCCTCTTTTCCATGCTGAACTATAATTCCACCAAATAGTATTCCAGTTCATGGCCCGTTGATGGTCTTTTGGTAGTAAATCAGCCGTTAGCATCTCACCATTTTGCAAGCTTGCAATATCACCATACCCTCGTTCTATGAGTTCTGCCTTGTCAAAAAAATGCAACTTCAATCGTCGCCCTGGAGCCATTGTTGTAGACTCAATAATTAATAATGTTTCAGATATTTCATCTATTTGGCTAACCTTTAATCCATATTCCTCCAACAAACCATCCGGATACATGATGTTTAATTGGGGTGGAACTACAACATACTCATCATATTTATTATCAAACATTGCGTGTGGTAGCGCATAAATGTCCATACTCAATTCCTCATTTGTTTTAAATGAAGAATACGTCATCCAAACCAAAGGAACCAACGTTATACATGCCCATGCAATAAAAATAATATACGATAAAGGCTTTGCAATATAAGTAGACCATATTGCTGAGGTAAGTGTTTTTTCTGTAACCATAGTAGATTTCATATTAATGCTCCTCGTGTGTTCCAAGCTTTCGCCCAATCCAATTACTAGCTAGAATCATGATAACACTAATAACAACAACAGTATTTGAAATTGCAGAACCATACGCAAAACGAAGTGGATTTACATAATTTTGAAAAGCTGTTCTATACATAAAAATTGGTAATACTTCTGCATTCATTCGGGTAATACCTTCTGATGTAATTGAAAAAATTAAAGCAAACCCTTTTAAAGATCCTGCAATAGCAAGAACACAGGAAACTAAAATAGTTCCAGCCAAAAGAGGAACAATAATTTTTGTAAAAATTTGTGGTTCTGTCGCTCCATCAATTTTTGCAGCTTCAATCATACTTTCATCTATTTTTTGCAAGTTTGCTAAAAAAATTATCATGTAAAACCCTGTATACATCCAAATTAATGCCACCGCAATTGGAACCATGGCAGTATTTGGATCTAACATCAT
>CAYJMR010000124.1:1297-5472 GCA_964371375.1 uncultured Treponemataceae bacterium
GGATTGAAATCTGAAAAGCTTAAAAAAACCGAGTACACTATAGGATATGCCACTATGAGTAAGTATAAAATAACCCCAGGCAAAATAAACAGCAAAAATGTTGAAAAGTCTTTGTAGTCACTTTTTTTCATGTAAGCACTCCTAAATTTTGTAATATAGTGGCACATTATACCTCTTTTTATAATAAAGTACAACATTACTATAAAACGAAATACAAATAATGGAAAAAGGGCTGCCCTCAGGCAGCCCTTTTAAGGGTTGCAAATTTTATCTAGCTAAAGCTTCAACTTCATTTGCAACTTGTTGTGGAGATTTTGAACCACTAACAATTTGTTGCATACCTGTATTTAATGCATCATTAGGTGCACCTGTTAAGAAGGCATCAATAACTTGTGTTATAGGTGCGCTTCCAGCTAATTCTGCTTTAAGCGCTACTATACGAGGCATATCACTTGGTGGTGTATAACCTTTTAAGTGTGCACCTGAAATTGAACCGTCGCGTAGGCGTTGTTCTGTTTCAGCTTCACTATTAAAGAAGTCAATCCACATCATTGCGGCTTTTTCAACACCTTTGTCCATTGCAGCTTTTGTAATACCATAACCAACTGATTTTGCAGCTGCTACTGTACCTACTTGACCTCTTGATCCAGGGATTTCTGGGAAAGCAATCATATCCATTGTTTCTTGTAGTTCAGGAGAAATATTTCCTGCGTCCCATTGACCTGACATAAAGAATAAGTATTGTCCATTGTTAAAGTTAGAAATACCTGTTCCTGTATCGGTAAGAACACTTTCAGGAGAAAGAACGCCATCGTCTACCATCATTTCTAAGAATTCTAAACCATCAACAAAACCTGCATCGGTAAACATTGCGTCTCCAGCAACAGCTTTTTGTGGGAAATCAGCCATACCAGTTGATTGAGCTACGATTGTTGAATAAACGCATGAGCCCCATACCCAAGAACCTGCACCGTGAGTTCCGAGAACTTCAATACCGTTTCTGTTTGCTACTGAAACCATTGCTTTCATGTCAGCATATGTTTCTGGCAAGTCAAGCCCAAGTTCGTCAAGTAGCGCTACGTTGGCAAACACAACAGTTGTGATGTTTGCAATTCCGAGTGGTACATAATAGTAGTCACCGTCAGCATTGTCTGCAGCACCAAATTTTGCCAAATCGTATTTATTTGTGTCTAAAAGATGAGTAATATCTACTTGTTGTCCTGCTTCTTGCCAAGGAGCGCCCCAGCGTGCATCTGAGCCCATGTACGCAACATCTGGTACATCACCTGAAGCTAAGCGTGCAACAACTTTTTGGTGATATGCATCGTCAAATAGAAGTTCATATTGAACATCAATATCAGGATTTTCAGCTTCAAAAGCTTCTACAATACGTACAAAACTTTGGCCTTCAGCACCGGCATTATCTCCGTAGCCCATGATGTTTAATACTGTTTTACCACTGTCGCCTCCACCACCGGCAAAAACCAAACTAACTGCGCTCAAAATGAGTAAAGCAATCAACAATGAAGTTTTGAAATTTTTCATTTTCACTTCTCCTAAATAATTTTTTTCCACAAAAAGCTACCTTATACCAAGAAACTTAGTTGTAGAGTTGAAATAATATACCATTCAACTATTTAAATGATACCACCTTATTAACAATCTGTAAACAAGAATGTTACAAAATTCTGATTATTTTAGGTATTATTTAAATATATTGCCATTTTGCTCGTTTTGCAAAAACACAATACTGTGCAAACTAGAAAATCAATGATATAATATAGTGTAAGCAGATTTTTGGAGGCACTATGAAGTATGGTTTTTTTGATAATGAAAAACGTGAGTATGTAATTGACCGTGTAGACATTCCTGTTTCGTGGACAAATTATATTGGAACTGAAAAAATGGGCTCTGTCCTTTCACAAAATGCAGGTGGATATAGTTTTTATGAATCACCTGAAAATCACCGCATCACACGCTTTAGGGCTAATGCTGTTCCATTGGATAGGCCAGGGCATTATGTATACCTTCGGGACAACGACACAAAAGATTATTGGTCTGTTTCTTGGCAACCGGTTGGTAAAAGTCTTGAAGAGGCAAAATATGAATGCCGACATGGTCTTTCATATTCAAAATACACGTGCAATTACTCTGGTCTTGAGGCGAGTCAAACCATTATGATTCCACGCTCAAAGAATGTTGAACTTTGGGATGTTACCATAAAAAATAATTCAGATAAAGATAGAAATATTTCGCTTTTTTCTTACTGTGAGTTTTCTTTTAACTTAATTGAAATTGATAACCAAAACTTTCAAATGAGTTTATATTGCGCCGGCTCTGATTACAAAGATGGTATTATAGAAGTTGATAATTTCTACGACCCGTCGATGTATCATTTTTTTGCCTCAAGTTTTGAGCCAGATAGTTTTGATTGTTTAAGAGACAGTTTTATTGGAAATTACCGAACGGAAACAAATCCAATAGGTGTTGAAAATGGAAAACTTTCTGGTAGTTATGAGCTTGGAAACAATCATTGTGGAGCCTTACAAAAAGCCTTTACTATTCCAAAAGGTGGTGAAGTACGTGTTGTGTTTATGCTCGGTGTTGGAAACAGAGAAGAAGGTTTAAAGGCAAAAAAACAATATTCAGATTTCAAAGAAGTTGATAAGGCTTTTGCAGAATTACAAGCATTTTGGGATGAAAAGTGCTCGAAGCTACAAATTGACACGCCAAACAAAAACATGGATACCATGATTAACACATGGAATCTGTATCAAAGTGAAGTTAACATTATTTTTTCACGTTTTGCCTCATTTATTGAGGTTGGTGGGCGAACGGGGTTAGGCTACAGAGATACTGCGCAAGATGCCATGTGTGTTCCGCATTCAAACCCAGAAAAGTGTAAACAACGCATTGTAGAGCTTTTGCGCGGTTTAACAACTTCGGGCTATGGGCTCCATCTTTTTGACCCAAAACACTTTGACCCTAATTATAAAGAAGAAACATTTGTGTCACCTACCGTTAAGCCAAGCCCAAAAGGCGAAGGTCTGGTACACGGTTTGGAACACACATGCTCAGATGATGCCCTCTGGCTTGTGCCGTCAATTATTGAATATGTAAAAGAAACAGGAGAGTATGCATTTTTGGATGAAGTTTTGGGCTATGCCGATGGCGGACAAGGGACTGTGTACGAGCACATGCAAAAAATACTTGACTTTTCTACTGAACAAGTTGGACAAACAGGTATTTGCAAAGGTTTGCGTGCCGACTGGAACGACTGCTTAAACTTAGGTGGCGGTGAAAGCTCCCTTGTTTCATTTTTGCACTACTGGGCACTTGTTGAGTTTGTAGACCTTGCAAAGCACCTTAAAAATAACAAGGATATAGAAAAATATAGTGTTGTAGCACAAAATGTATTTGATGCGTGTGAAAAGCATCTTTGGGATAAAGACTGGTACATTCGAGGTATTACCAAAAATGGTAAAAAAATTGGAACGAGTGAAGACAAAGAAGGAAAGGTTCATCTTGAGTCTAACACATGGGCTGTTGTTTCTGGCCTTTCCAAAGGAGAAAGAGCGAAAAAGGCAATGGATTCTGTTGACTCACACCTTTATTCTGAATGGGGAATACACTTAAATGGGCCTTCGTATGGAACACCAAACGATGACATAGGCTTTGTTACACGTGTTTACAAAGGAATAAAAGAAAACGGTGCTATTTTTAGCCACCCAAACCCGTGGGCGTGGGTAGCAGACGCAAAACTTGGAAACGGAAACAGGGCAATGAAGTTTTATGATGCCCTTTGCCCCGCACGACAAAATGACCTTATAGAAATAAGACAGGCAGAACCTTATTCATACTGCCAATTTATTATGGGTAAAGAACACACCGCCCATGGTAGGGCAAGGCACCCCTGGCTTACCGGTTCTGCAGGCTGGGCGTACTTTGCCGCTACAAGATATTTAACCGGGATTCGCTTTGGCTTTGAAACTATGATTGTTGACCCATGCATTCCGTCCGACTGGGATGGCTTTACGGCAACAAGAAAGTGGCGAGGTGCTACCTTTACCATTGAGGTAAAAAATCCAAACCATATTGAAAAGGGCGTAAAAAGCATAAGCGTGAATGGAAAAGAAGTTGATTCCATTACAGTAATGCCAAAAGATAGCGTAAAC
>CAYJMR010000125.1:0-5426 GCA_964371375.1 uncultured Treponemataceae bacterium
AGCCTCCAATCAGAATCGAACTGATGACCTCAACCTTACCATGGTTGCGCTCTACCGACTGAGCTATAGAGGCATGTTTACACCAGTCCATAGGCATACCGCCTATTGAAAATGAGATGTCTTACTACTATATAGATATTGTATATTTTTGTCAAGTAGAAATAAAGGTTTTTCTGTAATTATTAATACAGTGACAGTTTGATTGCGCTATAACAAAAAACAAATATTATAGTATTTTTGATTATTTTTCTTTTTTTGCTACAAATTAAGCTCAAAAAATATAAACTTTATGTATTATTTTAATTTTTCTTTCTTTTCAATATTTTCTATATATGTTATAATTATAATATATAGTAATATATATTGTAAAACTCTCATATAAAGGCAGTGTAGTTATGGATGAAACAACAACAAAACAAGCAGAGGACAAAAAAAGTAAAAATCTATCATTGGTTTTTGCAATTTTAGCACTATTATTACCTCTCGTTCTATTTTGGATTCAAGGTATAATAACCGATGTTTATGGTGAAGACTTTGAGGTCATAATGCTAACAAATCCAGTATATATCGGATTTGTATTGGGGTATACTATATTATATCTCGGCATTTACTTTAAGACATTACATATTATTAGCTCTTACGATGGAACAGAGGAGTCTAAGCATGCGGTAAACAAAGCCGCAAAGTTAAATACTATGTGGGTACTGATGTCAACAACTCTCTTTGCAATCTTTAACTGGGTTGTAATAAATCTGATTGCCAGTTCTATGAATATAGATGTCCACAGCATTTCAATACTTATGCTACTAGTAGGCGATTATTTTATTTTTTCATATTTTTTTGGTATTACATATTTGTTTTTTTATGACAAATGGGCATGCTCAAGAGTTCCTTTAATGAAGGAGTATATCGCCCTACCTATGTTACAAAAAGGTATCATTACCGCTTTTATGTGCATGACAGGAATTGCTTGCTTAATCTTATCTCCATTTTTTATTCCACACGAAGGACTAACCGCTACACAAATATTTATACAATTTAGTATGCCAACAACGCTTTTCAGCCTAGCTTTTGGTATTGCAAACTATGCCTTATTTATTGCACAACTTAGCTATAGAATAAAAAACATGCAAGTATTTACTCAAGAACTAGCAACATATGATTATACACGTGATAGTTTTCCTGCTGATAGCCGAGATGAAATGGGCTTACTTTCAAACAACCTAAACCTATTTTTTCAAGTAACAAAAAAATTGTTTTCAGAATTTAAAGGCTCTGCAAATGAATCAGAACAAGTCGCCGAAGGATTAGCTGGAAATGTTAGTGAAGCAGCAAGCGCACTAGAGCAAATATCTCGTTCTATTAATGCTGTTAAAGACCAAATGCAAAATCAATCTGCCGGTGTAGAAGAAGCACATGCAACGGTACTACAAATTATGAATGGTATAAAGAGCTTGGATGAAAACATAGCGTCCCAATCTTCAAGTGTAACAGAATCTTCTGCAGCAGTTGAAGAAATGGTTGCAAACATTCGTTCTGTTACAGACATTCTTGATAAGAACGGAATCACGGTAACAGAACTTGGTTCAGCTTCAGAAGTGGGTGTAGAAAAAGTTCAAGAAGCCGTTGAAAACTCAGGTAAAATTTTAGAAGAGTCAACTGGCCTCTTTGAAGCAAGTACCGTTATTCAAAGCATTGCAAGCCAAACAAACCTTCTTGCAATGAATGCCGCAATTGAAGCAGCTCACGCAGGCGAGGTTGGAAAAGGTTTTGCCGTTGTTGCAGATGAGATTAGAAAACTTGCAGAAGACTCTAATATGCAAGGTAAATCAATTACAGAAAGACTACATCGCTTACAAACTCTTATAAATACTGTTTTTGAAAGCACACAAGAGGTACAAAAACAATTTAATATTATTTTTGAACTATCAAAAACAGTAAAAAATCAAGAAGATGTTATTATGCATGCTATGCAAGAGCAAACTTCGGGCAGCACAGAAGTATTAACAGCCGTGCAACATATCAATGAAACTACAAGTGCTGTTAGAGACGGATCTGCCGAAATGCTTAGAGGTGGTCAAGAAATTGTTTCAGAAATGGCTATCCTTTCAGATGTAACAAGAACAATTAATGAGGCTATGAACGAAATTGAAACAGCTACTCAAAGTGTTTCTCAAGCAGCAGGCGGGGCAAAAGATATTGCGGCACAAAACGGACAAACTGCTAAAAATATGAGTAATGACCTTTCTAGATTTCAATTAGAAAAATAGTTAACAAAAAAATGAGGCCCTAGAGCCTCATTTTTTTTGCTTAAAAGCATTTGTACTAGCCCTCTATTACGGTTCCTGTTTTACCAGCTATACCATCGCGAGCTTTTTCAAGAAGTGTAATAAGCGTTCTTCTACCTTTTTTTGAAGAAGCAAAAAGCATACCAGCTTGCACTTTTGGAAGCATACTACCAGGTGCAAAGTGTCCTTCGTCAACATAGGTTTGAGCTTTTTCTAAGGTTAGGTTATCAAGTGTTTCTTGATTAGGCTTTCCAAAATTTATGCACACTTTTTCAACCGCAGTTAGGATAATAAGATAATCTGCGTCTAAAAGTTCTGCCATTTTTGCACTTGCAAAATCTTTATCAATCACGGCACCCTTCCCTGCTAAATGGTTTCCATTTTTAGAAACAGGGATGCCACCACCACCAGAAGCAACTGCAATTTGCCCTGCATCTAGTAGTACTTTAATTGCATCAATTTCTACAATATCAAGAGGTTTTGGAGAAGCAACCGTACGCCGCCATCCACGCCCTGAATCTTCAACTACAGTGTATCCTTCAGCCAAAAGCTTATCTGCCTCTTCTTTAGTCATAAACTTACCAATTGGTTTTGTTGGATTATTAAAGGCAGGATCATTTTCATCAACTACAACCTGTGTAATAAGTGATGTAATACTTTTTTTAATATTTCGGTTTAAAAGCTCTTCTCTTAATGCATTTTGAATATCGTAGCCAATGTACCCTTGACTCATACCAACACATACAGACATTGGGATAACAGAAGTGTCAGGGTGGTGTTCTTTAAACTCTTGCATTGCAAGATAAATCATGCCAACTTGCGGGCCATTCCCATGAGAGATAACAACTTGATGCCCCTCTTCTATAAGGTCTGCAATTGCCTTTGCAGTTTCTTTTACTGCTAACATTTGCTCATGTAGGTTATTACCCAATGCATTTCCACCGAGTGCTATTACAATACGTTTTGATTCCATAAATTTCCTCCGTAAACTAAGAGACGCCAACTCATAGGTTACCGCCAACATTGTATACTTATATGATACCACAGAATCAGAAAAAAGCAAGAATTATTTTTAGCAAAACTAAAAATTTTTTAGGTATTTTAGAAAAAACTAAAGAAAATTAAATATACCGTATTAGCCATGCATCCGTACGCCACACTCATACTAGAAATTCTTTTCAAATTTCAATATACTGTAACTAAAGTGGTTTGATTATGAACAAAATTCTTATTATAATAATAGTCCTCTTCCCATATACCGTTGCCTTTAGCTTTATATCTATCTTTACCGGTTTTTTAATGGAAAGTTTATTTGAAAACAATGGATTATTGCTTTTCTTTACCCTACTTTGCTTTTGGTTTATTGCCTTCATTTATTCTATAATACAGAGTGTGCGTAATTTGAAACGACCAAGTGACTTTTTAGATATGTGCCACATGAATATGCTTATTAAAACACTTTCAATTCCAGCATATATTTTTATGTTTATATTTGGGCTTATATGTATTTTTACAATTTTTACTATCGGATTTACAATAGTAGCATGGATTTTATGCATACTATCTATTACTCTAAGTGGAATAGTAAGTATATCGGCTTCCAAATGCTGCTACGATACCAAGGCCTTTTCCTTAAAGCAAGCACTACTATTTGGAGTTCTACAATTTATATTTGTAGCAGATGTAATAAGTGCAATTCTTATGTTAAAGAAAGCAAAACAAAAGGTATTATAATCACTACCTCTACACAATTTTTATAATGTTGCACAAGTCCTGACACAGACACTCGCAAAAAAGCCGAGGGCAACTTTTTTCAAAATCATCATCGGCTATTTATAAATCTACGTCATCCCGAGCGTAAATAGATCCCTCGACTTGCGCTCGGGATGACATTACTTTCTAATTTTTTAATGCAGTAATAGGAATAACAAAAACTCCGTCATCACGGATATACGCTGCATTTGCTAAACCGCATAGTATAGCTAACACTTTGGGTTCCTTTGCCCCTATATTTTGAAAGTGTTCTTTGATTTGTATTAAATTTTCTGCAGCTTTATCAATTTGGTTTGCTCCAAGTTTTATCTCAAAGGCGCACCAATCACCATCGCTCAATTCAATAACCGCATCAATTTCTTTATTTTCATAGTCTTGATAGTGATACACTGACCCTCCAAAGGATTCAGCATATATTTTTAAATCTCTATGGCAAAAGGATTCAAATAAAAATCCAAACGTTTCTAAGTCGCCTATCAATTTCTCAGGTGTAATTTTTAACAAAGCACACACTAAAGAAGGATCACAAAAATGCCTTTTTTCAGCCTGTTTCACACGAATAGAAGAACGAATGTTTGACGAAAACGGCGCAAGGTTGTCTAAAATATACAGCCTCTTAAAAATATCTAAGTACAAGGCAACTGTTTCAACATCAATATCTTCATTATCAATTTCTTTTATATCATTTTTTAATGTTTTTTTTGTGGCAGTTGTGCTTTCATTTCTTGCAAGAGAGCGAAGAAGCAGTTTCATTTTTTCAGTATTTCGTTTTATTCCATCTACCCTAAATACATCATCTTCAATAATTGCGTCTAGATATTGACTTGGCAATATCGACATGTGTTCTTTTGGCGTTTGCAAGTTTCCTGGCCAGCCACCTCGTACAATAAGTTCTGCTAAGTCTTGTAATGCAACTTCTCCCGTCATAACCGGTGTCAGTTTTTCAAGACACACGTCACGTAATGAAACCTTGCCACTCGAATTGCCTGATTCATACAAAGACATTGTTCTCATTGTAAGCCTTCCTATTCTTCCGGCGCCACTATGCAAGATTCCTTTATGATTAGGAGTTGAAGAGCCGGTTAAAATAAACTGACCTTTTACTTTTTTTTGATCAACCTTATGCCTAACTGCGTCCCAAAGCTCTGGAACTTCTTGCCATTCATCAATGAGCCTTGGTGTATCGCCTTCTAAAACCAAGGATGGCGATACTTTTGCAAGATTTCTATTTTGAAAGTTTCCATCCGGATTTCCGAGCAATATGCTACTTTTGCTATTATATAATGAAGACCATGTTTTCCCACACCATTTGGGACCTTCAATACAAATTGCTCCAAATAGTGATAAATATTCTTCAATCTTGCT
>CAYJMR010000126.1:0-1352 GCA_964371375.1 uncultured Treponemataceae bacterium
TTGCACAATCAGGTGAATATGGTTCAACACTTTCACTTTATGAAGATGCAGAAGGTTCAATTGATAACTTCTACATGATCATGTGTGATTACTATAACTTCTAATAATTAACACGCATTAATTATGTAACACAAGGTACACAGACTCTTTACGATTTGTGTACTTTGTGTTTTATAGTATAGTTTTAATAAGCATATATGTGTGTTTATTAATGCTCTACTATAAGTGAAAATCTCGTGATTGTTACTTTCACATGAATAATCTATTACATCTTGAAATTATTTGATAATTTCTAGCATACAATAAAAAAGGATGATGTTGTTTTGAAATCTGAATATGTATTACAAATGGAAAACATATCAAAATCGTACGGTGATAATGCTGTCTTAAAGAATGTTTCTTTGCGCGTTAAACCAGGCGAAATATTTGCCCTTATTGGTGAAAATGGAGCTGGGAAGTCTACGCTCATGAACATACTTTTTGGGATGAAAGTCATTCACCAAACTGGTGGTTTTGATGGTAGCGTTAAAGTTGATGGAGAGGATGTTTCTTTTTCTTCACCAAACGATGCTATGAAAGCGGGTATAGGAATGGTTCATCAAGAATTTATGCTTATACCTGGCTTTACGGTAGCAGAAAACATAAAAATTGGTCGGGAACCTACTGTGCCTACCGCATTAAGTCGAGTTTTTGGAGCAAGTTTGGAAAAACTTGACTGGGAGCAAATTAATACTGATGCAAAAGAATCACTCGATTCAATTGGTATGAACATCGATGAATACAGTAAAGTGGCGGGTCTCCCTGTTGGTTATATGCAATTTGTTGAAATTGCACGTGAAATAGATAAAACAGCGATTAAAGTGCTTGTTTTTGATGAGCCTACAGCTGTACTAACTGAAAGTGAAGCTACAAAGCTTCTAGAAGTAATGCAAACAATTGCTTCTAAAGGTATTGCAATTATTTTCATTACCCACCGTTTATCTGAAGTTATGGATGTTGCAAACACAATGACAATTTTACGCGATGGCCAAGAAGTAGAAACAAAGGCTATTAAAGATACCAATGTTGTAGAAATTGCTCAGCTTATGGTTGGCAGAAAAATAGAAAAGCTTGTTGACAATAAAAAAGAAATAGATCTTAACTCTGCAGAAGTTGCTGTTAGGGTAAAAGATTTAACTGTTTCTATGCCTGGCGAAAAAGTAAAGGGTGTTGATTTTGAGATAAAAAAAGGTGAAATCTTTGGTATTGGCGGTCTTGCTGGTCAAGGGAAGATTGGAATACCAAACGGAATAATGGGTATATATCCTGCAACTGGCTCTGTAGAAGTTTTTGGCAAAGCTATAAATTTTAGT
>CAYJMR010000126.1:1452-5343 GCA_964371375.1 uncultured Treponemataceae bacterium
TCAGGTGGAAACCAACAAAAGGTATGTTTAGCAAATGCATTAAGTTTAAAACCTAGGGTTCTCATTGTTTCTGAGCCGACACGAGGTATAGACATTGGTGCAAAAAAACTCATTATGGAACACCTAGTAAAGCTAAGAGATGAAGAAGGTATTACTATAATAATGGTTTCAAGTGAGCTTGTAGAGCTACGCAGTATTTGTGACAGAATTGCCATTGTTTCAGATGGCGTCATTTCTAGCATATTAAATCCGGATGACTCAGATGCAGATTTTGGTCTAGCTATGAGCTCAGTTAAAAAAAAGGAACGTGCATAAGATGATTCAAGCGATAAAAAAATCAATCCAAGACTTTGGACTTCCAAGAACAATCATATTTTCATTTTTCCTTGTGCTAATGATTACCGCAGCGGCGTATGGAATGGATATTTTAGTGTTACTTGGAGATGTTCTTAGACGTTGGGGAATGTATGGAATTTTAGTTTTAGCCATGGTACCTGCTATTCAATGCGGTATTGGTCCTAACTTTGGGGTAACTATTGGTATTGTAGGTGGACTTATTGGAGCTCTTATTTCTGTTGAGTTCAGAAGTAACGGTTATTATGATGCCTTATCGAGTCCTGAAGCAATCGCCTTTTTAAGCATTGGTGTTGCAGTAATTCTCGGGTTAATAATTTCAACTGTTTTTGGCTATCTTTATGGTTTACTTTTAAATCAAGTGAAGGGTAGTGAAATGACTGTTTCAACCTACGTAGGGTTTTCAGTTGTAGCACTGATGAATATAATGTGGCTCATTTTACCATTTAAAAGCCCAACTTCAATTTGGCCTCTGGCAGGAGAAGGACTTCGAAACACAATTAGCTTAGAAGAAGATTTTTCTTTTGTAATGAATAACTTTTTTGGTTTTACTATAGGCGCAGAAACTAAAATTGTTGATGGTGTTGAAACAATGGTTGGTGGAATGTATGTACCAACAGGGCTTTTACTAGCTTTTTTCTTATTTTGCTTTTTTATGTATATATTTACAAAGAGTAGAACAGGTATTATGATGACTGCGGCAGGGAGTAACCCAAATTATGCAAAGGCTGCGGGTATAGATGTAAATAAGATGAGAATTATGGGAACTACCATTTCAACTGCTTTGGGTGGGGTTGGTATTATACTCTATGCACAAAGTTTTGGATTTTTACAATTATATAATGCTCCTCAAATGATGGGATTCTCTTGTGTTGCATCAGTATTAATTGGCGGTGCTTCTATTGGTAGGGCAAAAATTGCAAACGTTCTTTTGGGAACATTTTTGTTTCAAGGAATTTTAGCTGTTGCGCTTCCTGTAGCAAACCTCATAATTCCAGAAGGAAACTTATCAGAAATTTTACGTATAATAATCTCAAATGGTATTATTCTCTATGCCTTGAGTAAATCTAAGGGTGGTGTAAAGAAATGAGTAACCCATTAACAAAAAGCATGCAAACTTTTTTTGCAAAAAATAATGTAACAGTACTCTTTGTTGTTTTATGTATTGGTTGTTATTTTGCTGCAAATACAACACTTACATTTTTATTACCTGAACTTTTTACTCGAATAGGGCGAAATACGTTTATGGTATTGAGCTTACTTATTCCAGTTGTTGCTGGTTTAGGGCTTAACTTCGGTATTGTTCTTGGAGCAATGGCTGCCCAAATATCAATCTTTATGGCTGTTCTTTTTGGTTTTTCAAGCTTTGAAGGAATCCTTTTTTGTGTTGCAATTTCTAGCGTATTAGCAATAATCTTTGGATTTTTAATTGGAAAATTGTTTAACAGTATGAAAGGTACTGAAATGATTGGTGGATTGGTTGCTGGTTATTTTTCTGATGGGCTATATCAATTATTGTTTCTCTTTATTCTTGGTGGTGTTATACCAATAGCAAATACAGAACTAATGATTTCAACAGGTATCGGTGTAAAAAATGCTATTAACTTAAGAGACAACTTAAAGTATGCCATTGATGATATGCCAATGCTAAATATTCTTTACTTTGCAGTAATTGTTATGGTATTAATTGTTGTAATAACGCTTGCTTATCGTATGATAAAAAAGACTGACCTAAAAGCGAAGCAAATACTAAAAAAGTGTATACCTCTTACTGCGGCATTCGCCTTAAGTTTTGTACCAATTGTTAATGACTTTTTGTCACAACCAAGACTTGTTCTCCTACAAGCAATTGAGCTAGGTGGCTTATGTGTTGTTCTTTATTGTATAGTGAGATCTGGAATTGACTTACTCAAGTCAAGAAAAACTGGTGAAAAGTTTTCAATAAACTCAAAGTACATTGTAGCGGTTGCAATTTCAGTTGTAGCATATGCTTTAACTTATGTAGGGCCTGTGTATGCTGCAGTTCAACTAGTACATATACCAGTACTTACATTCCTTTTAATTGCAGGACTTTGCTTGTTTATTCCTTGGTTTATGAATACAAGACTTGGCCAAAATATGCGTACAGTTGGTCAAAATAGAGATGTTGCAACTTCTGCAGGATTAAATGTAAACAAAATACGAATAATTGCAATGATTATGTCCACAGTACTTGCAAGTTGGGCACAACTTATTTCAATTCAAAATATCGGAACAATGTCTACTTATGGTTCACATAATCAAGTAGGATTATATTCTATTGCAGCCCTTTTAGTAGGTGGTGCGTCTGTTCAAAAGGCAAATGCTAAGCAAGCAATCTTAGGTATAATACTGTTTCACACATTGTTTATTCTTTCTCCTGTTGCAGGTACACAACTTATGGGTAATGCTCAAATTGGTGAATACTTCCGCGTATTCGTAGCATACGGTGTTATCGCAGTAAGCCTCGCACTCCACGCATGGAGAAGAAAGTCAGGGAAAAAATTATAAAAGGCAGTGAGGCTAGGATGCCTCACAAGAGAATAAACCAAAAAGCAGTATACATTTTGTACACTGCTTTTTTTATCAACTTGCAATTTTAAGTAAAGTGTGATAATCTTTAAATATGTACAAAAAAATGAGTGTAGATGTATGAATAGCCTCTATACATTATTTTTGAGTATACAGGAGAAAAATATGATTTTAGATAACATTAAAAATGTAGCGTGTTACAACTTCCCAAAGGAAATGACTGAAGTTGTAGATTTTTTACATAGTGCCCCTTCAAAAGCAGAAGGTAGGTATGATTTAAGTAATGGAATTTTTGCCTTAGTGCAAGAGTACACAACCGTATGTGCCAGTGAATGTAGGTTAGAAAACCATAAAAAGTATATAGACTTGCAATACATTGTATCAGGTGTTGAGCAAATTGGTATAGCTTTTGAAGCAGATATTGCAGAGGCCTACAATGAAGAAAAGGATATTGCCTTTTTTAACGGCGATAATTTTTTAGTTACGCTACGAGAAGGCGACTTTGCAATATTGTTTCCACAAGACCTACACATGCCAAAAGTAGGAAATGGAGGAGCGGTAAAAAAGGTTGTAATAAAAATCCCGGTTGAGATTTTTCGTTAAGAAAATATTTTTATAATTATTTCTCTTTTTTGTAGTAAACCTATTGACACTTTTTTTATAATATGATATATTCTTAAAAGTAATAACTAGTCTCCTTCGTCTAGTGGTTAGGACACCGGGTTTTCATCCCGGCAACAGGGGTTCAATTCCCCTAGGAGATGTAAGGCTGATTCAAATGAATCAGCCTTTTTTATTATCTGGAGAGCTTTATGTTTACAGACGATATGAGTATTGAAGAAGACGAAATAAAAAAGCTCGACCCCAAAGAAGTGAGTAAGTTTATATCAAGTGGCGGCCCCCTTGAACATATGTTTGACTCTTTTGAAGAACGTCCAACACAAGTACACTTGCTTGAAAAAATCTGTACAGCATTTAATGACGATA
>CAYJMR010000127.1:0-5263 GCA_964371375.1 uncultured Treponemataceae bacterium
CCCCTTACCTCTTGCATGCCATGCAAGCGCTCTAGCCAGGTGAGCTACACCCCCATGTGTTTTGATATAATAGCAAAAGTCTGCCTTCTCGTCAAGTAGGGCAAAGGGTGATTTGAGTCTGTGTATATCGTCTAGATTTTTTTCTTGGATTTTGATATAATCATAGTATGTATAAGAATCTTTTTTTATGTATGGCGGTGGCTCTAATTTCAAGCCTTATTTTTGGCTTGTTTCAAATAACGTTTAGTGCCGATATTTCTTTGTTGGCGCTTCCTCTTTCCCTAGCATTTGTTGCATGGCTTTTTTATGAAAGTTATGTTCAGGTTTTTCGAAAGTCTAATATTAAACGATTACCGATAGTTTTTAAACTCTTACAATACCTTCCCTACATTCTTTTGGCCTCTTTTGTGTTTCGCCGGGCAGGTGCTTTTGACACAGCTCATTGGTATGACATTATCACAGTTCTTTTATGGGTGATTGTGCTTGTAAGTAGTCACGGTGCCTTGTATTATTTAAACCCAAAACGAATTTATATAAAAAACCCTGATCTTAAAGAAACAGCAGGTCAAACTTCCACAAAAGAGCGCAGTATTGTAAAAAAAGTCATTTTTGAAGCTCTGGATTGGATAGACGCATTTGTACAAGCAATATGTACAGTGGTGCTAATTAATATATTTATTTTTCAATTATATGAAATACCTTCGGAATCGATGGTGAGTGAGTTTTTAGTTCGCGATAGGGTTGTAGGTTTAAAACTTGATGCGGGCCCTAAGTTTCCATTAAGCGATGTTGGAATCCCCGAAATGAAAAGCTACGATAGGGGAGACATTGTCATATTCAGTAACCCCCATTACAGTGATGATAGAGAATCTGAAATAAGGACCTTTGTGTCGCAACTCGTGTACATGCTTACATTAACAACCGTAAATTTAAATGTAGATGAAGATGGTAACTTAAAAGCTGATCCACTGGTTAAGCGGATTACCGGTATTGAAGGTGAGCAACTTGTTATGCAAGACGGTATTTTGTATAGTAGAACAACTGGTAGTGATACTTTTATACCCGTGCAAGATGATGCTCTCTGGGCTGAATGGAACGTTGGCGGCTTAAGTCAAGATATTTTGAATAAGGTGCAATATGTTCCAATGGATGAATACGAGTACAACATCATGCTCGATGTTGAGCTTGCAAGAAGCAATCTTAATTTACAAGATGCCCAAGAAGAAGCAGAAAACTTAGCTTTGCGATTCGCTCAAATAAAAGGACGCAATAACGCAAGCCAAGGAACGATTAGAGAAGATAGTTTTTCAGATAACAATGCTCTCCAGGTATACAGCTTTTTATCACAAAGTGATGATTTAATTAGAAATTTGTACTATTCGAACGGTGGTGCTGAGTGGTTTTTATCCTTTATGACAGATTGGGTTGAAACGGTTCCTTCTGAGGCCTTTATGACTGGGTATGTTAGCTCTGATATTTACGCCGATGCCATGTTTAAGCAAAACCTAATGTTAAAACTTTCTTTTGGACGCTTAGCGCTTAGAACAGCTGAGCTTTTAGAACAAGGTGTGAGCTCTAATGCGCAAAGACAAGATACACAACGCTTAGATACTATGCAAGAGGCTCAAAACTTGGCATATTATATTTTAAGCATTAACGATATGAGAAACATGAGTGTCTTTCCACCCAACGATGAAAATGGTAATGCTCAATACATAAAAAAGGACCATTTTTTTGTAATGGGAGACAACCGTTTTAATTCTTTAGATATGAGACATTCGTATGACTACACACGAACAAAAATTACAGAATATGACCCGTGGTCCTTGTATTATGATTCAAATCTCTCTCCACAAGAAATATCTACGGATGATATTTTAGGTACCCCTGTGTTACGGTTCTACCCATTTAATCGTTTTGGTGTTCCTGGCGGAAATTAATCATTAGTAAAAGAGACCTTTTCTTAGGTCTCTTTTTTTATTCTTTACTTTCCAATAAATACGTAGGTATAAGTTCGGCACTTGCTCTCACCTCTTGGATTGATGGAAGCCAGAAATACTTTTCGCGCAAAGTTTCTGAAAGTAGTATACCTTGTTCATGGAGTTGAATTGAGCTATCTTCTTTTATAAGTTCTCTTACTATATTTACATCTTCAATAAATGTTGCACTGTCTACAGGTACTTGCTCTGTATTACTCACTAACTCTGTGATTTGCCAGTGTTTTCGTCCATAGGTGAGTGTGAGAGTGTCGATAGATTGGCTTATTTCATAATTCTCTAATCCCTGATTAACAATTGTATTGAAGCTTACGGTAAAAGTCGCTGTATCTCCCTCTTGAGGAGTTTCATGTGTGCTGCTGAGCTGTTCAATTAAAACATTAGAAAGGCCATACACAAAAAGGCTTGTCGGATCATCTGTTCCAATCCATTGGGCAGGCGGCAAGAAGGGCTCTACTCTTTCATAGGCTTCTCTCATTTTTGCACTGACAAAAATGGTTGAAACCATAGTTGAATAGTCCCCAATAGCACTTGATACTCCTGTGCTGTCGAGTAGCATTGAATCGAGAGTGTTTACAGCATTATAAAATGTTTGTACCACTTGGGCTTCTGTCATGCCTTCGGTTGTAGGCCTTGAAAGATTTGATTGAATAATACTTACTGTAAAGATTCCTACAAAAACAACTATAACGCCAACAACGGCAACAAGAGTTTTATATTTTCTAAAAAAACGTTTTTTTGAAAGCTCTTTTGTTTTTTTTATTTTAAAATGTTCTTGTTCTAGTAATATTTGTGTGCTTGCTTTTTGTATTGTAAGGCTATGTAGCGGTAGAGGGATTGGAAGTGAGTTTGCTTCGCCTGTTTTAGTTGTGTCCAATATGTTGGAGGCAAGTGAACTTACACGTGACTTTTGTTTTTGTGGCTTAATGCTTTGGTGTGCCTTGTTTGTAAGCGAAAGATTATGGTTTATGGCTTGTGAAAGATCTTCATTCACCTGAATCAAAAGGTTTAGAGGGATAAAGTTGTTATCAAAATAATCTTCTACTCTTTTTTCTCTGTCTGTTTCTGGATATGGTTTCTGTCCAGATATACATGTATATAGGTAGGTGCTCAAAGTAAATCGCCATGAGTCAATGTGGTTTAGTGCTGTATTTGTCCAGCATCCATATAACACAGATGTAGTTTCTTTGGTTTGTGAAAGGATGCTTCTTTCAAAAAGTTCAAAGGGTAAAAAAAGGATTCCATTTTCTGTTACAATCGTTCCTAAGGGGCCACAGTTTGGAAGCTCTATGTTTTGTGAAAAACTCCACTCGATGATTGTGTAAAGATTCTCAAGAGTTTTAAGAGATGTTACAGTGTTATTGTCATCGATAATTTCTAAAAGTGTTTTTCCTTTTACTGAATTATTTGAAAGAACAACGGTATCCGCTTTTCCATTTGGGATTGTCTGGGTATCTAAAAACCGAAACTCTGCTGTTGAAATTTCACCATTTTGAATAGAGACGATGATGCCTGGCTCTGTAACGTATTGCCCCATTTTTGCATTAGCAAATTGTCTTGAAGAAAGTCCTGTGTTAAGGGTAAGGCCATTTTCGTTTATGGTTATGATATTTTGTTTCGATTGCATGTCAGTTCCTTGATTTTGAAGCGTTTATGTATAACAATGTAGGGGCTTATTGCAATAAGCCCCTACATTGTTGTTGTTGTTTGTTAGTCTTTACCGGCCATCAGGTGCGTAAAGATATTGGAAGTAGTCCATATTTGTTGAGAACGTGGTGTCCATTTTTGGGATTGTTTGTTCGTAGGATTCTAGACTTCGGTAAAATGAGTAGAACTCTGGGTCTTTTGAGTATGCGTCTGCATAGATTTGGCTAGCTTCAGCGTCTGCATCCCCTCGAATTTCTTGTACAATTCGATAAGCTGCTGATTCGATTGATTTTTTTTCTCTATCGAGGCGTCCGAGCCAAATTGCTTTTTCACCTTCACCTGCTGCTCTGTATTCTTGGGCAACTTGTTGGCGGTCTGTAATCATTCTATTGTACACACTTTCGGTTAGTTCGTCTGAGTACTTAATTTGGCGTAGCACAACATCAATAAGCTCAACCCCGTACTCACTTACAAGTTCTCGAGCTTCTTGTGCCATTTCTATACTTAGTTGTTCTCTTCCTTTTGCAACTGTTGGAAGGACGGCATTGGTGGTTGTGCTTTCTTGGGTCTCTTCTGTTGCTTGGATAAGTTCTTCTGCTACCTCCTCGAGGAGTTCAGAAGCTCCAATGAGTTGGGTACTTCTTTCGTTTATAATGTTAGAAGATCGTACCACTTCGCTTAATGAGTTTTGGGTAATAATTGTTCGAGTTGACGAGTTTATTATATCGCTAATTCTCACTATTGCGGCTTCTAAATTTCCAAATGATTGGTAAAATAGTTTTGGGTCTTCGATTCGCCATCGGCTTGTAGTGTCTACAATAATAAACTGATTTTCACTTGTTGGAATGCGCTGTGCGTCTCCGTCGAGAGAAAGGATAAGTTTTGGATATGTTGTAACAACGTCGATAAATGGAACTTTTATATAAAGGCCTGAATCTGTTCTTGTGTTTACAATTTGTCCGAATCGTGTAACAACAACTTGTGTTCCTTCATTAACTATGTAAAGAGGACCCATCATTAAAAAGATTATTATGGCGAGAGCTATTGCTCCAAGTGTTACATATAGTTTTTTGTTATTCATTACTTTCATTAGTTTGTCCCTCCAGTTGCAGTTTGGCCAGTAAGTGTTTTTACTGGAAGCACGTTATCAAGTTCGCCGTCGATGAGCGTTGCATTTTCTCTCGATCCTAAAACACTTTCCATTGTTTCAAGGTAGAGTCTGTCGCGAGTAACTTGAGGAGCTGTTCTGTATTCTTCATAAATTGAGTTGAATCGTGCAACATCCCCTTGAGCTTGGTTTACGCGTTCAATTGCATACCCTTCTGCAACCTGTATTTGTTGGTCTGCAGTACCTTGTGCAAGTGGTATTTCTTTATTGTATGCTTCTTTTCCTTCGTTGATGAAGCGTTCTGCATCTTGTTGAGCACGGTTTACATCTTCAAAAGCATCTTGAACGCTTGCCGGTGGTACTATGTTTTGTAATAGTACTGCATTGATATCTATTCCGAGTCCGAGTTGGTCAAAGCGTGCGTTCATTTGTTCCATTGCTGCAACTTCAATTGCGATACGCTCAGAACCAATAACGTCTAGGATTGCTCTATCTCCAACAAGGGCATTAA
>CAYJMR010000128.1:0-5122 GCA_964371375.1 uncultured Treponemataceae bacterium
CGGCCTTCTAAATTTCCAAGAATATATCTACTTGCATTCCATATTTTATTTGCAAAGCGGCTACCCATTTTAAATGACTCTTTATCGAGTAAGATATCTTGACCTTGAGCACACATAAATGCAAGAGAGAACTTGAGTGAGTCTGCTCCATATTCGTCAATTATTTCTAGAGGGTCAATACCGTTTCCAAGCGATTTACTCATTTTGCGGCCTTTTTTATCTCTCAGAAGGCCATGAATATATATGTCTCTAAATGGCACTTCCCCTGTAAACTCTAAACCAGCCATAATCATTCTACTTACCCAAAAGAATATAATATCGTAGGCAGTAATTAGTGCGGTAGTAGGATAAAATGTTTGTAAGTCGATAGTGTTTTCAGGCCAACCGAGTGTTGAAAATGGCCAAAGCCAACTTGAAAACCATGTGTCTAATACGTCGTTATCTTGTGTAAGTTTATCACCTGTTGCGCCGCATTTTGGACAAGTAGTTATATCATCCCTAGATACTGTCATTTCACCACAAGTTTCACAGTACCAAACGGGTATTCTGTGCCCCCACCATAGTTGGCGACTTATACACCAGTCTCTAATATTTTCCATCCAGTGTGAATACGTATTTTCCCATTTTTTTGGATAGAAAATTATTTCTCCTTGCTTCCATGCTTTTACAGCTTTTTCTGCTAAAGGTTTCATTTTTACAAACCATTGCTCGCTTAGATATGGTTCAACTACAGTGTCACATCTATAACAGTGTCCAACTGAGTGATTAATTTTCTTTTCTTCTTTATAAAGGCCTTGTTCTGTAAGATCTGCAATAACTGCCTTTCTCGCTTCTTTTGTATTTAAGCCTTGATATTTTGCAGGAACTTCTTCGTTGAGTTTTCCGTCTGGAGTTAAAATATTAATTACTGGAAGGTCGTGTCTCTTCCCTACTTCCCAGTCATTGTTATCGTGGCCTGGGGTAATTTTTACAACACCAGTACCAAACTCTCTTTCTACATAGGTGTCAGCTATAATAGGAATTAACTTATCTGTTAATGGAAGTTTTACATTTTTTCCAATTAAGTGTTTGTATCGCTCATCTTCGGGATGTACAGCAACTGCAGTATCGCCTAATAGTGTTTCAGGGCGAGTCGTTGCGATTTCTAACTTTGAACCATCTTCTACCTCGTAGAAAATATGGTACATAAAGCCATCTTTATCGGTGTGATCTACTTCATCATCTGCAAGCGCTGTTCCACAAGATGTACACCAGTTTACCAGGTACTTTCCTCTATATATAAGACCTCTTTCATACAAGGTAACAAATACATCTCGAACAGCCGTTGAAAGCCCTTCATCCATAGTAAAGCGCTCTCTATCCCAATCAACAGAGGCACCAAGCTTTTTTAACTGTTTTGTAATAATTTCGTGGTGTTCGTCTTTTACTTGCCATGTTCGTTTTAAAAACTCATCGCGCCCAAGTTCGCGTCGACTTGTACCTTCGGACTTTAGTTTTCGCTCTACTACATTTTGAGTTGCAATACCTGCATGGTCTGTACCGGGAACCCAAAGTGTTTTATCGCCTTTCATTCTGTGGTAGCGAACCACTATATCTTGTAATGTATTATTTAATGCGTGCCCTGCGTGCAAAACACCGGTAACGTTTGGTGGTGGAATTACTACGGTAAATGTTTGTTGATTTTTATCGCCATTATCTGAGGCTTCAGGTTTAAAGCAGCCACCCTTTTCCCACTCGGCGTAGAGTCTATCTTCAAAATCTTTTGGATTATATACTTTTTCTAATTCAATTGCGTGCATGTATTTCCTCTCTAATTTGATATATTATAGTGATTTTAGGAGGAAAATGCAAGAGATGAGAGAATCATGTTATCAATGTATAATTTACAATGCATAATGATTTAACATTATGCATTATTAATTATTATTAATTAGCACTGTGTGTTAACAAATAATCTTCAATGTAGCGTGAAGCATTTGCACCATCAGCACAAGCATTAATAATTTGGCGTAAGAGTTTTGTGCGAACATCTCCACAGGCGAAAACTCCTTCTATGTTAGTTTTACAGTCTTCACCAGCAATTATGTAGCCTGCCTCATCTAAAGGAATTAAGTCTTTAAATATCTCGGTATTTGGATTTCGTCCAACAGTAATAAAAACACCTTGGCAAGAAATGTCTTTTTTAGCACCAGTTTTAATATCTTCAACCGTAACACTTGAAACAAGTTCTCTTCCACTTGCATCACTACTGTTAATTTTTGCAACTTTAGAGTTCCATACAAAGTCAATATTTCCCTCACTTTCAAGTGCTTTCATATAAATAGGACTTGCTCTAAGCTCATCACGTCGGTGTATAAGAGAAACCTTTGTACAAATCTTTGCTAAATAGAGCGCATCTGCCACAGCTGAGTTTCCACCACCTACTACACAAACTTCTTTACCCTTAAAAAGCATTCCATCGCAAGTAGCACAGTAGGCAACCCCTTTTCCACGTAAACCGTCTTCTTCAGGTAACCCCAATTTTCTGGCAGAGGCACCAGTTGCGATAATAACAGTTTTACCCTCAAACTCACCTTCGTTAGTTGTGACCTTTTTTATTGTTCCACAAAAATCTACAGAAGTTACCTCAACGAGCTCTGTTTTGGCGCCAAATCTATCAGCACATGCTTTCATCTTCATACCAAGTTCAAAGCCATCTATACCTTCTTCAAATCCTGGGTAGTTGTCAACAATTTCGGTTGTAGCCATTTGGCCACCCGGTGAAAGTTTTTCAAGTACTAAAGTTGAAAAACCTGCACGTGTGCAGTATAAAGCTGCGGTATACCCTGCAGGACCACCGCCAATAATAATAGTATCGTAAATCATGTAGTTTTCTCCTTAAAGTTGACTGTCAATG
Organism: uncultured Treponemataceae bacterium; assembly: GCA_964371375.1. GTDB lineage: Bacteria > Spirochaetota > Spirochaetia > Treponematales > Treponemataceae > CAYJFX01. Next base: position 2,897 of record CAYJMR010000128.1, read on the forward strand.
AAGGCATCAATTTCTGCTTTTGATGGCGGTTCTATAAGCTTTTCACCATGCATGCCGTTCTTAAAAACATACAAAGTAGGATAAGCTGTGACATCATACTTTTCTTTTAAACCAGGTTCGGCTTCGCAATCAATTTTCGCAACTACTAGCGACTCGGCTCTCTTTTGTGCAATTGCATCTAAAGCAGGCGTAATACGTTTACAGTCCCCGCACCACTGTGTAAAAAAGTCAGCCAATACAGGTTTCTCTGACTTTAACACTACTTCATCGAAGTTTTCTTTTGTTACATTAATTATACTCATATAATAATTATAAACCCAGATTTCGTATAGCGCAAGTGATTTTATTACATAAAATACTCTTAAATAGATAAAAAAGGACTTATTGACAAAGTAATTTTATTTTGCTATATTCTTACTACTTAATTCAATTAGGAGATATTAATGAAAAAAGTTTTAGGTGTTATTCTATTTGTAGCAATAGCATTTTCTTTCGTTGCATGTGGTGGTAATAAAGTATCAACCACGGCTAACGGATTTGGTGGAGAAATGACTGTAGAAGTTACTTTCGATGGCGAAACAATCAAAAGTGTGTCAATTAAAGAACACAAAGAAACAGCAGGTATCGCAGATCCTGCGCTTAACACAATTCCACAAGCAATTGTTGACAATCAAAGTATTGCATTAGACTATGTAGCAGGAGCTTCAGTTTCAAGTAAAGCTATTTTAGAAGCAGTTGAAAAAGCAATTGTTGAAGCAGGTTTTGATGCAAACAACTATAAAATTGCTGGAAATTCTGTAGGGGGCGTTTTTAATGCACCTTTAACAAACGATCCTGTTCCTACATCATGGGACGAAACATATGATGTAGTTGTAGTTGGTGGTGGTTTTGCAGGACTTGCTGCATCACACGCAGCAAAAGTAAATGGAGCTGAAACAGTTCTTATCGAAAAAATGCCACGTATTGGTGGTAACTCAGCAATTAACGGTGGGCAATATGCTGCTTATACAAGTTCAATTGCTGGTGATTTTCAAGAAAAATTCAATCTTGAACCTGATACTGCAGAACAACACATTGAAGACACAATTGTTGGTGGCGACAACCTTCCTCAAAGAGAACTTGTTGAAGTTATGGTTCATGGTTCACCAATGTATTTTGACCTATTATTAGAAAATGGATTGGAAGTTCGTGAAACATTAGCTCGACCAGGCGGACACTACGGTTTCAGAACATACGTAACTGAAAACTCAATTGGACAAGATATTGTTACAGTTCAAGAAAAAATGGCAAAAGATGCTGGTGTAGAAATTCAAACAAATACAAAACTTGTTCAAATTTTTAACGACAATGGTACAGTTGTTGGTATTCAAGTAGCAACTGTAGATGGATTAAAAACAATTAAAGCTGAAAAAGGTGTTGTACTTACAACAGGTGGATTTGGTGCAAACGTTGAAATGAGAAGTGGTTATGATCCTAAATTAGATGATGGTATTCCTACTACTAATGCACCTAGTGCAACTGGTGAAGGTCTTGTTATGGCTATGGAACTTGGTGCAGGTACACGAGATCTTCAATACATCCAAAGATATCCTTTTGCAGACCCAAATAATGGTGTTTTAGATACAGTAGCAGTTATTCCTTTTACAGGACCTAGTTATGGTATCGTATATGTTGATGAAGATGGAAATCGATATGTAAATGAAGGCGAAAGAAGAGACGTTTGTTCTGATGCTGCTGTTGCAACAGGTGGAACAACAACTTTCTCTATCTTTAACAGAAAGCTTGCATCATGGGTTCCTGATTCAGATATTCAAAAAGGTTTAGATACTGGAAGAATTATTCAAGGGGCTACATACGAAGAATTGGCTGAAAACATTAATGCACAACAATATCAAGGTAAAACAATAAGTATTGATGGTGCAACTATTGAAAAAACAATTGCAAACCACAATAGTTATATTGATAGTCAAAATGACCCTGAATTTGGAAAAGTAATGGCAACTTCAATGGTAAAAATCGAAGAAGGTCCATATTATGCAATTCCACAATGGCCATCAGTTCACCACACAATGGGTGGTATTACAATTACTCCTAATGCTGAAGTATTAGATACAAATGGAAATATTATTCCTGGTTTCTTTGCTGCAGGTGAAGTAACAGGTGGTATTCATGGAACAAACAGACTTGGTTCAAACGCTGATGCTGATGCAAACGCATTTGGTATGG
>CAYJMR010000129.1:0-5111 GCA_964371375.1 uncultured Treponemataceae bacterium
GATTGTACCAAACAACGGTAAAATACTTTGACCTTGATAAAGATGGAAACGTAAAGGGTGCAATGGTTAGTAAGCTTGAATCAAAAAAAGATGAAGCAAGTGGTAGGATGATGATGGTTCCAACCGGTGAGGAGTTCTATGTAGAAGTAGATGTAGTACTCATTGCAGCAGGATTTTTAGGCTGTGAAAACTATGTAACTGATGCCTTTGGTGTCGAAGTAGACAATAGAGGAAACGTAGCTACTAAGGCTTTTAAAACAAACAATGAAAAAGTGTTTTCTGCAGGGGATATGAGACGAGGTCAAAGCCTTGTTGTGTGGGGCCTTCGAGAAGGAAGAGATGTTGCCCGAGAAGTTGATACATTTTTAATGGGATATAGTAGTTTGTAATGTACAATGTATAATTTACAATTTTTTGTTACAGTGTTGGAGATTGTAGGGACATGGCAAGCCATGTCCGCCCCTGGCTTGTCGCATCTACTGGTAAGCACTAAAATAAATTTTGAATATCTAATTAAATTTAGCCACAGATGAACAGGATGTGAAGGATGGTTTTTTCTTTTAGTGCATATGAATCACTACCCTGTTTAATCCTGAATATCTGCGGCTAGTATCGCGCGGCCAAAAGTTGATTTCTCTGAGGGAAAATGCCAAACCTTGAAGAAATACCAAGTCTATGATATAGTGTAGTTAAAGGAAAAAATATGAATAGTACAGTAAAAGAAGTATTAGAATTTGTGATAGAAAACGATGTTAAATTTATACGCCTCGCTTTTTGTGACCTATTTGGAAGGCAAAAAAATATTTCCATAATGCCTCATGAACTAGAGGGTGCCTTTGCAAACGGTATCTCTTTTGATGGTGGCGCTATCGACGGGTTTTCAGGTGTGGTAGAGTCAGACCTCTTTTTATTCCCTGAGGCTGAAACGCTTACTATTTTACCGTGGAGACCTCAGCAAGGTAGGGTTGTGCGCTTTTATTGTACTATTAAAAAACCTGATGGAACGGCATACAATTGCGATACGCGAAGTATCCTTAAAAAGGTAATGGAATCGTGTGAAAAAGAAGGCTATATTTGCAACATTGGGGCAGAGTGTGAGTTTTACCTTTTTAAAACAGATGAAAACTCAGATCCTACCTTACAACCATTTGACAACGGTGGCTACATGGATATTGCCCCACTCGATAAGGGTGAAAACGTTCGCCGTGAGATTTGTTTATACTTGGAAGAAATGGGAATAAAGCCCGAATCTTCACATCATGAGCGAGGACCGGGGCAAAATGAAATAGACTTTATTTTTTCTCATGCTCTTTCATGTGCGGACAACCTTTTAACTCTTAAAACTGTTGTTAGAACAATTGCCACAAGGAGCGGACTCTTCGCATCCTTTATGCCAAAACCACTAATTGGTAACAGTGGAAGTGGTGTTCATACAAATGTTTCTCTTTCGAAGAATGGTGTAAATATTTTTAAGAATATTCAAGATGGGCACTCAAAAGAAGCTGAAAGCTTTATTGCAGGAATCTTAGAAAAAGCACCTGAAATTACCGCCTTCTTAAACCCACTAACAAACTCATACGAGCGTTTTGGACAATTTGAAGCACCTAAATATGTGTCATGGTCACACCAAAATAGATCTCAATTAATTCGTATCCCCGCGGCTGATGGGCATAGGGTTAGAATGGAACTTCGCTCTCCAGATCCTGCAATGAATCCATACCTTGGCTTTGCGCTCATAATTGCTGCAGGTATGTACGGTATTAAAAATGCTTTAGCACTACCTCAAGAAATAAATGAAGATTTATACGAAGCAGATGAATCAATTACAAAAGAATTAATTATGCTTCCAACAAACCTTGGAGATGCTTTAGACAAGTGCGAAAACTCATGCTTTGTAAAAGAAGTACTGGGTGAAGATGTTGTTATAAAATTTGTTGCACAAAAAAGAAAAGAACAAGAAGCTTTCTTAAAAGCAGGCGATAAACAAGAGTTTTATACTAATAGCTACTTTGCAGTTATATAAGAATTGGGCACAACGTAAGGATTATTATGGAACGCGCTCTGATTGTATCAAATTCTAAAAAAACAATAAGCTTTGTTACCGAACTTTTACAAAGTGCAGGTGTAGAACACATATCCTCAGTGTTTACCGCGCAATTGGCACGTCTAATGACTATAGAAATTGATTATGATGTATATATTATAGATTCTCCTTTACCTGATGAAAGTGGTGAAAAGTTGGCAGAATATTTAGCCGAAAAAAGTGCAAGTCAAGTACTTATGATTGTAGATACAGAACACTTTGATGAAATTTCTGAAAGTGTAGAACTTTTTGGTGTAATTACTATTCCAACACCATTAGATCGTACTACCTTTTGGGTATCGTTAAAGGCAGCACAAGCTCTTTTTAAGAAGATGGTTTCAATGCAAAAGAAGAACTCTGCGCTACAAAGTAAAATTGAGGAAATTAGAATAGTTGATAGGGCAAAGTGTATTCTTATAGCTCAACTTTCTATGTCAGAAGAAGAAGCTCATAAGTTTATTGAACAGCAAGCAATGAAGACAAGAAAATCTAGAAGACAAATAGCAGAAGAACTTATTGAAGGGCAGTTAAAAGGTTGATGCATTGACCATAAGGTTCTCATATGATATTATGGTTTTATAAACTATGAAAGTTTTTTCTTGGGATGATATATTAAACTCGCATGTTGAAAATTCTCCGTGTTACCGTTATTTTACGGGTTCTGCCCTAACTATTGGTGGTTTTGATGGACCTCATATCGGGCATAAAATTCTTTGCGATAGGGTGCTTGAATGTTCAAAAAAAAACAGCATCCAATCGGGTGTTATAACCTTTGCTCATTCACCAAGATTGTTAAAGGATAAGAAGAATTATCCCGGTGATGTTTCAACCTTGCGTCTAAAATTAAAAACATTTGAAAAATGGGGCTTTGACTTCGTTGTAGTCATTGACTTTTCTAAGAATTTCAGTAAAATAGAGGGAGCTACATTTTTACGTATCTTAACTGACCGCTGTGTTATGCAATTTCTAACGGTAGGAGAGGGTTTTCGTTGTGGGTATAAGGGTGAGACCGATACTGCTCATATAGAATCTTTTGCAAAAGATAATAAAATTACTTTTGTTCTTGCACCGCTCATTCATATTGCAATGCATACCATAAGTTCATCGGCAGTGCGACAATGTGTAGTTGCAGGAAAGCTTGATAAGTGTAAAGACTTGCTTGGGTTTTCATATATGCTTGATATACAAGACACAGATTATGTTGTTAACACATCATCTAATGCTTGTATTGTTATAGAACGAAAAAATATTTTACAAGTGTTGCCACCAAATGGAGAATATACTGTAAATCTTTTTTTACAAAAAAACAACATTTCGTTTTCAACTATTTTGATTTTGGATAACACCAACCTTCGCCTGAGTGTTCCAATCAAGTATGAAAACAAACAGTTTGACGTAATTACCTTTGATGAGGTAGGTTAAACTGATAAACCATGTAACCTAAAGGGAATAAAAATAAGGAGTAAGTAATGGCACTTACAAAAGAAAAAACAACAGCAGTTGTATCAAATCTCGGTGCAAACGACAAAGACACCGGAAACACAAAAGTTCAGATTGGTTTATTAACTGAACGTATTAAACAATTAACAGAGCACTGTAAAATGTTCAAAAAAGACAAGAGTGCATCACGTGGTCTTATCATGTTAGTTGGTCAAAGAAGAAGATTGTTAAAGTATCTTCAACGAACTAACCTCGAAAGCTACCGTGCTCTTATTAAAGAACTCGGACTACGTAAATAGTACTGTGTATTAAAGGGATGATGATGAAGTCACATCCCTATATTTTTATTTTGCAGTTTGTTTGCAACATTCAAACTGCCTTTAGCGACATAGGTCGCATCGCTTATGCGAAGTTATCGGAGAAAATATGATTCAAAGAGTAAGTTATAAAATTGGTGATGAAGAGCTCATTTTAGAAACAGGAAAAATAGCAAAGCAAACAAACGGAACAGTATATGCTCGTTTCGGAGGGTCTGCAATTATTGCAACTGTTTGTGCTTCATCATCAGCTCAAGAGGGTTTAGACTATGTTCCTCTTACTGTTGATTATAACGAAAAGTTTTATGCTGCTGGGAAAATTCCTGGTGGTTTCGTAAAGAGAGAAGGTAGACCAAAGGATAAAGAAATTCTTGTTTCTCGTCTTATTGATCGCCCAATGCGTCCTCTTTTTGACAAAGCGTTTGGTAGAGATATTCAGTTAATTCCAACTTGTGTTTCAACTGACCAAGTAAACCCACCTGATATTTTATCAATTATTGCAAGTTCTGCAGCAGTTCACATATCAGACATTCCTTTTGCAGGGCCAGTTGCTGGTGTACGTGTAGGCTATGTTAATGGTGAATATGTACTTAACCCTACGTATGAACAACAAGAAAAAAGTGAAATTGAACTTATAGTAGCTGGTACTAAAGATGGTTTTACCATGGTTGAAGGTAGCTCAAATGAAGTTTCTGAAGAACTTATGCTTGGTGCACTTGAAAAAGCTCAAGAGTTTATTACTGCAATGTGTAATCTTCAAGACGAGCTACGAAAAATTGCAGGTAAGGAAAAACTTCCTTTAGTTCCTGTAGTAATTGAACTTGAAAACAAAGATGCAATGCTCGCAGAAGCTATGCCTAAAATGGAAGCAGCTTGTTTCGTAAAAGGAAAGCACGAACGCCGTGATGCAATTAAAGAAGTTTTTACATCTTTACAAGAAAAATATGCAGAGCAATTACAAGACGATATGCAAAAAAAATTATTCCATGCACTATTTGAAGATATGGAATATGATATTTTGAGAAAAAGTATTTTGGATAAAGGCCTTCGCGTTGATGGACGTGGAACTGAAGATATTAGAGCAATTACTTGTGATATCGATGTGCTTCCTCGACCGCACGGTTCAGCATTGTTTACTCGTGGTGAAACACAAGCGTTGGCTGTTGCAACACTTGGTACAGCTATGGATGAACAAGTATATGATGATATCGATGGCGACAGAAGCGAACACTTTATTTTACACTACAACTTCCCACCATATTCTGTAGGTG
>CAYJMR010000130.1:0-5102 GCA_964371375.1 uncultured Treponemataceae bacterium
AATAAATATGGGCATAATATAGATAGAATGAACATGATTTTTCCTATAATAATTGCAGGCATAGTTATCGCGGGCGCAGTGGGTGTGTATATTAAGACTTCCACTAAAACAGAAGGAAAAGAAAAGACTAACAAAAAAAGCCGACACGTAATTATTCGAGAAGCAGAAAAACGATTAAAACAAGACCCAAAAGACCCAAGGGGATTAATTCCACTTGCGGAAATTCATTTTCAAGAAAATGCGTGGGGAAAATCACTAGAGCTCCTTAAAACGGTCTTAGAAATAGCTCCTTTACATCAAAATATAGACATAAAAGATATCGCTTTTAAGGCAGGCGTCTGTGCGCTGCAAACAGATGACTTAGAAAATGCATTAAAAAACTTTGCACTAGCAGCGAAAGAAAACCCAGACAGTTTCGATGTAAATTTCTATCTAGGGCAAACCTTTTTTAAAAGTGGACAGTTTGATAAAGCAGTGGCACTTTTGAATAAAGCTTTTATTCTAAACAAAGAAAACCCTGCTGTGCACGAGTATTTAGGACTTGCTTTATACGAAAAACAAGATTATCGCAAAGCTTTTCCGCATTTAAAAACAGCGTTTGATTTAAACCCAGAAAAGAAAAACGTACTTTTTGCAATGGCAGAATCATTATATAATTGTGGAAAACAAGATAAAGCAATACCGGTATTTTTACATTTAAGAGCAGATCCTGAGTATGGGGCAAGAGCATGCTTGTTTTCGGGATTGTATCATAGCTCAAAAAAACAAACAGAAAAAGCAATAAAAGATTTTGAAATTGGCTTAAAGCACGAAGGTGCTCCTACAGATATTTTAAATAATATTCGATACAATTTAGCGCAAACAAATATTAGCATAAATAATATATCAAGAGCATTAACCTTGTTAAAAGAAATTAAAGCAGTAAACCTTAATTATAAGGATGTTAATACTCTTATTGCACGTTATCAAGAAATGAGTCAAAACTCAAGTTTGCAAACGTATTTAGTTGCAGGAAGCAGTGATTTTTTGGCGCTATGTCGAAAAATAGTAAACTCTTATTATGCTAAAGCGCATGTAAGAATTATTGCACTTGATGCAAAACCAGATGTTGTAGAAATTCAAACCGAAATAGAAACGGTAAAATGGGAAGATTTTGTTGTGTTTAGGTTTTATAGAAATACTGGTGCAACAGGAGACTTTATTATTAGAGACTTTCACGGAAGAATCCGCGACTTAAAAGCAGGCAGAGGAATTTGTATTACTGCTGGAACATATACAACAGAAACGAAAAACTTTGTTGAGGGGCGTCCTATTGATCTTATAGACAAAGATGGTTTGCTAAAAGTTTTCAATAAAGTGGCACACGCAAAGCCTGCAAATCTATAGTTTTTTTACAACAACTAGGTGCCTTTCATGTCCATCTAAAAAAGGAACTTCAAGGGGTATTGTTTCAAACTCTGGAATCCATTGCTTTATTGACAACATTTCCTCGTTTATTTTTTCTTTTTTTGCTTTATAGGCAACAAGGGTGCCATCTTCTTTTAATACTCTGAGAAGAACACGAGTCATTTTTTTTTCTAATGGTCTAAAAGCCCTAAAAACGATTATATCAAAGCGTTTTTGCTCTATTCTTTCAGCCTCAATTGTTTCTACCGTTATATTGTCTAAAGAGAGCTTTTGCTTGCAGTAATTTAAAAATTTGCACCTCTTTGTCATTCTTTCAGCAAGAACAAAGTTTATGTCATCCATCATTATGGACAAAGGAATGCCAGGAATTCCTCCTCCAGATCCTATGTCTGCGATTGTAAGTTGACCCTGCGCTTCACTTCCTGTTTTTTTTCGTGCTTCCTGTGTATCTTTTATCAATTTATATAAATGAGGTACGGCAACAAGACTGTCTAAAATATGACGTACAATAATCTCATCATAATCTACGATAGCAGTTAAGCCATACTCGTCATTGCCTTGTTGTAACTCTCTGGCATACATTTCGAGCTTATCAATGCTGGCTTGTATTTTTTGTTGTGAAAACCCTATTTGTTCAAGGCCTTGGAGAAGAAGATTATTGTTCATTATGTGCTTCCTTTGTGCTTGTTTGGTTAGCCTCAAGGTTATCTATCTTTGCTTCGAGTTCAGTAAGCTTTAAGAGAATTTCTTGCAAAAGGGCGATGGTTGTTGGGTCGTCGGTTGTAGTAAGTTCTTGATTTAAAAGGGTTGATAAGTCTCCTAGGGAAGAAAAGCTGCCAAGGCCTGCAAGAGAATCATCCGTAAAAGCTCCTGTATCATCGCCAAAAAGACCTGAAAGAGTCTCAAGAGCTGTTGCTGTAAGATCTGTAGATAGCTCTGATGGAAGAGATTGAGGGTTTGATTTTGTTGCATCGGTAGTTGTTTTCACGGTGGCATTATCAGGCAAGGTACTCATCTGTAAGCTTGGTATTGTCGGGGCAGTTACTGAAGGGCCTGTGATTGTGGGTGCAACGGGTGCTTGTATTGGTTGCGTAGCAGTTTGCGAAAAAGCAAGAGTTGTTGTGAAAAAGAAAAGTAAAAAGATATTTTTATAAATTTGCAAGTTTTTCCTCCACCATTTCAAGTTTGCTTGTAAGGTGCGTTATGGTTTTTTCGAGGCGGACTTTTTCTTTTTCTAAATTTTCTTTTGGGTCTATGTCGGCTTGTGGTTTTTTCATAGCAAAACGCACCGCATCGGGACTTTTTCCTTGTTGGAGCTGTTCTTGTGCCAGAGCTCTTTTATCTGCTGAAGCCATAGAGGCTATCATTTTCATGTTTTCAAAACCTAAAGATGGGTCAACGCTAACCGAGCCAACTTTTGTTATGTTTTTTGCCGCAAGGCGTGGAATTTTTAAACAGCGATCAATATAATCTTCGTAACGAATGTTTGATTCAATACAAAGTTGATGAGCCTTTGCAAGAAGTTTTCCAAATTCTTGCATTAGGATACCATTTTTTTCAAGATAATTTTTTCGAATGTCTTCCGTTATTTCTGCAAGCTCTGGGCTTTCTTCTAAGCCCATTACGTAATAGCCTTTTTCTTCTGCTATGTCTAAAAGTTCATGAAAAATAGCCCAAAAATCAATTGTGTGGGCTCTCCCTTTTAGGTGCTCGAGTCCTGCACTTTGGTTTAATTTTTTTTCGTTCATTATGTGATGAGCATATTCATGAATAGCGGTATATACAAGTTGGTTGTCTGTTGTAAAGTTTTTATTGTGCAAAAGAATTTCGTAAGTGTCAGGTTTATATAGTCCATTTACGCGTTTGCTTTCTTTTCCAGTAAAAATGAGCGTAAAGTCAAGCTCTGTGTTTTTTATGTCTAACAGTATTTCTTTTACTCTATCTTGATTCATTATAATTCTCCCATTGATTGTAGTATGATGCTCAGTGCAACAGTTGTTGCTGTTTCGGTTCGTAAAACTCTTTTACCCATGCTACAAAGCTCAAAATTGTGTTGTTTAAATAATTTTCGCTCATTAGCGCTCCAGCCCCTTTCGCTACCTATTGAAGCAAATATATTCTGTGGCGTTACCTTTTTTTCTATAAGATGGTTAAAGAGGCTTGTATTAGCTTCTATGTTATCAAGACAGATACTTACATCATTTTGTTGAATATGTAGTTTGTTTAAACATTCCTGCAAAGAGGAGTGTACAACAAGTTCTGTTACATGGGTACTTTTTGCCTGTATAGCCCCATCTTTTAGCGCTTGGTAGGCAGTGCCTCTTTCAACAACCTTCGATTCCATGTAGGACTTTTCGCCAAGCTCTGTTCCAACAAGGTGTAGTTTTTTAACTCCAAGGCTTGCTACATCTCTAAAAAGCCTTTTTAGTTGAATGGGGCGAACAAAGCCCACAATTAGCTCAATTGGGAAAAGGGGCCGTCCGTCTGTTGTTGGCTCAAAATCAAAGTGAATTCCCTGATTGTCTATTGCTGAAATAATTGCAGTTCCTGCTTGTCCATTTTCAATTCCAGCTTCAAAAGTTTCGCCAACATTTTTTTTTAAAATGGTAAGTATGTGCTTTGCACGCTCATCGGCAAGAGGAAAAAAAGAGTTATCGCTTTTTGAAAATAGAACAATGTTCATTAGAATAACTATATCGCATTTTTACGACATTTGCAATATTAGAAGAAGAAGCAAAAATAAAAGCTTCTACAGTTATAAAGGTACATAAATTTACAAAATAATCTTCATAAATTCTTAAAACGCACAATTTTTTTACAAAAAATACTAATAATATAATGTACAGAAGTTTTCTGTAAATCGCAATTCTTGCGGTTGAAACATTCCTCAAAGAGGGGTAAAATATGAGTGTAAAAGAAATTTCACGCATGAATGATTATTTTGCGAGGTATTTACTTGGACAACGCGGAAACGAAGCTTTGCTGTTAAGTTTTATAAACGCAGTAATGAGAGACAATGACCTAGAAGAGTTTACAAGTGTTACGGTAATAAATCCGTACAACCTAAAAGAACATTCTTCGGAAGCTGAAACCATTGTCGATGTAAAAGCGATAACGAGTTCTGGCGAAAAGGTAATTATTGAGGTGCAAGTGTGCGGGAATAAAACCTTTTTTGACCGTGTGTTAGAATATTGGGCAAGAGGATACCGAGCAGAGAGAATTAAAAATGGGGTCGGGATTGAAGAAAGACGGTTTATGCCAGTAATAAGCATAAACATAGTTGATTTTAAAATGTTTGAGAATATCGACTTTGCACACACATCACATATGATACACTGCGTGCAAAATAAAAAAGTGAGTAACGATAAATTGGAGATACATTTTTTGGAGCTACCAAAGATGCACAAGGCAATAAAAGAGGACGAGCTAAAAACGTGGCTAAGCTATTTTGGCTCAGATGATTTTGAAAATGAAAAGGGAGCAATAGCAATGAGAGGTGAAGTGTTTAAGAAAGCAGTAGGTGACTACGAATATTTTGTATCTGATAGCGATTTAATAAGCGAATATGAAAAAAGAGAAATATTTCTAAACGGACAAGCTGCAGCCCTTGATTATGAGAGATATGAAGCACGGCAAGAAGGTTTAAAAGAAGGCAGAGCAGAAGGGCGGGCGCAAGGACATGCCCAAGGACATGC
>CAYJMR010000131.1:0-5085 GCA_964371375.1 uncultured Treponemataceae bacterium
ACGTTTGCAACAGACTCAATGGATTTAGGCGATGATACATTTGCAATGGATTCAATGGATTTAGGCGACGACACATTTTCAGGGGACTCCTTAGATTTAAGCGATTCTTCACCAACTGATTCAATTAACTTTAACGAAGATTTTGATTTAGGTGGTGACAGCACAGATTTTTCTTCTGGAGAAGAAAGTTTGTCTCTTTCAGATGGCTTTGATACAGAATCAACCGACGAAAGTTTTTCTTTTGATAGCCTCGAACAAGAAAACATACAGTATGCAGAGCATGGTGAACAAGAGAGAATAGATGATAGTTCAACGTCATTTATGCCACCTATTTATGACAAAAAACTTAAAGATGATATACAAAAAAAACGCTCAAGAAAAAAATATCCTATTGCAATGATTATCTGTGTAATATGCGCAATTATTTGCATTATAGCGGTAATTCTTGCCTTTGCTTTTGGTTCTTGGCCGGGTGAAAATCCATCTGTGGTTAACAATGTAGTAACAGTAGAGCCACCGCAAGTTTTTGAGCAAGAAAGAATAGAAGATATGCAAGCAGGCAATGAGGTACCGACTCCTCCAACACCAGAAGAAAACACAATAGAGATTGTTGAAGAAGAAGAAGTTGTACCTGTAAAACCAGAACCTGCCCCCGATTCCCTCGGAGAAAGTATAAGATATCAATTAGTTTGGGGTGATACTCTTTGGGATTTGAGTGATACATATTATAGAAATCCGTGGTTATATGGAACTATTGCAGATGCAAATAATATAACAAATCCAGACCGTATCATTTCAGGTACATACATAGATATTCCTGCGAGATAAACGGTTTTATTATTGCAATGAATAGAGTACCTATATTTTTCTATGCCCTTCTCTTTATATTTAGTATTGTGGCGTGTGCATCTGGCAATGAAAAAGAAAACAACGCAGAAATCTTTTTTCAGGGCCTAGATGCCCTAAACCAAGAAGGCTATGATAACGCTATTAAGTTGTTCTCACAAACAAGCGAAAAAGAGGGTGTAGCTAGCGCTTCTTTTGCAACAGAAAAACTCATTCCACTTTTATACGAAGACGAAGAATTTGAACAAGTTATCGAAAAGGCAAAGCAAAAACTTTTAAGTGAAACCGAAAATATCACTTACTACAAGGCCGATGAAAATTTTTTATATAGATATATGCTTTTATCAATGATACAGCAAAAAAAAAGTGACATTGAGCTAAATATAAGTGAATGGTTAGACAATAACGCTTTCTCCCGAGAACACTATTTATTTTTTACAGATGAAATTTTTTTGGCATATGCTAACGAAAGCTCTTTATCAGAAAAGATATTGGAAACTATTTCCATAAAAGAAGCTGTTTACACACGAGACTATGGAAAGGCTGTTCGAACTATTGCTGACTCAAAAGATTTTGATGCGGAAAATCCATCGAAATACTTTGAAAAGCAAAAATCCTTATATCTTTCGAATGTTGGTAGGGCTTTATTATACGGAGCAAATGATAAACTTTTTTATGCAAGGACTTTAGAGTTAGCTGCTGATACTTATCCTAAAAAAAGCACAGAAGCTTTTATGTGTAATTTTTATGCTGGAAGATTATATGATACGACAGGGCGAGCATATACAAGTGATGCTCTGTTTGCATTTGAAAATGCTATGAAAGCAGCTGTTAAAGAATTAGATTATGATACGGCTTTGTGGTATTATTTGTCGGCTACAAGAGAAACTTCATCGCGCTCAGCTATAACTGCATTACAAGATTTTTCTTCTACATGGAATGATCCGTATTACTTTGATGACTTTTTGGAAGACTTAGCTTTTCAACTCTTAGATAACGAAAACTACAAAGGTTTTTTTGGACTTTATGAAATTATAGAAAATCATATTTCGCCTGTTAGTTTATCAAAGTATGCATATATTTCTGCCTTGCTTATAAATGAAAATTATGTAACCGTAGAAGGAAAAAGTAAAGAAAATGCTGTTACCGAAGCTTTAAAAACTGCGTATAATGCCCAAGATGGTAGCCTCTATTACAGAATGATGGCCTCTGTGATGTTAGAAATCCCTTCAAACAGTGTATTAAATGACTTACTGAAAAGGGAACAAAAAAACGAAAAGGTATTTGATGCAGAATTTGAATATATTTTAATAGAGTTAGCGCAACGAGGTTTTGCACAAGAGGCCTATGATTTGTATGCAAAAAACGCAACCTTAGTGAGCGTAGACACAGCTATTCTTTTGAGTAGACAGCTTGCACTTGAAAACAACCCCACAATTGAAAATAATTTTGATAACAACTTTTATCCAGAATCGCTACGGATAGCTTCGCAAGCCTTTAGTCAAAGTGAAAAAAATATACCTAAAGAAGACATGATGCTTCTATACCCTAGATATTATACAGAGTATGTAACACAAGTTTCAGAAGTTTATGACCTAGAAGAGTTAATAATATATGCAATAATGCGAAGTGAAAGTTTTTTTGATCATGATGTTATGTCTTGGGCTGGAGCAGTAGGCTTAACACAATTGATGCCAACAACTGCAGGAGATGTAGCGAGAAAGTTGAAAGTAAGAGACTATGATTTACACAATGCCCGACAAAATATAGATTTTGGTATGTTTTATTTTGATGAACTAATTCCGAGAGAAGGCGTAGATAACTCAATTTTAAGAGCCCTTTTTGCGTATAACGCAGGTATTACAAACGTTAGAAGATGGAATAGAGAATTTCCAGAACTCTTAGATACTCCGGAACTTTTTTTAGAAAAAATACCTTTCGCCGAAACTCGTGAGTATGGACGAAAGGTATTATCTGCAGCAGTTATGTACGGTCTCTTATACTACGACATGGAAGTAGAAGAGGTTGTAAACGCAATTATGAATTAAAGATTTTGCAAGGGAAGAGGAGCTTCTTTTAATAAATACTCATGTATTTGTTCTTCCTCTTGCATACTAGCCCAAGCAAAGGCATTCCTTCCTTCAGTATCTTTAGCATAAGGGTCAGCACCTTGTTGTATTAAAAACTGTACCATTTCTATGCTTCCGCTCTGCACGGCATATATTAACGTTGTTTCTTCTCTATAGTTTGTAAAACTAATATCTAAACCTTTTTCTAGTAATAATGCTACGCTTTCACTATTTCCATTTAAGACAGCCCACATAAGAGCATTGTCTCCATCTTCATCGACTGCATGAAGGTCAGCCCCATTTTCTAATAAATACTTAATTATTTCATTGGCACCTGAGGATGAAGAAGCAAGCATTAAAGGTGTATACTCTGAGTTATTTTTTGTGTTTGGGTTTGCACCATTTTCAATTAAGAACATAGCAGCATCATAACTATCCATCCAAAAGGACCACATAAGTGAATCATCGCCGTTTTCATCAACAGCGTGTATATCGGCTCCATTTTGCAAAAGACATTCTAAAACATTTATATAACCATATTCTGCTGCAACCATCAGTGGTGTTTGGTCATAATCATTGCGTGCTTCAATATCGACGCCATCTTCTAAAAGCATTGTTATTGTATTAATTTCTTGAAAGTCAATAGCGCTAAAAAGTTTAGCAACCTCTGGAGTGTATGAAATATAACCGTCCTCAGAAGTTTCAAGACCTAAGCTTTCAAGGTATTTTATAACATCATAGCTTGCATCTCGTAAATACGCTATATCAAGTGCGTTGTCCCCGTCTATATCATCTACAAAGACATCAGCTCCTTTTGAAACTAAAAAAGTAAGCATGTTTACATCATCAGCATAAACTGCAGCAATAAAAGCAGTTCCTCCATAATTATTGCGCATATTTATATCTAAACCTAAGCTTAGAAAAAACTCAACAACTTCAATATTGCCACCATTTGCAGCCCAAATAAGGGCATT
Organism: uncultured Treponemataceae bacterium; assembly: GCA_964371375.1. Taxonomy (GTDB): domain Bacteria; phylum Spirochaetota; class Spirochaetia; order Treponematales; family Treponemataceae; genus CAYJFX01. Next base: position 3,890 of record CAYJMR010000131.1, read on the forward strand.
GTCGCCATCGCTGTCTAGGGCATTTAAATTATTTTCTTTATCAAGTAGAAATTGTAAAAAATCTTTGCCGCTGGATTTTGCAAAGAGCATTAATGGAGTGTAACCGTAATAATTAGAAAAATCTACTTCCGACCCGTTTTCGATTAAAAGTTTTGCTACCTCTTCTGCTCCATAATATGAAGCCCACATTAAGGCTGTGTCGCCATCACCGTCTGTTGCATGGATATCTGCACCATTATCTAGAAGGAGCTGTGTCATTTCTGTGAAGTTTTCTCCTGCAGCAGCCATTAAGGCAGTTTTTCCATTACTATCTTGAAAATTTATATCGTGACCATTTTTTAAAAGATTTTTTGCTTCTTCAATTTCATTAAATTCTGCAGCAGCTAGTAAAGGGTCTACTTCAATGTTTGCACTACCACTTGAAGATTCAAGCCCAAGTGATTGTAAATACATTGCAATTTTATCAAAGTCTTCATATTCTGCAATATCAAGGGCATTGTCTCCCCAGTAATCGGTAGCATAAAGGTTAATGTCAGAATCGGAAAAATATTCAACTAGCTCTTCGTTTCCTGCATACACTGCTTTCATTAAAAGAGTTTCTTCATCATCGTTGATTTTTAAGATATTTGCACCATTATCAATTAAATAATAGACTATTTCAACATATCCACCTTCAACCGCATAAAAAAGAGCACTTTCACTTTCCCAGTCGTGCAAGTTTACATCGGCCCCTTTTTCAACAAGGTAGCGTACAATATTAAAATATCCACTTCCTGCCGCATACATCAACGGTGTTAGCCCATCCGGTGTTTGAGCATTAACAGATTCACCGTTTTCAATTTCACGTTTAACGCCGTTTAAGTTTCCATTCATAGCATGGTAAAAAATTTCAGCAAAGACTGTTGTTGATAAAAGTGCAAAAGCACAGAGTAGTAGTAATTTTTTCATTTTGGTTTTCCTTTGTATGAAGTATAACAATACTGCGATAAATTTACAACCGACCTGATTTGTTAAACCTATACTTGACAAAAATGAATATATGGGGTAAATTTATATTGTGATTGTATTGCAGTTGCTTACGAGCCTGCAATCGAAGAGGCTCCTGCGGGAGCCTTTTTTTTGAGGAGAGCACATGAGTGTTAGTAAGCCTTTTAGAGACTATGATGAATTACTAGATAAACTGCATAGCAAAAATC
>CAYJMR010000132.1:0-5055 GCA_964371375.1 uncultured Treponemataceae bacterium
ATTGACTTTGGAAAAATTAGCCAGTTCGCAGGTAACTACGACTTCTGGTACCAAATGAGCCAAATTATGCAGCGCCAATCGAGAGACCAAGCTAAAAAACGCGAAGAAAAAATGAAGGACTTACGAGAGTTTATTCAAAGGTTCGCATCGAATGCTGCAAAAAGTAAACAAGCTACAAGCCGTAAAAAAATCTACGATAAGCTTGCACTCGAAGAACTTCACGTTACAAGCCGTAAGTTCCCATATGTAAACTTTAAGCCAGATAGAGACATTGGTAACAATGTCCTTCGTGTCGAGCATCTAAACTACGAAAGCGAAGGCATTAAACTTCTAAACAATTTTTCACTTACTGTAAACAAGGGCGAAAAAATTGCATTCGTTGGTGTTGAACATAAATCAAAGTCGGCTCTTTTTGACATTGTAACTGAAACAATCAAGCCGGATGAAGGCGACATCTACTGGGGGCAAACATGCTCAAACGCATATCTCTCAATAGATAACTCTGAGTACTTTAAAAATGATATGAACATCACAGAATGGCTTAGACAGTATTCACCAGAGCAAGACGACGCATATGTTCGAGGCTTTTTGGGACGGATGCTTTTTTCAGGTGATGAATCTCTAAAACCGGTAAAGGTTTTGTCGGGGGGCGAAAAGGTTCGCTGTATGCTTTCAAAAATTATGTTATCAGGTGCAAATGTTCTCATCCTCGACGAGCCAACAAACCACTTAGACCTCGAAGCAATTACATCCCTCAATGAGGCACTGTCCGCATTCCCTGGTGTAATTCTTTTTAATAGCCATGACCACGAGTTTATATCATCGGTTGCAAATCGAATTGTAGAAATTACCCCAAATGGTATTATTGACCGAATGATGAACTTTGAAGACTACCTTGTAGACGAGCAGGTTAAAGAGCTCCGAGCCGAATACTATGGCGTTAAGGGCAAAAAGGTTAAGTTTAATATTTAGGATAATTACGAGTTACTATTTTATAGGTGTTGTGGGCGCTACCCCGAACGGTTTGCCGCGAGCAAACCTCTACGGGGTCGGGCTCTTGCTTGTATCTTTTGGCAGAGCCAAAAGGATACCGCTCTCGAATCCCTAGCGCTTAGATGTATTAATTCTTACCCAAATTCGCTTCTGCACTAACAATTTCGTTAAACTCGGCTTGCTCAATTACTTCTTTTTCTAATAACCGCTCTGATATATAATCCATTACTTGCTTTTTAGACTTTAAGAGTTTAAGTACGTGCTTGTAGCGCTCATCCATAATGCGCGCAAGTTCTTCATCAATGTACTGTTGAGTGCTTTCTGCATATTCGCGCACCAATTGTGGCTCAGCCGCACCGTATCCAGATCCTCTTTGAGATAGCATAACATTTTGAAACTTTTCGCTCATACCGTAGTCGGTAAGCATTCTTCGCGCAATATCTGTTGCTCTCATAATATCGTTACCGGCACCGGTTGAAACTTCACCAAACGTAATTTGTTCTGCAGCACGTCCACCAAGGAGTACATCAATTTCATTATAGAGTTCTCTTTTTGTCATAAGATGGCGGTCATCTTCAGGTAGTTGCAGTGTATACCCAAGAGCTGCAATGCCTCGCGGAATAATTGATATTTTATGAACGGGATCAGCCCCTTCGGTAAATGCTGCAACGAGTGCGTGCCCTGTTTCGTGGAAAGCAACAATTTTTCGCTCTGATTCTTTTATAACCTTTGTCTTCTTTTGTAAACCAGCAATGGACTTTTCAACAGCTTCATTAAAGTCTTCCATATTTACGAGTTTACGTCCACCACGTACGGCTAAAATTGCAGCTTCATTTACAATGTTAGCAAGGTCTGCCCCTGCCATACCTGAAGTAGTTCTTGCAATAGCACTTAAATCAATATCGCTTCCCATTTTTACATTTTTTGAATGGATTTTTAATATTGCTTCACGGCCTTTAACATCGGGGCGGTCTACACTTACTTGCCTGTCAAAACGTCCAGGGCGTAAAAGGGCAGGGTCTAAAATTTCTGGGCGGTTAGTTGCAGCCAAGAGGATTAATCCCTTCGTAGCATCAAAGCCGTCCATTTCAACGAGTAATTGGTTTAAAGTTTGTTCACGCTCATCGTTACCGCCACCGCCAATTGAGTTTACACGGCTTTTTCCGATTGCATCTAATTCGTCAATAAAAATAATACATGGTGCTTTTTCTCGGGCTTGTTTAAAAAGGTCTCGTACACGGCTCGCCCCTACACCAACAAACATTTCAACAAATTCAGAACCTGAAATTCTAAAGAACGGAACGCCTGCTTCCCCAGCACAAGCTCGTGCAAGAAGTGTTTTACCAGTACCTGGAGGGCCTACGAGTAGAACACCCTTTGGAATTTTACCACCAATTTCGGTGTATTTTTGAGGTGATTTTAAGAAGTCTACAACTTCGACTAATTCTTCTTTGGCTTCATCAACACCAGCAACATCATTAAATCGAGTGGTTACTTTTCCTTCTTCAACAGCGGCTGCCTTGCTTTGTCCTGCTGAAAAAATGCTTCCACCAATGCCGCCACCCATTTTCTTAAAAATAAAGCGGTACATTAAAAATAGTAATCCAAAAGGAACTATCCAATTAAGTAAAAATTGGAAAAGCATATTGTTCTGAGGGCGCACCGCTTCGTAGGTTATTCCCTTTTCATCAAGGAGTACTAAAAAGTCTTCAGTTAAAATACCAACTGTTCTATAGCTTGTCCTCTGTGAAGTGCTTGCAGAAAATAAATATGAAGGTGTGCCTGCATCTGGTGATGATCCTGTAGTTTGAGGACCATAGCCAATGAAATATGTTTCACCCATTTCAACACTGACAATTTGTCCTTGTTCAATTAAGGCTTTGAATTGAGAAAACTCTATTGTATCATCTGCTTGAGATGTGAATAAATAATTAAACGCTGTAACGCCTACAAAGATTGCAACCAAAATTGCCCAGATAGGAATTTTTGGCTTCGTGTTTTTGGGACCCTTGTTTGGCTCTGTTGAAAATTTAAAAAAGTTAAAAGGATCATTATCATCCTTTTTTTTATCATCATTATTGTTTGAATCGCTCATTGTGCCTCCGAAGCTAAGTAAATATAGCTACTCCTTTTAATATACTCAATTCCTCGAGAATAGTCGAGTGAATTTTAATAAAAAGTAAAAAAATCTTATTAAGAGCTTTATAAAATCCTCCGATAATTGTATAGAGGATATTGCAATTGCAATAGTAAATAATAGGTGTTCAAACCTACGGTCTTTGATCGTACTTACTAGGAGTGTTTTAATGGCGTATACAAAACCTTATGCAGCGTATAAGCAAACAGGTATAAAAACAGCAAGCAAAGGTAAACTTATTGTAATGCTCTATGAGGGAGCTGTTCAAAACATGAATGCCGCATTACACTTATTTGATGAAAATAAAAAACTCCCTGTAAAATCGATAGAGAAGTTTCATAATCATGTTGTTAAAACACAAGAAATTATTACAGAATTAATGGTTTCTTTAAATATGGAAGACGGTGGAGAAATTGCTCAGAATCTTATGTCTTTATATAGATTTTTTAATAAAGAATTAATGGATATAAGTATGAGTCATGATTATGAAAAATTAGAAGCAATTGATAAATTTATGGGAGAGCTTTGTGATTCTTGGAGAGTTATTGTAGCTAATAGTCCTATGATGGCTGAGCAACAAGTTGCTCTAAATGTGAGTGGGTAAAATATGTCAGATGCAACCTTAACGCAAGATGAGATTAATGAGAGAGTTCTTATATTAAAAAGATTTCGAGAGCTTTTATTAGAACAACGAAAAAAGTTCCAAGAATATTTAACTGTGCTTGAAAAGCAAGAATTTACAATTATTGAAGGTGACAGTGAAAAACTAATGGCTCATACTGAGCTTGAGCAAAATATTTTAGGTAATATAAATAAGCTTCAGAAAGTCATTACGCCTATGGAAGAAATGTACAAGGCAACACATACTGATGATGCAGAAATCCCTGTATTAAAAGCAGATCTTTCTGGATTGCAAGAAAAAATTCTTGTCCAAAATGAAAAAAATCGGACTACGCTTAAAGAACATTTAAGCGTAATTCGCACCAAAATTCAAAACTTTCAAAATCCATATCGCAACACTCGCTCTGTATATGCTCAAAGCGCAAATACTGCCAGTATTGTTAGCATAGAAGGCTAAGTAATGTATAATTTTTTTTAATGAGCACATGGCTAAGCCAGTAAGAATACTGGTAAGCTGTGTGATTTTTTTATTTTATACTTTGTTCAGAATTTCTTCAAAAATAAAATAATTATACATTATTAATTGTACATTGTACATTAATCTGCTATACTTATCCCATGGATTTGTTCGATAGTCAAACAGCAAAAGCAAATGATGGACCTCTTGCCTCTCGTATGAGACCTCGTACCCTAGATGAATATATTGGACAAGACCATATTGTTGGAAAGGGTAGACTTTTACGTCGTGCAATTTCTGCAGACCAATTAACATCCGTTATTTTTTATGGCCCTCCCGGAACTGGGAAAACAACGCTTGCTCGCGTTATTGCAAATCACACTAAAAGTATATTTGTTACTCTCAATGCTGTATTAACTGGTGTTCAAAATATCAGAGAGGCAATATCACACGCCGATGAGCAGCGAAAGCTCTATCAAAAACGTACCATTCTCTTTGTAGACGAAGTGCATAGATGGAACAAAAGCCAACAAGATGCCCTTTTGCCGTGGGTTGAAAATGGTACCATTATTCTTGTAGGTGCAACGACCGAAAATCCCTTTTTTGAAGTAAATAAAGCCCTTGTAAGTAGAAGCCGTGTATTCCAATTAAAGGCCCTTACAAAAGATGATTTATTCAATGCGGCAAAGGCTGCCCTTAGCGATAAAGAAAGGGGCTATGGTAATTGGAATGTGGAGTTTGAAGAAGGCGCATTAGAGCACCTTGTAGAAACGGCAAATGGCGATGCGCGAAGTTTATTAAATGCCCTTGAACTCGCCGTGCAAACAACACCCGAAAAATGGCAGCC
>CAYJMR010000133.1:0-4969 GCA_964371375.1 uncultured Treponemataceae bacterium
ATCTTATGGCAACAAACCCTGACACCGTTTTTTCGCGCGAAAAATTATTTGACAGGATTTGGGGAGAGGATACTTTTGGGGATATTGCAACCGTTACCGTGCACATAAATCGCCTACGTGAAAAAATAGAAAAAGATAGCTCTAACCCTGTATTTATCCAAACAGTCTGGGGTGCCGGATACCGCTTTTCAATTCCTCTATAGGACTCGGTATCACACGCCACTAAGATTGGTCAGGTTCTATCCACAGATTACACAGATTATAACTATTGCGTATTATACTACCCTCAGATTCACCACGAGATGGCTACAAACAAAAATATTTTATATTTTTAGCGCAAAAGAGTTTCATTTTAACACAATATCTTAGTGGTATGTTCTAGTAGAAATCCTATAAATCTGCGTAATCTGTGGATATACTTAATCAATAAGTTTATATTTGTGTTATATTTTTTTACCTTTTGTTTAGACTTCTGTTATGAGCATGTAATGAGTGTAGTGTAGATTATATTCATACAATGAATGTTGTAACAAAGAGGTTTGATAAACAATATTTATCAGCTATAAAAATGAAAACGGTGTTTTTAGTTTATAGGGAAAAAACCTCAATTTATACACCACCAAAAGGGTGGTACAAACAAAGGAGTTAATTATGAAATTAACAAAAAAAGTATTGGTAGTAGCATTTGCATTAACATGCATGGCTGGAATGGTATTTGCATCAGGATCTAATGAAATTACATCAAGCCCTGTAATTGGTGGGGGTCAATCATGGGCAGGCGTAATTGATGGCATTGCAATCGATTTAGCGCTTGATGTCGAAAAAAATGCAATTGAAGGAACAGTAAGAAATCTTACAAATGGAGATCTTTCAATGGTCCAATTACATGTTACTTCTGGACAAGATGCTGAAATTGCAAGTGTTGTACTTGGCACACCTGGTGACCTTGAGTTTCATGATACAATGATAAAAGAAAACACTGTAGTGTTTGCATCAGGCGCTTCTGCTCCTATTATGTTTTACCTTAGCAATTCTGAAGCAGAAGATCTTCTAAATAATGGCTGGAAGGTAAGCATTGATTCTGACAACGCTCCAAAATATGGACTTTTTGAAAAAGGTGAGCTTTTAGCTAAAGAAGCAGTTTCTATTTCTGATTCATTTGTTATGAATGAAGATGGTGTCCAAACTGTTGTAAGTTTTGACTATGGAGATGAAGGGTTTTCTGGAACAATAACAAATTATACAAACATGGTTATAAATGCTGTTGAAACAACTATTGCCTTAAACAATGGTGCAGTGTTTACATTTGATGCGAACGATATTCAAGCAGGCGAAACTGTTTCATTTAGTTACGGTTCAGGTAATACTGGCTTCAGTTCTTATGCAGTAGAAACAAACGTTTCAATGTAATATAACATTTTAGTACAAAAAAGACCTTAGCGAGCGGCGCTCCTAAGGTCTTTTTTATTACCTAAGCACTGCTTGCTTAGGTGAAATATGAAGCTGATAATTTAAAACATCACAGACGGACTCTTCCTTTTCCCTCTTTTTTATATATTTTACAGCCGCGTCGCTTGCGAGTTTTCCAGTAATTATTGCAGTTGGAAGACCCGAAGGACTAAACGACCATTGCCCTGCTTGAAAAATATTTGGAATAGCTGTTTGTGACGACTTTGAAATGCTTATTGTTTTGTTGATACATGGCATAACCTTATTTGTAAAAGCCCATCCTGTTATAGCCCCATCGCAATTTCCCGTTATACGTTGAATAGTTAGCGGTGTTGCAACAAAGGTTTTGGCAATAAATTCATGAATATTTGGAAATAGATAAAACTCAAGTATATCAATAATATTTCTTGTTATAAAATCTTTGAACTCATCGTATAAGCCAATATATTTTATCCTTTTTACAACATCATAACTCATTAACGTACTAACTATTAGGCCTGTTTTTCCCTTAGGAGCAAGACTCTCATCTCGTAAGACAGGAATTGAAATTTCATAGGTAGTTTTTTCAAGGTATTCCTTACACCATTGAAGCATTGCCTCATCTTTAAGTTCAAGTGCACATTGTTCATCACAATCCATACTTAAAAGACCATCTTTTTTTGGTGTGTAAAAACAATGGGCACTGCAATAGTCTTTAAAATATTCAGGCGATAAATCGACCATAGCATAAAGTGACAAAATTGAATCTCCTCCTCTAAGAGCTTCAATTTCTACCCCTCTTTTTTTAATACGGCGTAGCTTTCTTTTATTTTTAATAACACTTGTATCCGTATAATAATATAGCGACTTTGCATTGCAAGCCCAAATAAGTGATTTATATGAATAGTCATTTCCATTGCCATCTACTAAAACATTCACTTCAGGATTGATAGATAGTATTGAAGTTCCCGTACGAATTACTCCACCATTTGAAATAATATAGTTTTTAAGGGCCTGAGTTAAACTCCCTGTACCACCTTTTGGATACATATAATCGCAGTGAATATTAAAATAACTGAGTGCAAAAAAAGCAGAGCTATCCTTAAAAAAGTGTTGTCCTATCATGTCAACAAGTTTTGGATTTTTAGTATACCTAAAAAGGTATTCATACACAGGAACCTGCAGTTCATCACACTTTTTTAAACTCTTAAAGAATTTCCACATCCATGGCAAAAGCTCGTTAAAAATATAGTCTCGATCGTTTAAGTCTCGAAAAAGGGGGTTATCTACTTCATACATATTATTCATGTATTCCATAATTTTTTTTATTTCTTTAATTATAATCTTTATATCTTTTTCATCATCGGGAAAAGTATAAATGAGTAGCTTTTGATAATCATCTATGCTGTCTTCGCTACATACTTCAATCATGTTATCACCAATTCCGGTTGTCACATTATTATCTAAAAACTCAAGGTTAATATTTAAATCCTTTAGCATAGAAAGAACACCTGTCGACACTTCTATGGCTCTAATTCCACAGTCAAAGGTAAAACCGTTTTGTGTAAATGATTTTACCAAGCCTCCAACTTCTGTTTCTTTTTCACATAAGAGTACTCTTAACCCCGCCCTACACAAATAGGCACAAGATGTAAGACCTGCAATCCCCCCACCCACAACAACAACATCGTACTTTTCCATGGTTTTCTCCTTTAATAACCTTGTATTAGCGATACGATATGAGTACCGTTAATCGCAATTATGAATGTACGTCTTTCAAAGCTATACATGACGAAGCTCTGAATCCTCTTTTTTATAGATACGGTGAAATCATTTTTAGTGATTTTTCAAACACTTTTTTTCCAATAATTCTGTTCCGTGCATGCTTGGCAGGCACTTCTTCATGTGTTAAGTTAAAATATTTTCCGCTTTCATTACTTACTTCTTTTGACGCTGCTAAATAGTATATGGCTTCTCCTGAAACTATAGGGTCTTTTAAGAACTTTGATGTGACATGTTTTGAAAAAAATCTATATAGCCACCCATTGTTCTTTCCTATAGCTGTTTTTACTTCGCCTGGATGAACGGCATTTATTGTTATGCCCTTTTCTAAAAACCTTGGCGACAGTTCCCAAACACTCATTAATTGTGCTGTTTTTGATGCCCCATAGCCACGAAGACCCGTATACAGTCTTTTTTTCCAATACAAATCTTTTTCATTTAATCCGTTAAAACGATGGCCTTCTGAATTTACTTGAATTACTCTTGAGGGAGCACTCTTTGCTAGACGTTCTTCGAGTAATAACGTGAACAATAAAGATGCTAAATGATTTACTGCAAATACTAATTCATATCCATTAACAGAATATTGCTTTGTAGTAGAATGAAGGCCAGCACAATTAACAAGAACATCAATTTTCTTATATTTTGCCAATATTTTTTCGGCAGCACTTTTTACATCAGCAAGGTTGCTAAAGTCTGCAATTATAATATCAATCGAAACATCATTAAGTAAAAGAAGCTCTTTTTTTACTTCCTCTGCCTTATTCTTATCCCTTGCAACTATAACTAAGTTTGCATTGTGACGAACAAACTCCTTTGCGCTTTCATACCCAACGCCGGATGTTGCGCCTGTAAGTACACAAAGTTTTCCTGTTAATAATTCATTTGTTGTTTTTTGCTCTTTGTTTCTGTTAACTAAGAATGCAAGTTCATCGGGAAATCTATAAGAAAAAAAAGATTGCAATTGATTCCACAAGCTTGTAAGTGACACTAAAATTGCGTTCATAGGCTACCCAAAAAATTTACTCATAAAACCACGATACATTTTATTAAAACCGGGAATTCCATTAAATATATCGCCCCACAAATCGTAGTAGTCTCTTTGACTTATTATTTTTCCATTTTTTCCAAGCGTTAGTTTTGTAAACCCAAAAATAGGAGTATCAGGAGATTTTCTAAAAGACATAGTCATTTTCCAATCAAAGGCAATAACATTGCCATGTTGGATGATATCATGTAAGTCCATTCTCAGACTGGTACATCTGTTTGTTAACCTATTACACAGCGCTTTAAAGTTTTCAAATCCTTCTATTCGTTGAATACAATCTTGAAACACAACACTGTCATCGTAATAAGGAAAGATATGTGTCCAGTCGGGAAGTCCATCGGCATTATACGTTTTAGACCACATGGCCCTAACCGTATCTGGACAAAGAAACTTGCTTGAAACAAGCCCTGCCTCTTCAAACATAGTAATATCACTCATAAAGCCTCCTTGACAGACATTTGTATGTTTTTGTCTATTTGTTTATTATATTCAATATTGAACATTTGTGCAAGTTTGAAAGGTGAAAAAATTGTTTTTTTTCCTAAATTTTACATATTTTTTTACATTTATATTTATATTCGAGAAAAGTATTCAATTTAAGAATAAAACTATGCCCTGAAACAAATAATATTAATTCTTACTTATTAATTGATACACTCTTTACAATTACTGCATTTCCTGTTATATTATTAAAACGTGGCTTTGCCATAA
>CAYJMR010000134.1:0-4921 GCA_964371375.1 uncultured Treponemataceae bacterium
AAACCCCTTTTTGAAACTCAAAAAGGGGTAAAAGGAGAGGAGGATGCAGAAAAAAGTTTGTATTGGTTTGTCCAACGCTTGGTTGAACTGTTGCAGTACTCTGCCATACATGCAACGTATACTCTAACAACAACAGAACAGCAAAAAGGTTACATAAAAAAGTTATCTTTTTCTATATTCATTACTATTCGTTTCTTATTAAGTATTATTTTAAAATTCCGATAATAAAATGAGGAACATACGCATGAACGAAAGAATAAAAATTACTAGTCAAGACTTATATAAAACTCTTGTACGTCAAAATGAAGTTTTGGGAGCAATCATTGTACAACAGCAAATTGTACGCTCAGCCGTTACTGGGCGAAACTGGATACAACTACAAGATGCCGTTAACGAAGTTAATACCCTTTCTAAAGAATTTGCAAGCTTAGAAGCAAAACGCATCGAAAAAAGCCTAAAACTCAATCCTGAAAACCCAGATGATATATTTGCTCTTTCAAATTTAGTTCCAGAAGAGTTAAAACAAACAATTATCGAAAATTTTTATCAAGTAAGACAAAAACTTGTAGTTTCAAAAATAGAAAATGAAGCAATAAATGAATATATACGAATTACTCAAGAATTTTTGCAAGGAGTTTTTGATAACGTACTTCCTCAAAGAAGAAATAAAATATATTCAGCAAGTGGAAAAATGGTAAAAAATCAACCAAAGTCAGTTATATTGAATGCAATAGTATAACTTTTTTTAGGAGTAGATATGTCAAGTTTTAGTGGTATTGAAATTGGAAAAAGAAGTCTCATGGCACAAAGCCAGTCCATACAAACAGCAGGACATAATATTAGTAATGCAGATACAGAAGGATATTCTAGGCAACGAGTAAACTTGCGTGCCTTTGACCCTTTATATAGGCCAGATCTTTCCCGTGCCGAACGTCCCGGTCAAATAGGTCAAGGTATAGATGTAATGAGTATTGAGCGTGTACGAGATGAGCTTCTTGAAGGCCGAATAGTAGCTCAGTCAAACCAAGAATCTTACTGGACTACTCGAGAAGAATACTATGTTATGCTCGAAAACATATATAATGAGCCTGCAGATATTTCTATTCGAACAAATATGGATAAATTTTGGCAATCATGGCAAGAGCTTTCTATTTATCCCGAATCACAAGCAGCACGCCAAGCAGTAGTGAGTCGTGGTGAATCTTTAGTGGATTCGGTACGACAACGTTTTATTGCTCTAGAAGGTGTTGGAAAAATATTAAATGGAGATATTGAAGGAAGTATTGATCAAGTTAATGACTATGCCATTCAGATAGCTGAGATTAATAAAGAAATAGTTCGCTCTCAAGCAATGGGCGACAATCCTAATGATCTTCTTGATAGGCGAGACTTAATGGTAGAAAAGCTCTCTTCGCTTGTAAACATCACAACCGATAATAGAGACCCAGATGAGTTTATGGTGCATGTTGACGGACACATTTTGGTTCAAGGTGGGCTTGCTCGTGGCTTCGATGTAGTGCCAGTTCTCGATAACAATAGTTATTCAAAGGTAGTGTGGGCAGATACAGGAAATGATGCCTATTTTTCAGGTGGTTCAGTAGGTGCTCTCATTGAGCTTCGTGATGTTGATGTTAGACAAGAAATGCAAAGTTTAAATACCATGACAATGGAATTTACCGATATGGTAAATGATATCCATCGCAATGCAATTGGTATGAATAACACAACAGGGCTCGACTTTTTTGTTGAAGAACCTTTTGTTAACAATGCTCTTGGAAACTATGACAGAGACGGTGATGGGGTAGAAGATTCAACTTATGTATTTAGAATGACAGGTGCAAATGTTTTAGACCCGCAAGAACAAACAGGACTTCAAGGGGTAATGACTTTTTCAGGAGCAACAGGCGATGTCGAAGTTCCTTATAGTCCTACAGACACTATCGAAACAATAATAAATCGAATAAATGACTCTCAAGCAGAAGTGAAAGCTTCTTTAGATAGAAATAATAATTTAGTCTTAAAAGCAACAACAGCCTCCTCAATTGATAACCCTGATTTTGTTATACGCCATGTTGAAGATTCTGGACAATTTTTAGTTGGATATTCAGGCATATTGGCTGGAAGTGGTGCTGCAAATGCATACGATTTTAATACAGCCAATGCTGTTCAAACACTTGTGGGGCAAGGAGTTGGAGGAGAGGGTTCTTCCCAATATGCAGTGTCACCTGTAATGAATCCTTCTGCATATGTTGGTATAAATCAAGCAATTAAAAATGACGTGATGTCTGTTGCAGCAGGAAAACCAACAACAAACGGTGTATTTGAAGCAGGGGACGGTTCTGCAGCATTAGAAATTGCAGCTCTTCGAAACTCCAATGTAATGATTGGAGATGCAAAAAGTTTTGATGATTATTTTGCTCAAAGTGTAACAAATGTGGGTCTTAAAGGCGAGCAAGCAGAAATAAATATGTTTAGCCAAAACGCCATTATGACTGATCTTCGAAATTTGAGGGATTCAATTTCGGGTGTAAATATAGATGAAGAACTTGCAGATATTATGAAGTTTCAGCACGGATATAATGCTGCAGCACGATTTGTAACAGTAATTGATGAGATTTTAGATACTGTAATAAATAGGCTTGGGGTTTAAAAAATAAGGGCCATTATTGGCAAAAGTATACACATAGGAGAAAACTATGAGAAGAATTAGTTCGAGTTTATCAAATAACGATATGCAATATAATTTGCGCTTACAAGAAAGCAGAAAAAATACCATGGAAAATAAAATTGGTACACAACAACGCATATTAAACTTACGGGATGACCCTTTAGGTGCAGGGCGCTTGGTGCGCTATCAATCGTATAATACTCGGGTAAATCAATTTGGAAAAAATGCAGAAACCCTAGTAGACCAATTTTCGGTAACAGAAGGATACATGGATCATTCGTTGCAAGTAATGCATAGGGTGCGTGAGCTGGCAGTAACAGGTGCAAATGGTGTTCTCACAAAAGACGACATGTATAATATAGCAGCAGAAGTTGATGAATTATTAAATGAACTAGTTGCTTCTGCAAATGCGGTAAATGCGGATGGGGCGGCATTATTTGCAGGTACAAGAACACAAAATACTGCTTTTGACGCACAGCTAGGGCCTGTTGCAGGTTCATCTGTTCCTCGCATAACCGAAGTTAGATACAACGGCTCGATTCAAGGGAATAATGTTGAAGTTGATAATGGCGATTACATGCAAATGAATAAAGCAGGTAACAATATTTTTTGGGCGGAACAACAAATTCTCATTGGTGGTCGCGATGCAGGACAATATCAAGTTGGACAACGTAGTGTTATAAATGTAGATGGAACAGATATCACTCTAAACGAAGGCGATAATGTTCATTCACTTATATCAAAAATAAACAGTGCGGGTATTGCGGTAAAAGCAAGTTTAGATCCTGTTACTAATGGACTCAATTTACAAACAACTGATGCTAGACAATTGTGGCTTGAAGACAAGAGTGGTACGGTCTTAAACGATTTAGGAATTATTAGAGACGCAAGTCAGAGACCACCATATAATATTGCAGATTCTGCAGATGTTACCGGTGGCTCTTTATTTGACAGTGTTATCGCTTTTAGAGATGCCCTTCTTACAGGTGATCACAGAACGATAGGTGGACGTGTATTGGGTGGTGTTGATAGTGCAATTGGCAACTTAACAACAAGAATTGCAGAAGTTGGGGCTCAGTATGAAAGGGCAGAAACAAAAGTTCAACTTGCAAGCACCAATGATCTAAATTCAACACAGATGATTTCCCGAGAAGGGGATATAGATCTTGCAGAAGCAATAACAGATATGAAAATGCTTGATTATACAAAACAAGCAACATTAAGTACTGCTGCAGATTTATACTCTAACACATTGCTTAATTATCTAAGATAAGATATAATAAAAGGTATAAACATGGACGAAGTTTTAAAAGAAGAGAAAACAAAAATCATTTTTCCAAATGGATTATATGGTTTTGAAGGCTTTACTGATTTTACATTATTGCCATCCGAAGTTGATTCGATTTTGCGCTTACAATCGGATGTAGATAATGGCTTAGCATTTTTTCTCGTTGATCCTTTTTTGTTTTTTAGCGAATATGAGATTGATGTAGATGATGAAACAGTTGAGCTTCTCGAAATTGATAATCCAGAAGATGTGTATGTGCTTGCAATAATTACAATTGCAAAAACAAAGCCCGCGGTAGTTACTGCTAATCTTCAAGGGCCTGTTGTAATTAACAGGAAAAATAAAAAAGCTCGTCAAATTGTATTACTTGACACAAAGTGGAAAACAAAGCATAATTTGTTTGAAACAGGCGAAAGTGGGTAGACTAAGCGATGCTAATATTATCTCGTAAAATTAACGAAAAAATAAAAATAGGCGAAGAAATTACTTTAACAATTTTGGAAGTAAGGGGTGACCAAGTAAAAATTGGTGTTGAAGCTCCTAAAGATGTAAAAGTGTTTCGCCAAGAAGTATATGAATCTATTCAAAAAGAAAATCTTGCTGCCGCAAATGCGCCTGAAGATTTGAAAGGACTTTCAAATCTATTTCCGAAGAAATAAAGCAACAATACGAAAAATAAAGTTCCTAAATAAAATACCTTAAAGTTGTTTTGTATGTTATAATAACTATAAGGAGTAAATGATTATGAAAAAAATTGTGATTTTGGTTACAGCACTGCTGTTTGTGTCTACACTTTTTGCTCAAGAAGTTGTAAAAAATGAGTCTTCAATGTCCTTTAAAAGGACCTTAGCTGCACTGGAAAAAAGCATCGAAGGGCGGGGGCTCACTATTTTTGAAACAATCGATCATAAAGAAGCGGCTGAAGATGTTGACTTAACAATGAATGAGGCTACAGTAGTTATTTT
>CAYJMR010000135.1:0-4846 GCA_964371375.1 uncultured Treponemataceae bacterium
ATTACGCACTAATCTTCTTTCCCTTCATTGCATAAATTTTGCCGAGAATTGTTGCAAGTACTGTATAGTAGTTTTCGGGAATTATATCGCCAACTTCTACATTTGCATATAAGGCCCTTGCAAGAGGACGATTTTCAACCATGGGAACATCGTTTTCTGTTGCTAAGCGTTTAATTTGTTGCGCAAGCTCATCCTGCCCCTTTGCCGTTACCATAGGACCTTGCATAGTTTCCCTCTCGTACAAAATTGCTATAGCAAAGTGAGTTGGGTTGGTAATTATTACGTCTGCTTTTGCTACATTTTCGCGAATGCTGTTTTGCAAAAGCTCTCTCATAAACTGCTTTAGCCTACTTTTTACCAAAGGATCCCCTTCCATGGTTTTGTATTCTTCTTTTACTTCTTGCTTGGTCATTTTTAATGAATCAATAAATTGCTTGCGTTGCACAAGATAATCCGGAATAGCAATAATTAAAAATATAAACGTAGCAGTTAAAAGAATTTTTGCTGCAATTTGTGAAATATGAACAATTCCTTGCCAAAGGTTTTGGTCCAAAAGAGATAAAAGGGTTGGTAGCTCAGAAGTTATAATAATATAGGCTGCAATAAAAATCACAACTACTTTTAAAATTGACTTAAAAATATTGAATACACCCTCAAACGAGAACATAGTCTTTTTAAAATACTCACCAAATTTTGGAATGATTTTTGAAAACTTTGGCTCTATTGGTTTTGTAGAAAAAATAAACCCTCTGTTCTGTATTAGGTTTGCTAAAATTGCACCAATAATTGCAGTAATTACAATAGGTGTAACCATACGTATAAGATAATAATAAAAACCGTATGCAAGACTTGCATTAATTTCTGCGGTTGTACTTATTTGAAAATAATAAAGGAGAATTTCTATAAAGTTTGTAAAAAGCCACGGTGCAAGTATGATAAGTGCAATAGTTGGGAAAAGCATAACAAGAGCGCCACTTAGTTCTTGACTCTTTGCTACACGCCCTTCTTCACGAGCTTTGCGTAGCTTATGCTCTGAGGGGTCCTCAGTTCGTCCTTCATCTTCAGCAGCAAACCACTGTAAATCTAAATCATCAGCATAAAAACTCATTGTATTTGAACTCCCACATCAATTAATAATCTTTCAATTCGTAAAAATCCTGCATCAAAGAGATTTATAAAAAAATCTGCCATGTATGGTAAAAGCACGGTGAGCATAAAAAACGCTACCATAATGGTTATTGGAAAACCTTCAGATAAAAGATTCATTTGAGGTGCCGCTTTAGACAAGAGACCCATACATACAGAAATCAAAAAAAGTGTTCCAACCAAAGGTAGTGAAATAACAAGTGCATCAAAAAATAACTGTGACAAACCATAAAGTAAAAAGCTAAGAAACCCTTCTCTCTCTTGTACAAGGGTAAAAGCATTTAAAGATTGAAAACTTCGCAGTACTCCGCCTAAAAATAATTTTTGAAAACCTTGCGTTTGTATAAATAACAAAAAGCCTATAAAATTTAAATACTGTCCCATAAGGGGATTCGAAACTTGTGACAAAGCGTCGTAGACCTCAGATGCACCAAAACCCATTTGATACGTAAAAAATTGCCCTGCAGAGCTAAACGCCGCAAATAGCATTGAAATATAAAAGCCGGTTATAACACCTATCAGTGCTTCACCTATGAGAATTAATGCATAGTGAAGACTAAAAGGATCTACATTCCAGCCTACAACATAGGCTTGTGGAAGAACTAAAAATGCCATGTAACCTGCCAAAGCAATTTTTGCAATACGCGGTACAGCGGCAGTTGCCATTAAGGGCATAGTTAAAAGAAGTGCAAGACAACGTGCTGCAACAAGAAAAAAATCTGGTGCTCTTGATACTAATTCTTGCAACATACTGCCATTAACTCCTACTACCTGTGTGCCTTGTCAAACGAATAACATTACCGAGTTATTTGAGAAATCATTCCAAAAAGTCGAATGGTATATGATTCTAAGTTTGTAAACATCCATCCACCTAACAATGCAAGCATTCCTAAGATTGCAACAAGTTTAGGAACAAATGTAAGTGTTTGCTCTTGTATAGATGTTGTAGCTTGAAAAATTGCAACAATTAAACCTACTACAAGGGCTACAATTAAAATTGGGCCTGCTAGCATTAGAATTTGTACTACACCGTCCCTAAGCAAGGTTACTAATTGACCTGTATTCATAATTTACCTACCCTATTGAATAATCGAATTAAAAAGTTGTTGGGTTAAAAGTCCCCAACCATCCACTAACACAAAGAGCATAAGCTTAAATGGCATTGAAATTTGTACAGGTGGAAGCATAATCATACCCATTGACATAAGTATACTCGCAACAACCATATCAATAATGATAAATGGTATATACAAAAGAATACCTATTTTAAAAGCTACCGTTAGTTCATGAAGAACAAAGGCTGGAATTAACACATGGGTTGGAACATCAGCGAGGGTGTTTGGCCTCGGATAATTCCCCATAGACATAAAAAGGGTTATATAATCGGTATCGTTTACCATTTGCTTATACATAAATATGCGCAAGGGTGCTTCTGCTTCACCTATTGCTTCTTCTATTGAGATTTGCCCATCGGCCAAAGGCTGATAGGCGTTTTCATATATTGCAAAGAAGGTAGGCCACATAATAAAAATTGTCATAAAAAACGCAATACCATTAAGAACCGCTGTAGGAGGTACTTGCTGAAGTGAAAGCGCTCTTTTTATAAAATCAAGTACTATGGTAAACCGCAAAAAAGAAGTAAGTAATAATAAAATACTTGGAGCGAGAGTTAAAACAGTTAAAAGCAAAAGAATTTGAACAGAAAAGGCTAACTCTTCACCTGACTCAGGCTCTCTTATTTCTATGTCAATTGCAGGTAGAGGAATAGGAGTTACTTCACCATCCATCTGTTGTGTTCCCTCTGTTGCACCTTGAGGAAAGGCTTGAGCATTTACATGTGAAACACTAAATATAATAAGAAAAATACTTGTAAGTACAAGAAGTTTTTTATTCATTTTCGCCATCCCGTCTAAGGCGAAGACGTTGTTTTTTTATTGTTTCTTCAGTTAATTTAGCAGAGTTAGCAAAAGTATTTGTAAATGAATTCAAAATCGTTGCAAAATCCCTCGGTTTTGACTGAGGCTCTTTTTCTGATTCAAGAATCATTTGGTTTATTAAGTCTGCATCGGTTATTTCACCGATAAGATTAATTCCTGCTTCACTTACACCTACAACCCAAGCCTTATCGGGCATAGTAATTACATGAACAGCTTTACCCGGTGCTAAAGCTAATGTTGCTGCTTTTTTTAAAAATGGATTTTCTTCTTGTTTTGAGACAAAACCTTTTTTTAGAACAAACACTATACCATAAATGAGTGCAACAACAAAAACAAGGGCAAAAATCATGCGTACAAAAAGCCACACAATGTTTCCATCATCACCAGCAGGTGAGTTTTGAGCTTCTAGAGTTTCTTGTTGTATAGTATCTGTAAATACAAAATCAGTTTCTTGATCTACTATTTGGTCATTTATACCAGCATCTGTAGTTGTATTAGTTTGAGAAAACGCAAAAACTAATGCAAAGCTACACATAACACAAAGTAATAGTGTTTTTTTTGAAAATAATTTAATAATAGGCCCCCACCCAAAAAAATATTAATGCAAGTCGCTTACCCGCTCTATTGGTGATAAAATTTCAGTTACACGAACACCGAAGTTTTCATCAATAACTACAACCTCACCTTTAGCAATTGGTTTATGGTTAACAAGAATATCCACAGGTTCACCGGCAAGTTTATCAAGCTCAATAATAGTACCTTCACCCATACCAAGTATTTCTTTAATTTGCTTTTTGGTACGTCCAAGCTCTACAGTCATTTCCATGTAAACATCCATGATAAGACTGATATTTCCTTGCTCCATTGAGTTCATACCTTGTTGCAAGTTTGGATATTGCAATGATTGCACATTTGGAATATTCATACCGGGGATAGACATTCCCCCTCCCATATTTTCCATACCGGACATTCCTCCCATACCAAGACCGGACATTCCCCCACCTAGACTGGCCATTTCATCAGCTGAAAGCCCACCTCCCATAGATGGAGAAGGCCCTGCAAGCGCATTACTTATTTCGTTCGCTACATTTTGACTCATTACTTCCCAGATTGTGTAGGATCCATCTCCTGAAACTGGGTATGAAAAGAGCATTACCTGCTCTTGATTAAAATTTACAGTACCTTTTGGAACATGTGTAGCCTGAGCTGGATTTGAAGCAAGTCCCGGAAATTTTGCAGCCAAAGCTGTTATTTCTGTTCCAACTTGCTGAGAAACAAATTCACCAATAACAGAAAGAGCCATATCGTCTATTTCTGCGCCTTCTTCTTTGTTTACTAAAGAAACAATCTTTTGTGCAAGCTCAGGAGGTAATATAAAAACGTGGTCTCCTACTAAACCTTGTGAAAAATCACTAGCAATAGTTACAACCATCTCGGGCAATTTTAACAACAGCATATCTCTGTTTGTTAATTCAATCACCGGATTACCTATAGTAAAATCGGAACCGGTCATTGTTTGCATACCAGAAGTAAATGCACCAACAGTACCGTCTATAAAAGTTTGTATAGCGTTAATATCAATTGAAGGGCCTGATGGCATTGCAGGCGATCCGCCCATGCTTCCTCCACCGCCGCCAAGATCTACACCTGACAATAAAGCTTCAATTTCATCTTGTGATATGGCACCATCACTCATATGATTCATCTCCTTCTACTGATAGTTCTTCAAACTCTTCTGCTTCAACTTGTTCCATTTTGCCAAT
>CAYJMR010000136.1:0-4840 GCA_964371375.1 uncultured Treponemataceae bacterium
TTCACCTCTATATATATTTTCGGGAAAAAATGAACTTCACTTTAGTATTTATGTATAAAGAGATACTTACTTATGTACTGAAAACTGTATTTAGAAAATGGTACACGCCATCTTCATCATTTGAGCCAATTATTTCTTTTGCTTCATCTTTTAAAGCATTACTGGCATTCTTCATTGCTATCGGATAGCCTACAGTTTTTAACAATTCTATGTCGTTATCTGCATCTCCAATTGCTATTGTCTTTGATAAATCTATATTATATGTTTTTGCAATATGCTTTAATCCATTTCCTTTATTTGCACTATTTGCTTGTACTTCATAACAATTCACCCATGTTTTGACCATTGTTGTCTTGTCATAAAACTTAGCTAAAAAAATTTCTCTAAATTTTGCCGTTTCGCTTTCTTTATTTATTATTAAAGTTTTAATTACTTGATTTCGATATTCATAAATATCTTTAATCAAAAAGGTGTACTCATCATCATACTTATCACTCGCACCGTAAGTATCTGATAAATCAGAGTTCTTAAAAATTTTATCAGTGGTATACATTTGGATTTTTAAACCTTTTGTGGCTTCTTGTAACAAGAACTCAGTAACTTCCATACTTTGAAAATGACTAACAATGTAATCTCTTTGTTTAAAATCATATACTAATGTTCCATTTGCTAAAACCATTGGACTTATAAAATCTAATCCAGAACAATAACCACTAGCAGAACGCAGTGTTCTACCTGTGGCTACAATTACGCGTATACCATCACTCTGTAATTGATTTAACAAATTTAGCGTTCTTATGCTAATATTTTTATTAGGTTCTAATAAGGTTCCATCTAAATCTAATACTACCGCATCAATATCAGTTGCATTTATTTTCATTTATAATACTGAGCTTTATTGTTTGTATTGAACACATCAAATTTTTGAAATATTACATCTTTGGTTGCTTTAATACAGGTTGAATAAATATCAGCTGACTCTCTTAAATTTTTATCTTCAAGAACCTCTCTACACTTATCATAAAATGCGGACTTTATATCACTCGAGATATTTATTTTACATACTCCAAGTTTAATTGCTTCAGATATCTCAGAATCAGAATTTCCTGAACCACCATGTAATACAAGTGGCACATCAGTAACATTTGTGATTTCTTTTAATATATCCAACCTAAGTTTTGGAACTTGACCTTTTGGATACAAGCCATGAGCTGTTCCTATGGCGATTGCTAGAGTATCAACATTTGTCTCTTTTACGAATTGAGCAACATCCTCTGGTCGTGTGTATGTAATCTCACTTACACCTTTCTCACCATATGCATCTATTGCGCCAATTGTCCCAAGTTCAGCCTCCACCGAAACACCAACGTTGTGAGCCGCTTCAACAACTTTTTGAGTTATAGCAACATTATCTTCAAAAGAAGTTAAAGAACTATCAATCATTACGGAAGTAAATCCTGTTCTTATAGCCCTCATCACTTGCTCAAAACTTGAGCCATGATCAAGATGTATACACACTGGAAAACTGGCATTTTTTGCAGCTTCAATGACATATTTCATAAAGTCATTCCCAACAAAATCTAACTCATCAGGATGAATTTCAATAATAACTGGGGCCTTTTTTTCTTCACTTGCTTCCAAAACTGCCCTAACTAACATGCTACTGCTTATGTTAAAGGCAGGAATACCAAATGAATGTTTTTGTGCTACCTTTAGTAGCTGTGCCATATTCATTAACATTATCAAGCCCCTCCTAAAATATGGATGGAATCTTCATCAAATCCAAAAGTTATTGTTTCACCTGTATTATAAACCTTTTTTGTTGCAGGATAATAATCAGAAAACTCAAATTCTTTTCCTCCAAATTCAACCCAATAATCATGACTATCACCCATAAAGATTGATTTAACAACCTTCGCACTGTAATCTTTCTTTGCGGTGTTAACAGCATCAGGTCTAATTACAACTTTTACCGTATCACCTACACCTACATTTGCTTTTTCATTTAACGTGTAGGTAACACCTTCAAGGTTAACATCAGTGGTGCTATCAGTTATTTTTTCTATCTTTCCAGTAACAAAGTTTGCTTTGCCAATAAAATTTGCCACAAACTCATTTGCTGGTTTTTGATACACTTCTCTTGGAGTACCAACTTGCTCAATGATACCTTCGTTTAATATTACAACCTTGTCGCTCATTGCCATCGCTTCACTTTGATCGTGAGTAACATATATCGAAGTAATATTCATCTCTTGCTGAATTCTTCGTATTTCATCGCGCATGTGTAATCGTAATTTTGCATCAAGGTTTGATAATGGTTCATCAAAAAGAAGTACACCCGGTTTTAGAACAAGAGCTCTAACCAAAGCAATTCTTTGTTGTTGTCCTCCACTCATTTGTGCCGGAACTCGGTTTTCAAAATCGTCCATTTTAACAATTTCCAAGCCCTCTTTTACTCTTTTAGTTGTTTCAGTAGCGCTAAGTTTTTGAATTTTTAAGCCATATGCGACATTTTTAAACACATTTAAATGCGGAAAAAGTGCATAATTTTGAAAAACCATCCCTAAACCTCTTTTATCAGGAGTTTTAGAAATAATATCTTCATTGTTAAATAATATTTTACCTTCTGTAGGCATTTCAAATCCGGCAATCATTCTTAACAATGTTGTTTTACCACATCCTGATGGACCTAGTAATGTAACAAATTCACCTGGCTCAATTGTTAAGTTTACATTTCGAACTGCTTTCACTACTCCACGAGTTGTTGTTTCAAATGTTTTTGATAAATTAACTAATTTTACTGTTTTTGATTTTTGATTCATCTTTAATACCCTTCATTAATATTTATGCCCATTTTCTTTAATAAGAACGACATAATTCCCATAAAACAAGCTACGATACCAATTAATACTAAGCAATAAGCATTAGCTGCTCCATATAAGCCTTGGTCAACTTGATTCATTATTGCTACTGTTAACATTTGCCACTTTGCAGAAACCAAGAAAATAATTGTACTAACTAGTGTCATACCTCTTATAAAAGCGTAGACTAAACTACTAAAGAAAACAGGCTTTATTAGTGGAATTGTAACAGACGTAAATACCTTCTGTGTACTTGCACCACAAATACTTGCAGCCTCCTCAATAGATGGGTCGATTTGTTTTAGAGAAGCAATAGCACTTCTCGTACCTATCGGCATACTCCTAATTACAAGTGCCATTACCAAAATAAAACTGGTACCTGTTAATACTAAAGGAGGCGTGTTATAAGATAATACGTATCCTAACCCCAATATAGTTCCAGGAAGAGCAATAGCCATAAGAATAAACCATTCCATAGCTTTTTTCCCAGGAAAATCTTTCCTTACAATTAAAAAAGCTGCAACCATTGCTAAAATACAAGAAATTGGAGTGGCAATTAGCGATAGGATGGTAGTATCTTTTATATATCTAAATCCTTTTTCAAATACATAAATAATCCATCTAAATGATAATGAAAAATCGACACCCCACATCGTTACAAATGATCCAACAGGAATCATTGCATACAATAATAGGACAAAGAACGAAATTATTGCGCAAACTGAAAAAACTGGAATTGTTGCTTTTTTACTAGTTATTAAGATACGCTGTTTTGATGCTTTTCCTGTTACCGTTACATAAGACTTCTTCCCAATAACACTATTTTGGAAATAGAACACCAGTATTGATAGTGCTAGTAACAACACTGCCATTGCTGTCGCACCTGTCATATCGTAACTTCCAATCCCTTGTTGATAAATCTGAACAGCCATTGTGGTATAATCCCCACCAATCACAATTGCATTTCCGAAGTCTGCAAGACTTTGAATGAAAATTAACAAAGATGCATTTGCAAGTCCTGGTGCCATTAAAGGTAAGGTAACAGACCTGAATACTTTTCCTTGATTTGAGCCTAAGGCTTGAGCTGCTTCTTCAACAGAAGGATCTATATTTTGAAGCATTGTAGTTAACATTAAATACCCAACTGGGAAAAATGATAGTACTTGAGTAAGAACTAATCCCCAAAAGCCATAGATATCAGGGCGCAATCCTAATAGCTTGTTAGAAATTAATCCACTTCTACCAAATAATAGAATAAATGCTAAAGAAACAACAAAGGGAGGCGAAACCATTGGCAATATTGAAAAAACATTGAATACTTTTTTAAACGGTATTGCTAAATATGTTGTTGCATACGCAAAAATAAAAGCTACTATAGTTCCTACAATAGAAACAACAAGTGCTAACTTAAGAGTGTTAAAAATAATACTACGATCAAATACACTGGTAAAAATAGAGGTATATGATTCAAATGAAAACCTACCATCAGGTAGCATACTTTCTTGTAAAATGACAAAAAGGGGTATTACTATAAACATCAATACAACAATAGTAATACAAACGATGCTTAACATCTGCTCCCCTAGTCTTCTTTTTTGTTTGTTCTGATTTCATGTTTAACCTTATAAAGGAATCTGAATTAATAGCATTCTATCCTATTACGAATGCTATTAATTCTTAAAAAATTACTTAATTATGATGCTGACCTTTTTACTAAATCGTTGAAATACTCTAGGAAATTAGATCTGTTAGCTCCTGACCATGCATCATCTTGTTCGATAAGTTTTGCATCTCGAATTGAATCAACTTCACTAGGTGGACCTGCATCTGGGTTTGTTAAGAACTGTAAAGCACCTACAGTTTGTCCTATTTCTTGAATATCTTCACGTAGTACAAAATCAATAAATTGTTGTGCTGCATCTAATTCTTTTGTACCTTTAATAATTCCTACAGCACCAATTTCATAACCTGTACCTTCA
>CAYJMR010000137.1:0-4697 GCA_964371375.1 uncultured Treponemataceae bacterium
CCAATACCTTTGAGTTCAACTTTAGCCATGCCAAAGCCTCCTTAATTTATTTTATCTTTTAATTGTAACCCATAAATTAAAAGCTGTCAAATTTATTTGACAGCTTTTTTGACATTTTTCCTTGTTTTTTTTAAGATTATAAACATAACCTGTAAACAATGTGCTTTCCTTCTAGTCCCTTAAATGGTGTTTTATCTTTTTTGACATTTACTTTATATTTTTCCAAAACTTCTTGATATCCATCAAAGTCAAGAACATGCTCAGAAACGACTACTTCATTTGGAGCAGCAAAACTTTGAATTCTTGCCGCCGTATTTACGGTGTTACCAAAATAATCTATACGATCGTTTAAGGTTACAACAATAGTTGTTCCTGTATGAACACCCATTTTTACTTCTATTTTATTTTCTTTGTCTTTTTCACCATAATACTCTTGCAAACGCCTTTGTGCTTCGAGCGTACATTCAAGTGCAATTTTTCTCGAATAAAATACTCCCATTACTGCATCCCCAATTGTTTTTACAGGAACACCCCCAAACTCTTCGATAACTGAAAACAATAAAATAAAATGCTCTCTAACTAAGGCAAAAGCTTTTGCATCGCCCAAATCGCTATACATTTGGGTTGAGCCTTTTATATCTGTAAACAATATTGCAGAATGTTCAATTTGTAAGCTTTGATCCTCAAGAAGCACGTCGTCACCCATGAGTTCACGATATGCTTTATTTTGAAGAACTTCAATACCTCTAATTGTATATTCATTTTTCCATAAAAAATATCCATCTGCAATTGATTGCATCATATCGGCATAATAAGTTTTATTATATGTATCTGATATAGCCTTTGCTTGAGGGTGGACATTAAAAAATACTTCTACAGAGCTATCAAGAGTGTTTGTAAAATCAACCTTGCACTTTGAGCAATAGTTTTCATGCGTTGCTTCATGAACCTTTAAGATTTCCCCCGAAACACCTCCGCAGTGAGGGCAGTGATACACCCATGACAGAGAAAAAAGTCCTTCTTTTACACCGCGAATAAAGGCTTCTAGCATTACGGCTTTTTCTATATTTGCTTTTTCGGCAAGTTTATACACATTAATATGATACAACAAGTTATCGGGTGCTTGTTTTACAAACTCTTTTAATTGATTTAGAATTTTTTCTTGAAGCACAAGTTTTGTACGTTCTATTTGGGCTACATTCATTATATACTCCTTCGTCTAACATAAAATATTTTTGTTAGAGCTGTTTGCCGTATATAAATTGTAACACAGAATTTTTTAGTTGACAAGAAAAATATGAATAAAAAAACTTTTTTTCTTCATATAACAAGCTTTTACACGCTTTCTAAAGATTCCCATGCAAGGGTCAATTCTTCTATTTCATGTGCCTTTTGTTCTATTTGCTTTTGAACTTCTTGACTTTTTTTTCCATCAGAATAGATTTCCGGTTTAGAAAGCTCATTTTCGAGAGTCTCTTTTTCTTTTTCCGCCATTTCTATTTTTTCCATTAAGAGCCGTTCTTCTTTTTCGCGTTTTCTCTTTGCTGCTGTAAGTTTTTTTTGCTCATCATATGAAAGTGTTGTCTTTGCAGGAGCACTTTCATTGGAATTTTTTGTATTCTTCTGGTTTTGGCCGATGCCTCGCGAATCTTCTTTGTTGCTCTGAGTTTGTTCTATGTAGTAATCGTAATCCCCCGGAAAAAGACTACTCTTTCCCGAATCAAGTTCTAGTACACGACTTGAAATTGCAGACATAAATCCTCTATCATGAGAAACAAAAATAACGGTACCACCAAATTGTCTTAGAGCTTCTAAAAGAACATCTTTTGAGTGAAGATCTAGATGGTTTGTTGGCTCATCTAAGATTAATAAATTCACGGGCCGTAACAAGATCGAAAGAAGTGCAAGGCGGCTTTTTTCTCCCCCGGAAAGCACGTCGATACTTTTATACACATCATCACCGCGAAACAAAAAGGCCCCTAGCATATCACGAAGTTTTGGGATTAGTTCTAATGGTGCTTCTGCTTCGAGCATATCTAGCATTGACATGTTTCCTTTCATAGTTTCTGCATTATCTTGACTAAAATAGCCAATACTTACTCCACTACCTTCCTTTACAAGTCCTGTAAAATCAGAATCAACTCCGGCAAGTATTCTTAAAAGAGTTGATTTCCCTGCACCATTTTTTCCTACTACAAGGAGTCTATCTCCTTTTTCTACTGTGACATCTAAGTTATTTAGAATAGTATTTTTACGAATTTCATTGCCTGTATCATCGAATGTTGTATAAGATTTTGATAGGCCTTCCATCGTCATAACAAGGCGCCCTGAATGGGGAGCTGTTGGAAAGGTAAAATGTATTTTCTTTAATGACTCAGGAATTTCAATCCTTTCCATTTTTTCGAGTTGCTTTAAACGTTCTTGCGCTTGGTTAGCCTTTGTTGCCTTATAACGAAAACGTCGTACAAAATCTTCTAGCTTATTTATTTCTTGTTGTTGAATTTCATAACGCGCAATTAGACTTTCTAGCTCGACTCTTCGAACAGCTTCATATTTAGAATAGTTTCCAACATATTTGTGAATGTCGCCATTAAATAATTCATACACTTCATTTATGGTTACATCTAAAAAATAGCGGTCATGACTAACGATGAGAAATCCACCTTCAAATTTTAAAAGAAAATCTTCAAGCCATGTTCTGGCTTCAATATCTAGATAGTTTGTCGGTTCGTCTAAAAGTAAAATATCTGGGTTTTGCAATAAAACCTTTGCAAGGGCAATACGCATTTGCCATCCACCTGAAAACTCTTCTACATTGCGCTCTAAATCTGTTTTTAGAAAGCCAAGGCCTGTTAAAATTTGTTCTGCTAGTACCTCTCTCCTATACCAGCCAGAATTTTCTAAATATTCATGTATTTCATGGTGGCGCTCTAGATGCCTAGTTTGTTTTGCAGTATCTTCAGGGGCATCCCCCATTTTTGAAAGGTTTTCTCCTACCCGTTCCATTTCAGCAAACAAATCGTATCCAAGGCTAAAAGCGGTGTCGGTCTCTGCTCTTAAGGTTTTTCCTGTATGCACTATTCCCGATTGAGGCAGATATGAAACAACGCAATCTTTTTGTATGGCTCTCTCTCCTGAATCGTAATCCATGATCCCAGCCATAACTTTCATAAGAGTTGTTTTTCCCGACCCATTTGCACCGCTTAAGGCAGCCCTTGTTCCTGCTTGAAGATTAATTGTGACATTTTTTAATATATCTCTGTCGCCAAAAGCGAGGCAAACACGCGAAAACTGAACAAAACCCATAATTATTGTAAATTAAAGAACATTACAATGGGATTATCACTTCGCTCAGTAACAGTTCCCTTGTCTATTGCATTATTGTCAGCAGATTCAAAGCGGATACCGTTTGATTCAATTTTATAGAATAAATTCAGTTCAGTATTGCTTGTATCAAAGTTTAGTGTCAAAACCCCATCAAAATCATTTTCTAAACTATTGTCAATGAAGTAATTTATAGAAGCGTTTCCTCTTCCTAAAGAACCACCTGAGCTTGGAGCCCCCTCAATATTTGACTCAACAAGTCTGTCATAATTTCTCCAAGTAAAAGAAGACGAATCGTTTCTGGCAAAAGTAATTGTTCCATAGTTAGAACTGTAAAAAGAATCAGCTAAGCCTAGTATTTGATTGTATTGGCTGCTTCGTCTTTCTGTTTCTGCACTTATAATTTCTGCAATATAATCACTTGTATTTTCATTATTTTCAACTTCTTCATCAAAGGCAACAAAACTATATGCAAGACGTCTTCCAATTTCATCGGTATATTCAACGGTAACAAAGTCTTCTGCTCGAATAGTTATACTTATTGGAGTATCATCATAAGAATAGGTATTGCTACCTTTTCTGGTTATTCCTTCATAGGGGTATGAATAATTAATATTTTCATTTATGGCGCTTACTGTGCCAGTCTTAATCCCTGGATCAAAACCATAATCATAGCGTATTCGTTGTAGATTTATTTTGTTCTCATTAATCATTTCTGCATAATACTCGGGGTACCAATTTTTTTCGGCCATAGCCAGCACCGCTTCGTCGTTTTCTCCGCTTTCGTCAACAACTTGTATTTGTAGCCCTTCTCTCTCGTCATACAGATTTAAATTATATGAAAAGCACCACCCTTGCGTTCCGTCTGAGGTCAAAACCCACATCCAGTCACCTTCAAGAGGTGTTGAACCTCTCATAACAGGTTCACCTTCTCCCTTGTAAAGAATTTTAACAATTTCATTTTCACGCAAGCGATATATTTGGTCTGCCGTGTTTTGTGCTCCTTCACGAACTGCTAAACCGTCAATTTTTACACCTGCATACTGATATTTATATTCTTGAAACTGCTCTGCCCTCTCTGTTGCTTTTCGTTTTGATTCGGGCTGTGTAATTTGCCAAAGAGGAACTTCTATTTTTGTATCGGTACCAGGAACACCTATTGCATATATTTTTCCAATATTTGAACGCAGGTATACCGGTACTACATCCCCGTCCGAAAGTTCATATTCGGGAACTGACCATAGAAGAACTCCGTAGCCTTCTATACCTGAACAACCTGTAAAAAGGGAAACACATAAAAGAAGCGCAAGAGCGCTGATACGTAACTTTTTCATGTCTAAAAGATAGCATAAAAGCGGAAAATCTTCAAGGGA
>CAYJMR010000138.1:0-4662 GCA_964371375.1 uncultured Treponemataceae bacterium
ATACTACTCAGACACTAGCGCATTTGTTAAAAAAAACGCAGGGTCCACCGGTCGGCTTTGAACGCGTATTTCCCAGTGTAGGTGAGGCCCCGTTGCAAGTCCTGTTTGCCCCGATACACCCAATTGCTCACCCTGTTTAATCATTTGCCCAACTTCTACACTCATAGAATCAAGATGGTAGTATAAACTGTAAAAGCCAGGTAGGTGCTCGATTACTACGGAATTGCCAGAGGAGTTCCGCATCGTGGCCATAACAACTTTACCATCACCACATGCAAAAATCGGGGTTCCAGTTGGAGCTCGATAATCTAAACCATAATGCATACCTACTGATGATGCACCATCTGAATACTCATAATTTCTTTTATCACCAAAGTACCCAGTGTAATAAACGCTTTTTACAGGATGAACAAAAGTACCAGTATGATAGATTCCTTCTTCATTTGTTGTGCCTAAGAGTTCATTAAGGACGTCAATTTGTGTCATGCGTTCTTTAGAAGTATCTGTTCTTACTGCAGTATTGCGTGCATCAAGGTATATTGTTTCTTCAATAAAATCTTTCTTAGTAAATGTTAGTGGAAGCGTATTTGTTTTTGATTGTCCATCATATTCGTATTTTAAGTCAATATAAAAGTTTCCACCTTCATACCATGCAGAAAATGGTACAATAACTGAATACACCCGAGAATTAACTTTGTACAAATCAATTTCTAATAGACTATCTTTAATTTCTGATTCATATAAAAATGCAGTTGCAGAAAAATCTTTAGCGTCGTCTAAAGCGATGTTAATAATAACGACGTCTCCAGACTGTACGGTTTTATTGTAACTTATATGTACCCCTTGATTTGCACATAGAGGTATCGTAAAAAATATTAAAAAAACCCCAACCAAAAATACTATTTTCGTTTTTATATCCACCATTTCCTCTTCCTTTTTTTGTTTACATTTCGTCGCTATGTTTTACACAATCTTGTAAAATTAATTGCTGCGTGATTGTGCCATTAAAAATATTTTGATCCATTGAAAAAACAATATCGACACTATCTCCTACAGAAAAATCTCTATTGAGCCTTTCTGCCTCCGACCAAAAAATTGCAGGCCACTTATGCTTACCACAGTCGAGCGTTAGTTTTAAATGTAGCTTTTCACCTTTACCCATTACCGTAGCATCTGTAATTTTTGCTTTTTTGCACAGTAGGGAAAGAGTCGGATTGCCTTGTCCAAATGGCTCAAAGCGCTCTATAATTTTCTTTGTATCGGGATTCATAAAGCTAAAGGGTAATTCTGCATCAATAATAATCTTTTCGTTAATAGTTGACTTGATAATAATATTGTCTGTGTAGGATTCAAATCTATACAAAAGTTCTTCAAGCTTAGTCTTTGGAAAACTAAAACCCGCGGCAAAATCATGTCCACCATAGTTTATAAAGATGTCTGCGCTTGAATGTAAAATTCCAAGGACTTCAACTCCACATGATGAGCGAACCGATCCTACTAAATTTTCTTCGTCTGCCTTTGTAATAACAATTGCAGGAATTTTGTGCTGTTTAGTTAGCTTATTTGCAACTAAGCCTGTTACACCATGATGTATTCGCTCATCCATTACAACAACTAGTTTGTTTTTAAAACGATCTAAGCTCTTAAAGGCTTTATCTTCTGCAATAATTATTGCATCACTTTCCAATTTTTTTCGCTCTAAATTGAGTTCTATTATTTGACTTGCAAAAGAATCTCTTAATGAAGCATCTTTTTCAGTAAAGAGATTTACAGCTATATCTGGCTTTCCAAGTCGACCCGATGCATTTAAAACAGGGTTTACATTCCATGATAGGGTTGTAGCACTAATTGGTTTTCCAAGTATTTCTAAACGTTGTAAGAGTTCGTGTAATCCTTGCCTAATTTTACCAGAATTAATTGCCATGAGGCCTTGTCGTACAAGAATCCTATTTTCCTTTTTTAAAGGCATAATATCTGCTAGTGTTGAAAGTGCTACTAACTGTAAATCGAGAGCATCATTTTCTGCATCATTTTTGTTTGCATTTTGTTTACTAGCAAAGGTAACAAAAAGGTTAAAAAATGCATCGAGTTCATCTGAGGGAGTGTCACTATACTTTGCAATTTTAGACATTGTTTTTAGCCTAAGTAAACTCATACTTGCGAGTGATGGCATTGTCTTTGAAATCTCGCCTCGAATATCTAGCATGTTAATTAAATCACTTTGGCCAAATATTTTTCCAAGTTGATTTTTTTGCAATGGTTCGTCCCAACACAGTATTTGTTGCCCTTGTAAAAAAGAGGGCAAGCGTGTTTGCTGAATGGAAAGCATGTCAGGAATAATAGTCTCTATAATTCTATCAATTTCGACGAGGTTTACCATTTTTAGTGCTTCAATAATATAGGCCTCATTGGCAGGTCGAATATTTAAAAGACAAATTTGCTGTTTATACAATTCAAACTCTGAAAATCGTAATGCAGAAACTAATTTATATGCTACAGCACACCCACTTATCTCTTTAAAAGGATAACCAGATTTTTCATCTTTTGGGTCAATGATTATTGCTGGACTTGGCATGCTTTCGGGTGGTGTATGATGGTCTACAATAATAACATCTACTCCGAGGCTTGCAGCATATGCTACTTCTTGATTATTTGATATTCCGCAATCTACAGTTATTATTAGTGAGCCGTAGTTTTTTGAAAACTCATCAATTGCATCTGTGGTTAATCCATATGGGTCATCTCCACAAGGAACCTTCCATGTTACTTCTAATCCCATCTCACTGAGGTATGTATACAGTAATGTTGTTGCAGTAATACCGTCTACATCAGAATCACCAAAAATTAATACTCGTTCGCCTTCATCTTTTGCTTGCCTGATTCTATCTACTGCATCTTCCATGTTATTAAATAAAAAAGGATTATTTAAATACCTTTTATCGTCTTCCATGTAGTAAAGTATATCTTCACCTTCTGTTATACCTCTACGCAAAAAAATAGAGGCAGTAAGTGTATCGCAATCGTAGCGATCTACAATTTCTTTTACTGCTTGTGCTGAAACTTCTTTCTTTACCCAATTACTCATAATATCCCTTTTGCTGCATCCAATGTTTTTAACTTCGTATGCGCTATTTCTTGTACTAAATAAAATAAGAGATCATGTAGTTCTTGATAACTTTTTACCGAAAGACTCATCAAACGAACTTCTTTTGGCTCAAGTGAAGTTATTGCATTAAGATATGCAATTGCTTCAGGTGACAAATAATAATCTCTTGTTGCTGTTTGTTTATGTGTTGAATGAGAACAATCCCCACACAAAAATGAATGATCCCCAACTGTATACCATGATACCATATTTTCACCACAATGCATACACCTTGAAGGGTCACTTTGTAAACCTAAGTGCTCTAAATAACGCCATAAAAATCGAATTGTTCCGAGCCTTGCTTGCTCCTCTGTGGATAAATCAAGGCCATCTAAAAATCCGTTAATCATTACATAAAGTTCACTTGAATTTTCATAGTGTTTTATATCAACTACATTTGTTGCAAAACCGTGTGTCTTTATTACCAGTTCTGAGGCGAGGGCAGCCGCATAGGTTTTATATAAATTATTTCGTATGTCGCTTCTATATTTTTTTGGGTCAAAATCTGTTACTTTAATTGACTGTTTTACTGAATCCATATAAAGCCACATAATACCCGTATGATATGGAGAAACCATTGAACGAAGCTTACCTTTACGACCACCATATACTACAGCACTAAGAATACCTCTGTCAGGTGTGAGTATGGTTGCTAGTCTATTATGTTCGCCCATTGGTTTAGTAGAGAGCACTAAAGCTTCTAGGGATGTGTTACGATTCATATGTTTTAGTATAACATAAAGAACTAATTTTTTTAAGTGATTTATTTACATTAGCATATTATTTGTAACCTTTTTTACAGAGGTTTGTTTGATACATATCAATTCCCTCTTTTCCCGAAGGCCTTTAAAGTATTTTTTTGCCTAGCAAAAAGATTCTTAGTTCAAAAAATTTCAGAAATTCTATAAAAAAATATTAATTATTAATTGTTAATTGTTAATTATTCTGCTATACTGACATTATGAACTACAAACTTCCAAACAATAAAGAATTACGAATAGCAATTTCGGGAAAAAGTGGCTGTGGAAACACAACAGTTAGTACTCTTTTGTCACAAGCCCTAAATATACATATGATTAATTTTACTTTTAGAACCTTAGCACCTGAAGTTGGATTTACATTGCCTGAAATTATAGAAAAAGCGAAAACCGACGACTCGTTTGATATCGCAGTAGATACAAGGCAAGTTGAGCTTGCTAAAAAAGAATCTTGTGTTCTTGGCTCAAGGCTTGCGATTTGGATGCTTAAAGAAGCGGACTTTAAAGTGTACCTTTTAGCAAGCGATGAGGTTAGGGCAAAGCGTATTCAAGATAGGGAAGGCGGCGACTTAGAAGAAATAGCAAGCTTTACCCGTATGAGAGATAATGAAGATTCATCTCGCTATAAAAAACTTTATGATATAGACAATAACGATTATTCATTTGTTGACATTGAAATAGATACGGCACTATATAATCCAGAGCAAATTGTAAACATAATTTTGGAAAAGCTTTTTGAAAAAGGTTTAGTAGAAAAAG
>CAYJMR010000139.1:0-4572 GCA_964371375.1 uncultured Treponemataceae bacterium
TTTCTTCACAGTAAAGAATAAACTGTGTGTTAAGTTGTGGCCAAATAGCATCACCCTGTTTTGGAACTGAGTTCCCTCGCCCGTGTATGCCACTTATCTTTGTAAAGCCCTTACCAACATTTTTTTCATCGCAGTAATTGATAAAATCTTCTTCTATTGATTGACTTAGTACTATTTCTACTCGCTTCATGCTTCACCTCTTTGCAGTTTTTCTTCTTTAAGCCGTGCAAGATGCAGTTTCATTTTTTCTTCTTTTCTCATCGCTCTTTTTGCAGCTCGTCTTTCACGCCTTGTATTAAAAATAAAATATAAAACAGGCATTAAGAAAAGAGTCATAAGAGTCCCGAAGCTTAAGCCACCAAGTACCGTTTGACCAATAGGTTGTACCATTTCAGAGCCCTCACCTGGAAAAAATGCCATAGGAACAAGAGCCAAAACTGTTGTAAGCGTTGTCATCAAAATAGGCCGTAGTCGACTTTTTGCAGCTTCAACACAGGCTTCTTCGATAGTTAAGCCCCGTTTTCTCAACAGATTTGTATAGTCGATTAAAACAATACCATTGTTTACAATAATTCCTACCAAAATAAGAAGCCCTACTGCAGATATAGTATTAAGCATAGCGCCTGTCATTAAATAGACTACAATAATACCAATTAATGAAAGAGGAATGGTAAAGATAACAATAAATGGGTCCATAAAGGACTCAAACTGGCTTGCCATAACTGAAAAAACCAAAATAATTGCCATTAGAATTATTATTGCAAAAATACTAAGGTTTGCTAAAAGTTCAGCAGCATCCCCACCATACTCTATAGAAACTCTGTCGTCATATGGAATATTTTGCTGTATCAAATCTTCAACATTGCGCTGTATTTCGGTAATGGATGTACCCATAACAGGATTTGCCGTTACGTGTATAGTCCGTGCTTGATTTTCACGGTTAATTGCAACAGGAGAAGTTGATTCCTGCCAAGACGCAAAGCTTGAAAGGGGTATTCCTTGCCCTTGAGAGTTATTTACCGTGATTTGTTCAAGGTCTGTAATCTTTGCCCTATCTTCCTCTGAAAGACCAACAATAATATCTATGTCTGTTCCGTCATCAGAATACATTCCAGCCAATTGTCCGTTTATGTTTGCTCTAATTTCATTTGATATACCGTAAACATTTAAACCTAAATTATACAGTTTATTCCTGTCTACTATAATATTGACTTCAGGTAGTCCGTCCTCAAGGTCGCTTTTAGGCTCTGTTACAAGATCGCTTCCCTTATCATCAAGTAAGGCAACTATGTCATCAGCAGTACTTTTAAGAAGGTCAAGGTCATCGCTTTTAATGATAATGTCAACACCACCTCCGGTAGCACCGAACGAACTCGTTTCAGAAAAAGAGAAGTTTGCACCAGGAAACATATCGAAGTATGGTCGTAGCTTTTCTTTAGCGGTAACATCGCTATCCCAACCTTCTTGTCTGTCTGCATATGAGTATAACACAATGTCCATACTTCCCGCACTTGTTGAGCCTCCACCGCCCATCATTCCACCGCCACCGCCGACAGAAACGGTTGTTTTTTCAACACCCTTAAGTTCTTGAAGAGCAATTACTTCCATTTGGCGAATGATTTCTTCTGTTATTTCGAGTCTTGTTCCTTTGGGCATTTCAAGGTTTAAGGTAACCGTCGTTGTAGCTTCTGTTGGCATAAATTCAAAACCAACCACTGGAATAAGTACAACACTCGCAATAAAAAGAGCTATAATTGTTACAATTAGTATTGCTTTCCGCTTAAGAACTTTTCTAACTGCCCGCGCATACACTGTGTCTAATCTTTCAAACGCTGAACCAAGAGCGCGGTCTATTTTTCCAATAAAACCGACACGTTGAAGCTCTGCTGCTCTTTCGAGCTTTAAGTATTTTGAAGCCAAAACAGGAACAAGCAAAACAGCAACAATTAAACTACAAAGCAGCGAGAACACAATCGTAAAGGTGAGCCCTGAAAACATTTGCCCAATTACACCAAGCTCAGCTGAAAACATAATTAACGGCAAAAATACACAAATTGTTGTCAACGTACTGGAAAGAATAGCACTTGTCATTTCTTGTGATCCAAGAATAGCAGCAACAGTCGCCTTTGTACCCCGTTCTCTATAACTGTAAATATTTTCCAAAATAACAATTGAGTTATCCACAAGCATACCAACCCCTAGGGCGAGGCCTGCCAACGTCATAAGGTTAAGAGTGAGCCCTGAGAAATACATAACACCCAGAGTAACCACAAGTGAAACGGGAATAGTTATTGCGATAATTGCCGTACTTTTTATACTCCGTAAGAAAAAGAGCAAAACAAGAACTGCTAAAATTGCACCCGAAATTGCAGAACTAGATACTTGATCAATTGATGTTTGAATAAGTTCTGTTGTGTCCATACCAACTTCAATTTGGATATCTAATGGAAGAGTAGGTTTTATTTCTTCTATTTTGTCATACACTGCTTGTGCTGTTTGCAGTGAATTTTTACCACTTTGCTTTTGTATTGACAGTAATACTGATGGAGCCCCATTAAAGAAAGCTAAAGAGGTTTCATCTTGGTATCCTTCATATACATCGGCAACATCACGTAATAGAATTGTTCTAAGCTGTGGAATTGTTGTTCCGTCTGTATCGGTCATTTTATATGATATTACAGTATTTTTAATATCATTAATACTTTCATATTGTCCCGAAGTATTTATTGTGTAGTTTATATCTCCCTCAGTAATTTGCCCTCCAGCACCATAAATATTCTGGGCTCCAATCATTTGTGCAACTTGCGTTATTGATAATTCATACGCCTCTAATCTATCGCGCGGAATATCTACACGAATAATTTTTTCGCGCCCACCAATAATATTTGCAGAAGCAACCCCATCAATTTGCTCTAAACTGGGAGCGATTGTGTCTTCTGCATATTGCAAAAGCTCTTCTGGGCTTCTATTTCCTGTTAATACAAGTGACATAATTGGAATCATTGAAGGGTCTGCTCTAAAAATTGTGGGTGAATCTGCCCCCTCAGGAAGAATTCCTTTTACAAACTCTATTCTGTCGCGTATTTCATTTATTGCCGTGTCAAAATTTGTTCCATAATTGAGTTCCATAATTACCATACTGGAACCAAAGGAACTTGTAGATGAAAACTCATTGAGCCCTGTTATACCAGAGATTGCAGATTCGATAAGCCTCGTTACCGAGCGCTCAACTTCTTCAGGACCTGCATTTTCATAGTTTGTAATAATTGCAAGAAACGGCAGCTCAATGTCAGGGAATAGGTCGATTGGCAAACGAAGGGCTGTGAATAACCCAAGAGATGCCACAACTATAAAAAGTATAAGAATGGTAGTCGGCTTATTGACTGCCACTTTTGAAATATTCATTATTCACCACCTTGCGCATTTTCGGTAGAAACGACGGAAACCTTTGTGCCATCATTAAGAAGTGTTTGTCCTCTTGTGACTACAAGGTCTCCTTCTTGTAAACCTTCTGTTACTTCTACTTGATCATCAACGCGTAAACCTAGTGTAACTTTTTGCAAGGTCACTGTTTGATCTGCTTGAACGATAAAGGCAAATACTTCATCATCTCTTATTATCAACGAGTGATATGGAACAACAAAAACATCTTCTTTTTCTTCTGTAATAAGTTTAACACGCGCATACATACCCGGTTTAATTTTTTCGCCTGAAGCATCAGGGGTAAGTTTTACGGCCATAGTTCTTGTTGCCGTGTCTAATACAGGACTTACTTCTGTAATAGTTGCCATAAAGATTTCACCAGGCCATGCATCTAAGGTGAGTTCTGCTTGCTGCCCTAGTGCAACTCTTGATACAAATCTTTCTGCAATTGCGCCTTGTACTTCCAAGCTTCCAGTTGAGCTTATTTTTCCCACAGACATAGAAGGAGCAACAGTACTTCCAACTGCTAAGGGGAAAGAACTCACTGTCCCACTTGTAGGTGCTTTTATGTCACTTGTTGCATATGTCATCCCTGGACGAGAGGGGTCAATCTCTGCTAATACTTGGTCTCTTTCTACATAGTCACCCACAGAAACATACACTCTATAGAGCTTCCCTGATGAATCGGGAAGGATATCAACACTTGAGCTTGCCGCAACATCGCCTCCAAACTCAAGATAATCGTCTAAGGATGTTCTTGAAACTTGGTAGGCGCTTACCGCAAACATAACTTCATCTTGTGCTGAATCAGCTTGACCTCCGGGCCTACAAGAAAGCAGTGCAAAACTTGCAAATAATATTACTAGTATTCCAAATGGAATAATTTTTTTTGATTTTTTTAACATAAAAATTTTCTCCTTAGTTTTCAAGTTTAGTGTTTATTGCATATTCTAAGTCTAAAAGACCCGAAAGATAATTATATCGCTCACTCATTTCTCCCAACTTTGCTTGATTAAGTTGAGTTTCAGCATCCCTTACATCTAAAAGTTCTGCAGCCCCTTGGTTATAGGCCTCTACGGTCATATCATACGAGCGCTGTGCTAAATCTATACTTTGACTTGCCGCCTCTATAGCACTTTCACTGTACTG
>CAYJMR010000140.1:0-4431 GCA_964371375.1 uncultured Treponemataceae bacterium
TTGTTATTGAATCTAAGTTAGGTGTTTTAGCGCCTAATACAGCATCCCCTTCGTTATATTTTCCGTATCCTACGCCATCCATAATACAAAGTACTACAGGCCCTTGTCTTTTTGTCATTGAACTGTGTTTCTTTAATGCTTCTACCATAAGTAAATTCCTTTATATAATAATTTTTTTTACAATCCTCGTGACTTTAGTATATAGAAATGAATGTAAAAATTCAAGATGTAACTACAGATTACATTATTAATTCCTAATTTGTAATTCGTAATTCGTAATTATTCTGCCCTTGACTCTGATTAAAAGTTCGGGTATTATTATACTATGTTTCAAGTAAAAGATGCAGACTTTTTTGAAGTCGAAGATGAAGATTTTGACACAGTTCTCGCAAATGATATTAGTTTTTCGGGAACTATTCGCTTTGCAAAGCCTTTTATGATAAAGGGGAATGTAAGCGGAAGTATAGAAGCAACAAGCGATTTAGTAATTGATGAAGGTGCCCGTGTTGCTGCAAATATAGCGGCAAAGCGTGTTTTAGTTCGTGGAACGGTAATTGGCAATATTAATTCGCAAGGACTTGTCTTTGTGGCTGCGACAGGAGCTGTAGAAGGCGATATTGTTTCTACCAAAGTTGTGCTTGAACCTGGTTCATTATTTACCGGACGCTGCACAATGGTTACAGAAACTGAAAATAAATCATAGGAAATATATATGGCGGTAAGAACAAATACATTTAGAAAAATTATAACACTTTTTATAATTGCATGTTGTGCAATTTCGAATATATTCTCTCAAACACAGGTAAGACCGGATGCTCTAGTATTGTATAATACAGGACGATATGCCGAGGCGATAGTGGCTTGTGAACAAGAAATTGCAGAAAATCCAAATAATGTAGAGTCTTATGTTGTTATGTGTTGGAGCTTAGTTAAAAACGGTCAAAACTCAGAAGCCGAAAACTGGGCAACACAGGCTAGAGAAATTTCTCCATTTGATCACAGAGTTGTAGAAATCTTGGGTGAGGCAAAGTACTTTCTCGGAAAAAATGAAGAAGCACTCGACCTTTTTCAAGAGTACGTTTCACTTGTAGGTGAAAACGGCGGCAGAATTGGGGATGTGTATTACTTTATGGGTGAAATTTATATTCGCCAAGAAAAATATAATCACGCAGATATTTCTTTTTCAAAGGCAGTACGAAACGAGCCATTGTACGACCATTGGTGGACAAGACTCGGTTATGCGAGAGAAATGGCTCAAAACTATACACTTTCTTTGTCTGCTTATGAGCAAGCCTTGGTATTAAATGCTACGCAGGACGATGCAAGAAGAGGCTATAACCGTATTCTCGAATTATTATAAGTTGTATTGAAAACAAATCTTAATTCTATTCATTTTGAAACTCTCGGCTGTAAGGTAAACCAAATTGAGTCTGAATCAATTGCACGATCATTTTCAGATGAAGGCTTCGTATGTACTATGGGTGGAATTACATCTTCTAGCGACGTAAATGAAAGCGTTATTGTAAGTATAATTAACACTTGTACCGTTACCGCAAAGGCAGAACAAAAAGCACGCCGTCTAATTCGTTTATTATTAGAAAAACATCCAATGTCATGTATACTTGTTACGGGTTGTTATGCAGAACTTGAAAAAGCGCTTTTGGAACACATTGATTCACGGATTTGTGTTGTAAAAGGGACAAAAAAAGATGTTCTTGCAGAGTTACCAAAAGAGATACATGCATATCTTTTAGAGCATTCTTTATCTGAAAATTTTCCAGTAGATTTATCCAATCATTGTTCAAGATATTTAGATAGAACAATACAAACCTTTTCAATAAGTAAAAAGCCTCGCTCTTTTGTGCTTTCTACCGATGTATTTATGCAACATTCTCGCGCTTCAATAAAAATACAGGATGGGTGCAGTTATAGATGTTCGTACTGTAGAATTTGTTTAGCAAGAGGCCCCTCTGTTTCACTTGAATCAAATGAGGTGTTAAAACGAATACAGGATCTTGAAAACTCAGGGCACCATGAGGTAACGCTTACAGGAATAAATCTTTCACTGTATAAAAGTGGAGATATGAATTTTGCCTTGTTACTTGCTTATATTCTTGCACATACAAAAAAAATATGTCTTAGAATTTCAAGCTTACATCCTCAAAGTGTAACAGATGAACTGTGTAGCACTTTATCGCATGAGAGAGTTATGCCTCACTTTCATTTATCAATTCAATCTGGAAGTGACAATATACTTAAAAAAATGGCGCGCCCATATACGAATGAGATGATTGTTTCGGCAATTAAAAAGCTTCGTAAGGTTAAAGAAAATCCTTTTATTGCCTGTGATATTATTGTTGGGTTTCCGGGAGAGAGTGAAGAAGATTTTATGTTAACAAAGTCTTTATGCGAAAATGAAAAACTAACATGGGTTCATGCATTCCCGTTTTCACCTCGGCCAGATACTCCTGCGTATAATATGGAGCCTAAAATAGCTAAACATATTTTAACCGAAAGAGTAAAGGTGTTAACCGATATAGCCATTACAAATAAAAGAAACTATATTAATGCTTGTGTTGGAAAAAAGGTGAGCGGAATTGTTGAAAAATTTAGAAAAACAGGTATTCATGTTGTTACAGAAAACTTTTTACATGTTGTTGCAAAATCTAAACTTAGCGCTGAGCATAATGATAATTTAGCAGGGAAAAAGGTTTTAGTACTCATTGAGGGTAGCGATAAAAAAGATTTACGACAAGCAGAAGGTGAAGCTTTGGGAAGCATTGTTTCGCTTATTGTGTAAAATTTTTATTTTTTTATTAATTTTTTGTATGTACTGTCTTGACACTTTTTATGATTTACGCTATTATGTTAAAACATTCGACATTGTTTTGAATGAACAATGGGCTGCTAGCTCAGCAGGTAGAGCAACGCCCTTTTAAGGCGTGGGTCACTGGTTCGAATCCAGTGCAGCTCAAAAAGCTCCTTTGTACGTACTACACGCAAAGGAGCTTTTTTAATTATAGCGTGTTGAACGAAAATAATAAAATAGGAAAATAGTTATGGATAAAATTGTTTGGAGTAATGATTTTTGCTTAGGTGTAGAAGAAGTTGATTTTCAGCATAAACAACTTGTAGAAATTATTGGTAGATTTTATGATATTTTACAGGGTGATGAAAGTGAATATTTTAGTAATAGGGAAGTAGTTATAAAAGACTTAGTAGACTATACTCTTTACCATTTTAAAACCGAAGAAAAATTATTTAAAGAATATAATTATATTTCCACTGATCTTCATGCTTCACAACACAGAAACTTTGAAAGTGAAGTTTCAAGACAAATTGATAATATACTTGTTGCAGATATATCACATGCTAAAGTATTTTATGGATTTTTAGTAACATGGCTTTTAAGTCATATAGCAAAAGCAGACAGAGCATTTTGTAATGTACTTTTAGAAAAGAAGCAAAATAGTTTGCTCTAAAATAAAAAGTAATTAAAACGTAGAAGGCGATATTCTAAATGAGTATCGCTTTTTTTATTATTGTCTAAGACATAAAAAAAACCTTGTGAATAAATCACAAGGTTTTATGGGCGGCGAGGGGATCGAACCCCCGACAACCTGGGTGTAAACCAGGTGCTCTCCCAGCTGAGCTAGCCGCCCGATATGTATATACTATATCAAAAACAAAAAAAGTAGTCAATAGGTAATGAGCACTTTTTTACAAAAAATTAGTTCTTATTTCCTCTAAGTTTTCTTTTGTCATTGGGCTTGTGCTTTTTAATGTAGCAGCATGGATGGTCATTATGGCAGCACCTTCTAAAACTTCGAGTCTATCAAATGCTTGAAGAAGTGTTTTGCCAACTGCTGTGATGCCATGATTTTTCATAACAGAAATATCAGCCTTTGATAAACTATCTGCTACAATTTTTGCCAAGCTGTCTGTGCCCATAAGAGCATAAGAGGAATAATCCACGTGTTTAAGCACAAGGTATGCTTCTGCCGTAAGGGTAATGTCTATTTTCATATCCATTGCTGCAAAGGTTGAAGCGGTTACAGGGT
The DNA here is from genome assembly GCA_964371375.1 of uncultured Treponemataceae bacterium. Taxonomy (GTDB): domain Bacteria; phylum Spirochaetota; class Spirochaetia; order Treponematales; family Treponemataceae; genus CAYJFX01. The sequence goes on from CAYJMR010000140.1 coordinate 4,062, forward strand.
GTGCATGTACAATAGCCGAAATATCGTTTCTGGCCTTGTAGATGCCCCTGTGCATACTACTTTCAATGCTTGGCTTTAAATGTGGGGTGAGGTTTTCGCCATCTAAAGTCATAAGACCAATTTGCTCAGCGCTGAGGCGAGCCTTATCTAAGCTTGATGGGGTAATAATTATGTGTTTATCATCAATTTTCATACTGAGGTTCCCGCCCGATGTTGTGGTAAGTTTTTGTGCGTAAAGGCGGCGCATAAAGTATGCTAGTTCTTCTCGTTGTTCTAAACATGATTCATAAAGGTTCATTTTTATCTCCTAATGGATTTAGTCTTGGTCATAATAAACTGTTTGAGGCGGACTATCAAGTAGCCGAGGGTT
>CAYJMR010000141.1:0-4367 GCA_964371375.1 uncultured Treponemataceae bacterium
GGCCTGCTCGTAACATTAATTGGTGACTTGCAATAACTGCTTCTGATGGCACTTCTCGTAATGTAGCCATCAATGTTTTTGATGTTTTCATACCCATTATTATAGAGAAAAAGGCTGTTTTTGTAAACCATTTGATTTTTGTTTTGTTTTTAACTTTAGCTGTGTAGGAGGATAGAATTAGTTTTTCTATCTGCCCTTATTTCCTTACCCTTTCTAGATCAGCCAATACATTTTCTTTGAAAACATTAGCGCGTGAAATTTTTTTTAAGGTGTATGTTTCTTCGTCAGATGATACAACTATTGTTCCATAATTAAAAAAATTACTAAAAGGTGTTACGTGTATTACAATGCTCTTAATGTCTTTTAGGGGCGTAATATAGTGGGTTAGCTTAAAGTTTCCACTAGTTCCCCGTATGTTTTTATTTGTTAAAATAAAGCTAGTGGAGTTGTATTGCATGAAACAAAAAATAAATGCACAGAAAGGAACAAGAAAAACAAGTGGTGTCATAGATAAAAGAACTGCGAAAAGGCAAGGGCAGAAGGTTATAATAGCCGGGATAAAAACTATCCAATGCCTTTTGAGTTTTACAACTTGTACCTCGCCCTGTTGTAACGTAGGTGTATTACTAGCCATAATTCCTCCAATATTTAATATGAAAAATTATATCACTAAAACAGGTATCGGTCAACAATATGATAATTATTTTCATACTAGAATTATGAATTAAAAGTATTTACAATAATGTCTAGGGGAGTATCATGCAAGCCTTTAGAACATCTGTGCAACGTAAATATTTCATCGATAAAAAAATTCGCGATAAAACATATCCAACTGCAACTTCGCTGGCAAAGGATTACGAAAAGGAATTTAGCAAAAAAATAGATCCCCGTACAATAGCTACAGATATATCAGAATTACGACAAATATTCAAGGCTCCAATCAAGTATGATTTCAAAAAAAGAGGATATTTTTATTCCGATGAGAGTTTTTATTTAAATGTTTTGGAGGGAGAGACAAGCGGAATTCCCATTGGAAATATTTCAAAAAATACTCTTTGCGAGAAAACAGTTCCAGAATGGCAACAAGAGCTACTTATTTCTTTTATGAATGAGGTACTCCCATCTCTTAAGGCTAAGATTCTTCCAAGTAGTGATTTTTCACATACAAATATTACAGTTCTTCCTTCTTTTGCAGATTCAGCAGTAAGTACAAATATTGAAAAACTTTTTCTTAAAGCAATAAAAAACAATGATATTTTAGACGTTGAAGTGCATCTAAATGAAAAAAATACAGAGCGTTTTAATTTTTTACCATTACATTTAATTTGCCAAGGCGAAAGCAGGCTTTTCTTTGGTAAAGAGTTTCAAAAGAATAATTTAGAAGAAGAAAGATTTGGTCTTTTGAATCTTGGGGCTGTGTTTTCTGCCAACATGTTGTATTCAACAGTTGAAACGAAGGAAAAAAAGAAAGCAATCGCAGAAAATTTAAATAAGGAAGATGCCGTTCGCTTATATGATATCAATAAAACGGATGAATCTTTTGAGCCGAAAGGCTCATTCTATGCACAAACAACAGGAAACGATGATATTGAAATTATTATGACACAGGATGATAAAAAACATATTTTTGTTTTTAGTAGTTACGCCTCTGTTTTAAAAGAAGAAAAAAATCGCAGATATCAAAAAGTTGGGGAGTTTATTCTAAACTCGCTTGATTAAAACTATGCAAAATTTTTATGACTTTATACTATGACATCAATTGACAAAGTTTTTTTTAAATGCTAATATTACCGAACATTCGGTACGTACCGAATGTTCGGTAATTATGAGTTATATGAGTTTAATGGATACAGATCAACAAGAATTCACACAATTAGGTACCAAAGAACGTATATTGCGTGCCGCCTTTGAACTAAGTGCCAATTCAAGTATAAAAACAGTTTCTCTCAATGATATTGCAAAAAAGGCAGGCATTGCAAAGCCAGGTATTTTTAGATATTACAAAAGCAAAGATGATTTACAAGAAACAATGAAGGATCGCTTTTTTGATGATTTTTGTGGGTTTATACAATCGCTTTCTGAGGCAGGGAGTGAAGTTGAAAAATCATTAAAAGAAAGAGAAAAAAAGCTTATAAAATGGTTTATACTTCATAATGACTATCTTTTATTTTTCCTAAATACACTTGTAGGCTGCGAAGATTTTGTCGCGTTATTCATAACGGAAATGCAAAAGCGCGGGATCGGTTCTAATAAGGATAATTCTTTCCCCCAGAAAGTGGCTTGCAAAAAAGAAGCTGTTTCAAAATTATATTTACGGACTACCGAAATATTCTTTTTGCTTGCCAGAGTGTTTACACTTAGTAAAGACCCTTCATTAAAAGTAAGTGAAGAAACCTTTTCTTGTGGCCTTGTAGACTTACTTAATGATGGGTGGGGCGACTTGGAAGAGATTTCTACAGAGCGCATGGCAGAGCTAGATGCTTTATGCACTGTAGACACCGAACATTTTCCCGAAGAAAATAAAATGTTTTTAGCCCTTTCGTCTCTTTTAGAAAATTATGCATTAGCAGAAATAACAGTTGAAAAAGTGGCAACAGAATTAGGAATGGCTAAAAGTAGTCTTTATTCACATTATAAAAATAAAGAAGACATGATTAAAAGCCTCATAGAAGAAGAGCTTTTACGTATGTTAAACACTATGAACGAAACAGTAATGAAAGGAAAAAGCTTTTCAGAATATATTTATTTACATATGAGAAGCCAAATGGAATACCTTACAAAGAGAGAAAAACTTGTGCCTGTGTGTAATAGACTTTCTGTACAAGGATTTTTACCTGAAAATTTCTTAGAAAACTTTTACGGTAACTTAAAAGTTGAACAACAAAAACTTTTAGAAACAATCTATCCCTTTACGAAGATAGGATTTCCAGTCGACGGAACAATTATCGGAGGATGGTTTTTTTCATTGTCGGTTTCAGCCTTTAAACTAGGTGATTTTTTTGGGTTTTCATCGAAGGAAATCATGGGTGTAACAAGCGAATATTATAGCCTTATGAAAAGTGGTATAAAAAGCTTGACAGCATAAAAAAAGTGGGGTAAAATAACATTTAGACAAATATCTAAATGAATTAGAATGATACTATTTAGGAGAATATACATGAAAAAACGAAAATACTTTTTTGTTGCAACAGTGGCTTTAACGCTACTGATTTTTCCAGCAATGGCACAAGAGTCAAATGACCCAATTATTCTCACCGTAGATGAAGCGGTGGATTACGCCTTGCAAAACAGTAAAACCTTGCAAAGCGCACAAATTGACTTAGAGATGCAAACACGGGCAAAAAATAATGCATGGAATGTGTTTGTGCCGTCGGTACAAGCTAACGGAATAGCGAGTCGAAGCAATGAATACAATGACCCAAGTGCATCTACAAATGCAATACTTGGATCATTGGGCATTCCTGGCTTTGCACCTACACCATCTCCAGACCCAACTGAAGTCGATTATTGGTCTGTGCTCGCTCAAATTAACGTAAGCCTTAATCTAAGCCTTGCACTCATTGATGGCATTAAAGCAACTAAGGCAAACTATGAAGCAGGGCTTATTACATGGGAGCAAAGTGTAAAGCAAACTGAGCGTGATATTAGAAAAATGTTTTACGGTCTTCTTTTACAACAAGAAAGTTTAGCCTTGCAACAACAAAGCTTATTAAATGCAGAAGAAAGGGTTACCCAAGCACAAATAAATTACAACAATGGTTTTATTCCTGAGCTTTCACTTTTACAAACACAGGTTACCTATGAAAATCAAAAACCTGCAGTACTAAAGTCTGAACAAGCCTTGCAACAACAAATTGACCTTTTTGCTTTTATTATTGGTCTTCCTTTAGGAACAAATATTATACTTGAAGGGGAAATAGCCCCATCTTTTATAGATTTAGATGCAAAAGCTTTAGTCGATGGGTACTTGCAAAATAGGCTCGATATTCAATCCTTTGTAAAGTCAAAAGAACTTATGGACATACAACTTTCGGCACTTAATTTCCAAACCTATACGCCTGCGCTTGCACTTGGGTGGGGCTGGAATCCTGTAGTTATGGACTTGGAAGAAAACTGGTTTGATAGTGACAATACGGTGGATGGTGGTTCTTTAAGTATTACACTTGCATGGAATCTTACCAATATGCTGCCTTTTTCTGCAAATAGACAATCTGCAAAAGATTTAAAAGATAACATCGTAAAAATGGACTTACAACATGAAACAATATTACAAAATGCAGAAATGGAAATTACTAACTTGGTTGATAACTTACAGTACAGTGAAAGTGCTATAGAGGCGGCAAGTCAAAGTATAGATTTAGCACAGC
>CAYJMR010000142.1:0-4295 GCA_964371375.1 uncultured Treponemataceae bacterium
ATTGCAGTAAAAAAAGTAGGATTTAATAATCTTTCATAATTTTCTAACCCCACAAAAGTAGAAACACCTGGTAACACTTCATAAAAGCTCATAATAAAAGCTGATATCAAAGGGTATATAAAAAATAAGCTTACCACAAACACAAAGGGAGCTATAAACACATAAGGTGTCACCTTTTTACTGTGTAGTATATTTCTTATTAATCCACGCTTTAACATTTATACCTCCTATTACAAAGGGGTAAAACCCCTTTGTTTTTAATAAAAATTAATTTAACTCTGCCTCTAACTGTCTTTGAGTTTCTTCCAATACAGGTTTAGGGTCTTTCATTTCAACAAGAAGTTGGAATAGTGTTTCATTTTGAATTTTTATTACAACATCAGGAAACTTTTCTAAAGAGTAACCACTTGGAAAATCTGTACCTATATCAGCGAGTACATCAGAAAATGGATTGTTTATAAAATAATCCGTAAACTTATTTTTTTCATGTACTATGTCAGATTCCCAAACACTTGCTCGTACAGGATCAAAGCCCATAATTCTCCAAATTTCATTATTCCCTTCTTCAGAAAGTTTTGCATATGCCAAGAAATCTTTTGTTAGCTCTACATCTGTTGCATATTTTGTCACAGAAGTTCCCGTTCCTCCCAAACCAGCACTTCGAGCAGAATTAGAATCCCAAACAGGAATAGGCTTAATAATTATTTCACCTTTAGTATCAGGCATGTAATCTGTAAATCGCCCCATATACCATAGCGGCATCATAAGTGCTGCAGCACCACTATTATTCATAAATCCATAAAAATCTTCTTTATGAGCATTTCCACCAGGAGTTGCCACAGCTGTTCCGTCCTTAAGCATTCCTTGCATAAAGGTAATAGCCTGTAACATTTCAGGAGAGTCTACATTTATTTCACCTGTATTAGGATCAACCATGTCTGTTCCCTCTTGAACAAGCATTGGTTCAAGAGTAAAGATATCAACTGTCTCAACTGCAAAAAAAGGTTTCCCTGTTTTTTCTAAAACTACTTTACCAGCCTCAGCAAAGTCATCCCAAGTAATAATTGAATCTAAATCAATACCTGCTTCATCAGTAATTGTTTTATTATAATACATAACTGTGGCACCAACATGGAAAGGCATACCGTAGTATTTACCGTCTTTTGAATATATATCAAAACGTGATTTTACCACATTACCTAATTCAGGCTCAACAAGGTCATTTAATTCTACAAGACCTGGAACACCTCGTAAAAAATTTGCATACCTTTTTATTTCAATATCAACCAAATCAGGAGCTCCACTTCCGCTAGTTAAAGAAATACCCAGTTTATTGTGCATTTCTTCAAATGGTAAAACAGTACTCTCTAGTTTTATTTTTCTGTCAGGGAATTCTGCATTCCATTTTTCTGCCATAGCTTCATAAAATTCAGGATGCAATTCATTGAATGTCCAAAATGTAACTGTTGTACTACCATCTGCATTTTTTCCATCATCTGAACCACAGCTGATAAACAAAGCAGAAACCATAAAAATAGCTAATGCTATACTTACTAATTTTTTCATAATTTTCTCCAATTTTTAGTATAATACTTGTTTTTTTATTACAAGTTAGAATTACAGTGTAATATACTTCTTACACATCCATTTTTACATAAAGTAGTTAATCTACAATCCTCCTTATTTTAATATTATTTAGCTAACCGTATTACATTCCAACTAGCGTTTGATAATTTTGCACTTAATAAAACACCGTTCATTGTAGCTGTATCCTTTGTTATAGGCTTAACATTCTCACTTTTTGCAGAATTACAAGCTTTTAAATCACTATGCTCCAATGAAATATGTTCAATTACTTTATATCCTTCAAAATTTTCCAATACACAATCAATATCGATGTCTTCTTTCAAGTTTCTATTTACGCAGAAGATAGTTACTGTCTCATCCTCTTCACTATGTGTTACAGTAGCAGTAATATATGAAACATTAGAAAATGATTCAGTATCATATGTTTCACATTCAAGTATATTTTGTAGCACTTTGCCTCTTCCATACAAGGAAGCATGCATGTATGGATAGAAAATTGTTTGTCTCCAAGCACTACCATCCTTTTCTGTCATGATGGGAGCAATAACATTTACAAGCTGAGCAAGACACGCAATTTTAACTCTATCTGCGTTATTTATTAATGAAATAAGCATGCAACCAACAACTAAAGCATCTTCAAAATTGTAAATATCTTCAAGTAATGGTGGTGCAACTTGCCATGGTTCTATTTTTGTATCTGCATCATTTGAATGAAACCAAACATTCCATTCATCAAAGGATAGGTTTATTGTTTTTTTACTCCGGAGCTTTGCTTTAACATGGTCACAAGTAGCAATTACAGAATTAATAAAATTATCCATATCTAAAGACTTAGCAAGAAAATCTTCTGTATTATTCTTCCTGTTTCCGTAATATGTATGAAGAGAGATATATTCAACATTTTCATATGCCAATTCTAAGGCCGTTTCTTCCCACTGTCCAAATGTTTTCATTTCGCTGTTTGAACTACCACATAACACAGTTTCAATGCTTGGATCTACCCACTTCATAACTTTTGCAGATTCATTTGCTATTCGTCCATATTCATACGCAGTTTTTGCACCTATTTGCCAAGGACCATCCATTTCATTACCAAGGCACCATAATTTTATATTATGTGGATTCTTATAGCCGTGAGAAATGCGCAAATCACTCCAATAAGATCCTGACGGGTGATTACAGTATTCTACTATGTTTCTTGCAGCATCAACGCCTCTTGTTCCTAAATTAATTGCTAGCATAACTTCAGTATCTACTGCTTTTGCCCAATCAATAAATTCATTAAGACCAAACTCATTTGTTTCTAAGCTTCTCCATGCTAATTCTAAACGTTTTGGTCTTTTTTCTTTAGGCCCAACACTATCCTCCCAGTTGTATCCAGAAACAAAATTTCCACCAGGATATCTCACTATTGGCACATTTATTTCTTTTATCATAGAAAGAACGTCAGTTCTAAATCCAAAAGTATCACTTGATGTATGCCCTGGTTGATATATCCCCTCGTAAACAGCGCGTCCAAGATGCTCAATAAATGAACCATATAAGCGCTTATCAACATTTGCTTTTGTTAAACTTTTATTAACAATCATTTTAGCTTTCATATTTTCTCCTTATATTATGTGTACATATTATGTGTACGTTAACGCATCTATTCTGTGTACGTACACGCTTTGATACATTATTATTGCACGACTTTTTTACTTTGTCAAGCAAAAAAGTTTAGTAATTTTAAAAATCTTACATCCTTATACTTGTCTTGTTCCCTAAAAATGCATATTAGGGATTTTTATACATTAACTTATTGTATTTTTTGAAAACTACTACACATTTACCTCTTGCTTTTCTCACAGTTTGCGTGTAAAATTAACGCAAGAAGTGTACGTACACTTTTAAGGATATACTATGACAATTACAGAAATAGCGAAGCAAGCAGGCGTTTCAATAGGAACAGTTGACAGAGTTATACACAACAGAGGTCGCGTCTCGCCTGCTACAAGAGAAAAAATTGAGCGCCTCATTGCAGATTATGGGTATAAACCAAATCCGCTAGCACAACACTTAAAAAACAACAGGGAGTACGTTATTGGAGTGTTAATTCCTCTCTTACATAGTGAAAATGGCTATTGGCAGTCATTGTTCGATGGCATAGCTAATGCGGAAAAGGAACTTTCAGCCTTTTCCGTTCGGGTTATGTATTCAGAATTTGACAGAACAGTTAAAGGAAGCTGCGTAAAAGCTGGTCGAAAGCTCTTAGAAAGTCCAATAGATGCGCTAATTATTGCACCAGTAGTTCCTGAGGAAGTGTATGAGTTTTTAAATCTAGCTGGAAGCATTCCGTATACTTTTATTGATTCCCCACTACCCCATTCAAAGCCCTTACTCACGGTAGTACAAAATCCATTTAAAGCTGGATACTGTGCCGCACGAGTTATGAAATTATTGCAGCCTCAGGGCAAAACATTTGTGTGCATTCAAATGCATCAAAGTGCGTATAACCTCATTGAGCGTTCTAGAGGCTTTAGCGCATTTTTCGCTCGCAGTCCAAATATTGAAGTAAACCATAAGGTATGGGGATGGACAAACTGTGACGAGGATTTTTTTGCTTTTTTAGATTCTATTTTTAACTCAATAAATAATATTGCTGGAATATTTATACCAAATGATTCTGTTTACGCATTAGGAGAGTATATTTCCTCTCGTGGCATTGA
>CAYJMR010000143.1:0-4279 GCA_964371375.1 uncultured Treponemataceae bacterium
TCATTGCTAAATGCAATGAAGCTTTTTTTTACTCAAAGATTACTCGTTTATTTATTTCAATAAGTTCAGGCTTGTATTCAAAATGCATGGTATCATAAATAGCCCATGTACCACCCCAAATAAAGCCATTATTAAGCATCACCTGCACAACCTTTTCTGGAGGCGTCCATAAATCTTCTTGTGGAACAAGCATCCAATCGTCGTTATAATCCCGTACCCATGCCCAATACATCATCTTATTACCCCATCCTCTGGGAAGTACGTCAATGGCTAACCCATAACTATGATTACTTAACCTATTAGTCCCTGCAACAGCACGCCAACTATAACCGCTTGCCTCAGACAAAGTATCTAAAAAATCTTTTACCTGTGCATCTGTTTTGGCAAGCTCATTCACTTGTGAATTAATCAATGGCAATTTTTTGGCAACTTCCTTGTTTACATTTAGATTCTTTCCAAAAAGAGTTGCCTTTACAAGACTTTCTTCAGTTTCTGCCCTACTTCCAACTCCAAACAATGCTCTCAATAAATCATCGTCTAAAGGGGGTTGAGGAACACCTCTAACACTCTGAGAAGTCCTACTTCTAAGCTCATCAATATATTCAGCTGTATATGTCGTTGGGTCACGGGCGTCACCCCTGTATGCCCACACTTGATACGCTCTATAATCTTCCCAGTTAGCCTTTTTTTCTTCAGTTAACATTCTCCCATGAGCCCAATAAAATACTGTTCCATCATGGAGCTCTAATGCCCAATCATTATCTTTTTGTATAACTGTTTTAATTATATCGGGATACGCCTTTTGATATGATTCTAAAATAATGTCGGGGCGGGAATAAAGCTCACTTGCTTTTATTTTTTCATCAACTTGTGCTGTAGCATCATTGTTTTGTGCAAATAAGTTTTTTGAAAATACTAAGATGACTAAAACACCTACAATACACAGAGAGCTAAGAGAAACAATAATTTTTTTCATTTTGTACCTACCAAAAAAATGCTAACACAAAACATGTACATGTTTGACACAAAATTTATACACACCACCTAATTATGATAGTATATTTTGTATTTAAAGGCAAGTAAAATGAAAATATAATTTTTGATAGTTTCGTGCAATAATACTTGAAGATGAAGGTATTTTATGGTACATTATGGTATAAAAGTTAAAAAATAATGTAATTTAAGGGGGCACGAAATTAACAGGAAGCTCATTACTTTTTTACGTAGTATCGCAATTATTTTTAGCGCCTTTATTGTGCTTACAATTATGTTTTTAGGGCTTAGAATTGTGCCAAACTTTTTGGATAATGATGATATTGTAGCCGTTAATGGGCATATTGATTTTACTGCTATAGTTTCAGAAAGCAACCATTTTTCTCTGTTTGGAGAATGGGAATACTTTCCAAACACATATATTTCAAACCCATCTCAAATCGAATCCCTTTCAAACCCTCTATATGTACAAATCCCATTTGATAACATTGTTGAAGCACAAAAAAAAGCAACTTTTAAGATTAATGTTAAAAATGTCAATTTTGATAATAATGCAATCCTGTATTTACAGTATCTTGATACTCCAATTGATGTTTATTTAAATGGAGTAAAACAACACCTTGTACAAAATATAGGCCAAGAAAATTTAACAAGCATTACTTCTCAGATGTATACGCTCACATCATATGATGAAAGTAAAACTTTCCAAGAAATTGTGCTGTCGATAGAGGGCTCCGAGGGAAGTGCACCTCTTTTTAAACGTGTTCCTGTTATTATTGGAGCAAACGACGCAAACATAATTTCATTTTGGAAAGCCACAGTAGAAGCTTTTTTATTTGGTTTTATGATTTTTATAGTCTTAAACGGTTTTTCATTTATGATACTCCGACCAAACCTCGTTACTCTTACATGCATTTCTATTTTTGATACTATACTTATAGTGAGATTATTTTTTGCATCTGAAAGTTTACAAGCAATCCTTGAGTCTTTGTTTTCATTTATACGTTTTTCCGATACCCATGTTTTTACCGCCCAACTGATATTATTATTTATCGGAGGTATTGTAGGTATAATTTTAACCACAAACTTCTTTGATAAAGAACGCCGAGTTTCAAAAAAACTATTGCATCCTCTTTATATTGCCTATGGGTTTCTCATCTTCATTGTATTGCTTGATACCAATCTCTATTATACGCTTGGACGCCCTATTTCTATTGTTGTATACCTCTATTCCTTCATTATTGTCGCTATTCAAATAACAGGTTTTCTAAAAACATCCAACACTAGAGGTGGATTTTTCAATATAATTAGAACAGCCTACATTGGCATAGTTATGGCTCTTGACTTGTTCTTTCTAGGAACATACATAGGATTTCCAGTTTTTTACTATCCATTATTTTTATTTTTTTATGCTCAAATGATTATGAAGCTCATTGACAACAGCAACTCTTACCTTGAAGTTTCTATTCTCAATAAAAATCTTGAAAAACTGGTTGAGGAAAGGACAAAAGAATTATCCGATAAAAATAAAAAGCTGTCTGAAATTTCTACACGAGACCCACTTACATCAGCATACAATAGGCTTTATTTTGATGAACAATTTGAAATTGCATTGATGATTTTTAATGATAACATACATACCCTCCACTTGTGTATGTTTGACTTGGACCATTTTAAATCGATTAATGATACATATGGACATGCAGTTGGGGATGAACAGCTCATCTATGTTGCAAAAACTGTTCAAGATATAGTACTAAAAAATTCTGTTTTTGCTCGTGTTGGTGGTGAAGAATTTATGATTTTATATACTGAAGCCAATACTGACGTTATTTTAGAAAACGTAGAGCTTATTCGCTCAACATTTGAAAAAAAATCAAAGGAAAACAAGCAGTTTACAACAAGTAGCTTTGGGCTTACAAAATACAAGAAAGAATATACAAAAAAAGATTTCTTAAAACTTGCAGATAAAAACCTATATGAAGCAAAAAATACTGGCCGAAATAAAATAGTGTTTAATTGACTTTAAATTTTTATTACATTAAGATGTTTTAATGGAAAAATCTTTTACAGAAAATAAAATGGGAATTATGCCCATTCCTCGCCTTGTAATATCAATGGCCTTGCCATTGATGTTATCAATGCTTACGCAAGCACTTTATAACATTGTAGACTCAATCTTTGTTGCAAATATTGGCGAACACGCCCTCACTGCAGTTTCACTTGCCTTCCCTGTACAGAATCTCATGGTTGCAACCGTAACGGGAACTGGGGTAGGAATAAATGCTTTATTATCATTAAAACTTGGGCAAAAGGATTATGATGCGGTAAACAATACGGCAAAAAATGGTATTTTTTTAGCACTATGCTCATACCTACTATATGTACTTCTTGGCTCCCTTTTTATTCCAACATATTTTCATAGTCAAACAAATGACAGCGCTATTCTTGAGCATGCTCTTTCCTACACAAACATTGTAGTCCATGGTTCTTTTGGGCTCTTTTTTGTGGTAACATTTAACCGCCTGTTGCAGGCAACTGGTAAAACAATATACGGAATGCTCATTCAAATGTCGGGCGTTGTTATCAACATAGTTTTGGACCCGATTCTTATTTTTGGTCTATTTGGGTTTCCAAGAATGGAAACTGCAGGAGCTGCTCTCGCAACAATTTTAGGGCAAATTGGCTCTATGTGTGTAGGCATTTATTTTAACCTTAAAGTGAACAAGGAAATAAACTTATCCCTTAAAGGTTTTCGCCCTGACTTACAAATAATTAAACGTATTTACAAAGTTGGTATACCTTCAATTGTTATGGCTTCAATTGGCTCTGTTATGGTATATGCAATGAATATAATTTTAGCTGCCTTTAGCTCAACGGCCATTGCTGTTTTTGGTGTCTTTTTTAAGCTCAACAGTTTTGCAATTATGCCAGTTCTAGGCCTTAACAATGGGCTTGTTCCCATTATTGCCTACAACATTGGAGCAAAGCATAGAGGCAGGGTTTTAACAACCATTAAAGTAAGCACTACATTTGCCTTTCTTTTTACTGTTGCTGCAACTTTAGTTTTTTTAATATTCCCCCGAGAGTTACTGTCGCTTTTTAATGCATCAGAAGCAATGATAGAAATAGGAATCCCAGCACTTAGAACAATGTCGTTAATGTTTTTACTTGCAGGTTTTGGCATAACATTTAGTGGTGTTTTTCAAGCACTTGGAAACGGTGTATTAAGTCTATGTGTATCGATAGTTAGACAACTTGTTTTTATTATTCCAGTTGCATGGCT
>CAYJMR010000144.1:0-4247 GCA_964371375.1 uncultured Treponemataceae bacterium
GGTATTATGGAATGGGTAAGTGGCTCTTTTGGCTCACACACATCATACCTTTACCCAATGACCGTATTACAGGGTGAAAACTCACGCATGGAATACACCGGTATTACATTTGCTAGTAATGGGCAGAATTTAGACACCGGAGTAAAGGTTGTGCATAATGCACCAAACACTTCATCACATCTTTTTGCAAAGTCAATTTCAAGAGATGGTGGAGCTTCTACATTTAGAAGTGAAGTGAGTGTAGGCACAAAGGCATCTAAATCAAAATCATCAACTTCATGTGAGTCGTTAATGCTCGACAGTAATTCAAGAAGTGACACTGTGCCGGTTCTAAACATTCACTGTGACGATGTGAGCGTAGGACATGAGGCAAAAATTGGCCAAATTAGCGACGAGGTAATTTTTTACCTTATGAGTAGAGGAATAAAAGAGGAAGATGCAAAAGCAATGGTAGTTGGTGGATTTGCAGAACCAATTGCAAAACAACTACCGCTTGAATATGCCGTTGAAATGAATAACTTAATCCACCTCGAAATGCAAGGTACAATAGGGTAAGGGGGAAGTATATGAGTATAAAAAATATTGTAAATGAACTTCCCGTTGCAACATGGAACCACCTTGGCGTAAACGGCGCTTCAATTCCGGTATTTCCGACATTGCAAGAACGAAAAGCTTTTGACTTACAAATTGCTTTTCCTTGGACAATTGAGTTTAAGGATATAAGCATTAATTCAAGGGGTGATGATGCCTTAGAAGAGTTTGTATATCAAAATAAAAATGCGCACATTGCGTTAAGTGTAACAGAACGGGTACAAGAAGCGCTTCATATTAGAGCTCAGTTAAGTAACGAAAATAATTTTTTATGTGAAAGTATTATCATAGATGTTGAAGAAAATGTAACCACAGATATTTTCCATGTTGTGTCTTCAGAAAAAGATGCACATGCACATTATGCAGGCCTTTTAAAACTTCGAGCAAAAAAAGGCTCAAACGTACATCTAACAATTGCAGAACTTTTAGACGATTCTACACAAGACTGGACACAACTCGTTATTGAAGCAGAAGATGGCGCTAATGTGGAAGTGGTAAGAATTCTCTTGGGGGCGAAGAACAGGCTAAGTGCTGTTAAGACTAACTTGATTGGAGAAGGAGCAACCTTTGCTCTAAATACATATTATCATGTAGAAAGTGACAATGTCATTGATATAAACGATGTTGCAATACATACAGGAAAAAATACCGACAGTGATATGTACATTGGTGGGATTCTAGATGGAACTGCAACAAAGATTTATAGAGGAACTATCGACTTTAGAAAGGGAGCTGTTAAAGCAACAGGAAAAGAGATTGATGATGTGCTTTTAATGAGTCCCTCTGTGCATAATAGAACCTGCCCACTAATTCTTTGTGGTGAAGAAAGTGTAGCAGGAGAACATGCCGCAACAATTGGTCGCTTTAATGATGAGCAACTTTTTTATCTATGCTCTAGAGGCTTATCGGTAGAACAGGCAAAACAGCTTTTGGTAGATGCAAAACTATATAATGTTGTAAGTAAGATAAAAGATGAATCTTTGCAAGAAAAGGTAATACAATTTGCAAAACAAGGAAATGAATAAATGATTAATGTAGTTAAAGATTTTCCAACTTTACAGGTAACCGAAAACGGAAAACGCCTCGTATATCTTGATAGTGGTGCTACATCTCATAAGCCTGTTTCAGTTATTGAAGCAGTAAAGACTTATTATGAATCATCTAATGCAAACCCACACAGGGGTGTGTATGAGCTTTCTGCTCGTGCAACAATGATACATGAAAAAGCTCGCGCTAAACTCAAAACATTTATCAATGCACCAAAAGAGCATGAAATCATTTTTACAAAAGGGGCGACAGAGGCATTAAACCTCGTGGCCTATAGCTATGGCATGGCTTTTTTAAAACCGGGCGATGAAATTATCGTGTACGCAGCAGAGCATCATGCAAACTTTGTAACATGGCAGCGTGTTGCCCAAGTTACAGGAGCTACCATTCAATACGTGCATCCTGATGTAAATGGGCACTTTGATATGCAAGAATACGAGCAAAAACTTTCAAATAAAACTAAAGTTGTTGCTGTGGCAGAAGTTTCAAACGTGCTGGGAGTTCGAACCCCCGTTGAAAAAATTACTGAAATGGCTCATAGCGTAGGTGCTGTTGTCGTGCTCGACTGTGCGCAAAGTATTCCACATAAACAAATAGATGTAACTGCAATGGATGTAGATTTTATTGCCTTTTCTGCTCATAAAATGTATGGTCCAATGGGAATAGGAGCCCTTTATGGCAAGGAAGCTTTGCTAGAAAAAATGCCTCCATTTTTGTATGGAGGAGACATGATTGCAGGCGTTCATGAAAGTGGAAGTGAGTATGCAGGGCTTCCTGAAAAGTTTGAAGGTGGAACACAGAACATCGCAGGAGAAGCAGGACTCATTGCGGCAATTGACTACATTGAAAATATTGGCTGGGAAAAAATTATTGAACACGAAAAGTTTTTAATGACAAAACTTATAAAGGGTATGAAGGAATTAGACTTTGTAGACGTATACGGAGATTTAAGAGGCGAACATAAAACGGGTGTTGTTGCATTTAACGTAAAGGATGTTCACCCACATGATACGTCAAGTATTTTAGATGTTGATGGCATTGCTGTTAGGGCAGGGCATCATTGTGCACAACCACTTATGGATCACCTACAAATTAATTCATGTTGTAGGGCAAGTCTAGGTATTTACAATGTTGAAGCCGATGTGGACCAATTTTTAGAAAGTTTACATAAGGTAAGAGGAGTCATGGGCGTATGAACCTAGATACTATATATACACAGTTAATAACAGAAAATTCGCGCTCAACAAGACATAGACGTGTTGTTAACCCTGCAACATTTTGTAAGCGGGGCAACAATCCTTCCTGTGGTGATGATATAACCTTATGCGTACATATCAAAGATGGAAAACTTGATGATATCGGATTTGAAGGAATAGGATGTGCAATCTCTCAAGCTTCTGTTACCATGATGATTGATCTTGTAAAAGGAAAAACAATTGCTGAGGCAAAAGAAATTGTAGAAATTTTTTTAGATATGATTATGGGAAAAGAGCTTTCAGAGGATGAGCTTGATAGATTAGAAGATGTGCAAGCATTGGCAGGAATCGCAAAAATGCCTGCAAGGGTAAAGTGTGCTGTGTTGGCATGGCGCACCCTGCAAGGTGAATTAGAAAGGTTAGAAAATTAAATGACAACAATAGAAGCAATAATTTTAGGTGTAATACAAGGCTTAACAGAGTTTTTACCTGTTTCAAGTTCAGGGCATTTGGTTGTAACTCAAAAACTTTTTGGATTGCAAGATATCCCAATGTTATATAATGTGTTCTTACATTTAGCAACCTTGTTTGCAGTTGTAATTTTTTTTAGAAAACAAATAATCGACCTCGTGCTTGTGCTATACAGATGGGTATTTCATAAACCCTTACAAAGCGAGGGTGAAAAAAAAGGTTTGTTTTCACAAGCAAATTCACTTTTGGAAGAAAAGGCAAAAAGACAAATGATTGTTGCCCTCATTGTTGCTACAGTTATAACTGGTATTATGGGTTTAGGTATTAGTCGGATTTTGCCGGACTTACCGATTGTATTTGTGTACGTAGGATTTTTAGTAACAGCAAGTATTTTGATTTTATCTAGCCGTCTTGGGCCAAAAATTAATAAAGATGAAAAACAATTAAGTTATGTAACGACAAAACAAGGCCTCTTAATTGGCTTTGTGCAAGGTATAGGTGTATTCCCTGGTATTTCACGCTCAGGCATAACCATCTCGGGTGGAATTATAGCTGGCCTTAATCGAAACGTAGCAGGCGAGTTTTCTTTTTTACTTTCAATACCTGCAATTCTCGGGGCCTTTTTACTTGAAGTGCGAGATTTAGACGGTGTTGCGTCCACCATTGGAATAATGCCAGTGCTGTTAGGGTGCATCGCTGCCTTTGTGTCGGGCTTTTTTGCCCTATCGTTTTTAATGAAGCTCATCAAAAAAGGAAAGCTCGAATACTTTGCCTATTATTTAATACCACTTGCTATTGTGGGCTTGGTGTTTTTTAGATAGGTTTTGGGCGCATCCCCGTAGCACCCGACGAGGGCGACGGGTGCTACGGGGTCGGTCTACGACTCCAATTCCTCGAAAATGCTTTGCATTTTCTGTGGTATTTCCGTCTCCGCCCTTGCGC
>CAYJMR010000145.1:0-4212 GCA_964371375.1 uncultured Treponemataceae bacterium
CGGCAATAACCCAAAAAGAAGACAAAGAAGCAAAGGCTGCCAACTTTGATTTTGCCCTAAATTAATAAGAATATAAGATAAATAAAAAAGCATTGCGTTTACAGCGAGGCCACTGAAAAACTTCAGTTTTGCAGTGGCAACCTTAGATTTATTGCGATGTTTGCAATGAAAACGTAAATATCACTAAAGTTTTCATGCAAACTCGACCGGTCACTGGAAAAGTAACAGACTTTTTCAGTGACCTAGTTTACAGCGCAATGCTTTTTTTTACGTTACTAGTATGATTTTAGTTTTTTTTAGAAATGGTGTCAAAACCACACAGAGGTACAAGTGCCTTCGGAATAGTTACAGTGCCGTCTTCATTTTGGTTATTTTCTAAAACGGCTATAATTGCTCTGGATATAGCAATTGCTGTTCCATTTAGCATATGCACAAACTTGTTTTTTCCATCATCATCTTTGTATCGAACATTTAAGCGTCTTGATTGGAAGTCTGTACAGTTTGAAGTAGATGTAACTTCGCCCCATTCACCGCCATTTCTTCCCGGCATCCATGCTTCTAGGTCCCATTTTCGGTACGCTGGTGCACCAAGGTCTCCAGTGCAAGTGTCTACAACACGGTATGGAATGTTTAAGCCTTCAAAAATTTCTTGTTCAATGTTTCTAAGTTTTTCATGGATTGCATCTGATTCTTCAGGTAAACAGTATACAAACATTTCTACCTTAGTAAATTGGTGAACTCGGTATAAGCCTTTGGAAAATTGTCCTGAAGCTCCTGCTTCCCTTCTAAAGCAATGGGAAATACCACCATAGTATAGTGGTAGTGTTTCTTTTTTTAATATTTCATTTGAGTGGTAGCCACCAAGGGTAATTTCTGCGGTTGCCACTAAGCATGAATCTTCACCTTCTAATGTATATACGTTTGATTCATTTCCCCTTGGGTTGAAACCAATTCCTTCTAAAATTTCTTCACGCGCAACATCGGGAGTAGTGAAGGGTGCAAACCCATGTTTTCTAAGAACATTAAGAGTGTACATAATTAGGGCTTGTTCTAAAAACACTGCTTCATTTTTAAGGTAATAAAACTTTGTTCCGGAAACCTTTGTTGCACGGTCAAAGTCTATGATGTCTAAGTCTTGTCCTAATTGAACATGGTCTTTTGCTTCAAAACTAAACTTTGGAATATCTCCCCATACATGCACTTGTGGGTTATCAGTATCCTCAACACCGATAGGTGCATCTTTATGAGCCATGTTTGGGATTTTCATTGCGGCAGATTTTAAGTCTTCTTCAATCTTTGTAACTTCAGCTTCAAGGGTAGCAATATCTTCTTTAATTGCCTTACCGTCTGCGATAAGCTTTTGGCGCTCTTCATCAGAAAGTTTTGCTTTCATAGCATTCGCATTTTCATTACGCTTTGCTTGTTTTTCCTGCAACGTCGTTACAGCTTCGGTTCTTTTATCAAAAAGTGTAACTACTAAGTCTGCATCGGCAACCATATTACGATTTTTAATATTCTTTTTTACCTCATCGAGGTTTTCTTTAATAAAACGATAATCTAACATTTACTCTTCCCCGTATTCTTCGTAATACTCGTCTATTCTTTCTGCCATGGTGTTTATATCTACTTTAATAATTCCCATTTCTCGCCTTGCATTTTCTACAGAGTCTGAAGCATGGGCTGAGTTTACCATAACGTTTGAGCCAAACTCTTTTCGTATAGTTCCACCCTCAGCTTTAGTAGGGTCTGTTGCGCCTAATACCTGTCTAATTCTATCAACTGCATTTTCACCTTCATAAATTAGAACCATACATTTTACTTTTCCTGGATCTTCGAGTTCATTTTCAGGACAGTGCGAAGGCTTTGTTCCAGACATAAACTCAACAATACTTTCAAATTGGTCAACAGCAAAATCTTTACCAAAGCTACTGCAGATAGCTTTTCTTGATTCACTAGTCATGCGCATATCAAATTGTTTTTCAAGTGTTTTTATTGCTTTTTCGCCCATAGTTTCTGAGAGTTTTTCTACAAGGACATCTTTTACTGGGCCATAAAACTCTAAAGCTTGTGCAACTGACATTCTAAACATTTTACAGCCAATAATTCTAAGTCCTGTTCTAGAAAACATATCAATTATAGACCCAGGTCTGGATGAAGCCCCCTTCCAGTTATCTGGTTTTATGATTACAAGTGTTCTTTCTATATTTGGTACTAAATGTTTAATATTTTCTACTATATTTGGCTGAGTTTTAAGGTATCTACTAAACATCTTTAGTGTAAAGGCGATGCTCTTTGGAGTTCTTGCTACAATTACAGCAGGTTCAAAATATTTAACAATAGTTTTATCATTGTCGGCCCAAATTATGTCTGCATAGGTATCCCTTACCGTTTCACCAGCAGTTTCGCCCTTTTCAATATAGCGAACTTCATATAATCCACCACAAATTTTATAAATTTTTTCTCTTGCATCTTCACCTTTAAATAGAAGGAGCATTGTTCTATGTCGTCTTCCATCAGAGGGCATAAAATTTTCAAGAATATAGTCCTGAAAAAGTTTTGCTTTTTGTTGTGGTAAACCATAAAGTTCATAATCATTGACAGACTCTGCAAATTCTTTTACCAAGCTTTCTTCTGGTGCGAAGATTTGAGCACTAACTAATTCTAAATCAGTTCGAGATAGTATTCGTGCAATAATCCCACCTGTTCTCGACTTTACGATACTGTGAGGCGTTATGAGTACATACGATAGTTCGATTGCCATTTTTTTTCCTTTTATTTTTTTGTCTTAAAATATAAATCCTGCGATGAGGAAAAGTACTGCACTTATTGCAGCTGCAATAAACCCAAAGGGTGCTTGTGTTGCCGCATGGTCAAAATTGTTACACCCTGCTGCTGCAGAAGAGATTACTGTTGCATCTGAGTAAAAGCAAATGTGACTTCCAAATACACCTGCAGATAATACTGATGCTACAACAAGTGTTATATTTGCATCAATTCCCATTGCTAAAGGAATGGTAATAGGAAGTGCAATAATATACATCCCCCAGTTAGTTCCAGTAATGAATTCGGTAATCGATAAAATAAGAAATACTAACACCGGCATTAGTTCAGGCGTCATAATAGGTAGAGCTGCGGTTATAACATATTCTGTAAACCCAATACGTTCGTTCATTGCTGCAAATACAAAGGCTAATACCATAAGCATAAGTGGTAATAGCATGTTTTGAAATCCTTTGATGGCAATATCAGTAAACTCATCAGCCGACATAATATTTTGAACAAGGAAGAAAACAAACATAAATGCTAAAGTAAAAAGTACACCCATTTGCATATCTACATCAAAAACAAGTGTTGAGCCTACAAGCACAATTATTGGCATAAAGAAGTTTCTGATTTTAGGATTAGGAGGACATTCAATTGCATTGTCGCCGCCTCTAATATCAATTTTTTCTGACCCTGCAGGTGCTAGAGGTCCACCGTTTTTTACACGGTCTTCAGCTTTTTTCATTGGTCCAAAAACAGGAATTACACCTAGAATTACTAACGGAACTACTAGGGCTGCAATCCATCCATAAAAATTATATGGAATTGTGCGGATAAAATATAGTATTCCTTCACCTGCCGGTGCCCAACCGTTGGCTTCCAAAATTCTTGCACAAAAAACTGCCCAAGTTGAAATAGGAATAAGTACACAAAGAGGCGCTGCTGTTGAATCTACAACATAAGAAAGCATTTCACGAGGTACTTTATGCTTGTCGGTAAGAGGTGACATACATGTTGCAACAGTTAAAGAGTTTAAGTAATCATCAATAAAAACTACAATTCCTAGTACCCATGTCCATAAAAGCGAAGATTTTCTTGTCTTAGCATATTTTGCAATCCAGTTACCAAATGCAAAAGAACCGCCAGCTCTTTCAATAAGTGCTATGATGCTTCCCATAAGACCACATACTATAATAAGCCATGCAATGTCTTCATCCATCATTGTTTCTAATAAAACTGTACTAAAATCAGCTAAGCCGCCGGTACCGGTAGTCATGATGAGACCAACCGCAGAAGCCAAAGAAAGTGCTTCAATAATTCTTTTAGTAACAAAAATGTACACAATTAAGAATATTGCAGGAATACAAACTGCAATACCAAGTTCAGCCGGGTTATCGGGTAAGAAGTTCGAAGCAATTAAAGCAATTGCTATAATGATTAGAGCCGGTA
>CAYJMR010000146.1:0-4154 GCA_964371375.1 uncultured Treponemataceae bacterium
CGGGTTTCTTTGTTTATGTCGCGTTAAAGAGCTTGTGAGATAGTTCATGAACGCCATATTTGCAAGGGTTTTTGTAGGTTGATAAATACTTGTATAGGAAATAAACGTGTGGGTAGTCGTTATGCTAATCGATAAGCCCTAAAAGACCGCCGCAGGCCGTACGTTATGCCCGCCAATTATCTTGTTAAGGCGATCGGAGTCACGTAGTGACGTAGCAAGTAGAGAAGCTGCCAGGCTTTTTTTTGTCTTTTTAATATTACAAAATAAAGCCTAGAAACTTTGGGCTATAAGTGAGAGCTGTACTGATTGTACAGCTCTCTTTAATTTTAAAGTCTCGGCGTTAAAGAGCTTGTGGCAAAAGTTATTATGTTTGTCAAATATTAGAAGTCTAGGATTTACATATAAATAAAAATGTGGTAAAATTCTATGAATGCGTGGCTCTGTGTTTTTAATAGAATGTTAGGGGAAATAATAATGAATAAAATGCGAAATTTTTCAAAAATAAGTTTTTATCTCATTGTTACTATTATTCTAATGGTATTATTTATATTTGTTTTTATTTTACATAGAGACACAGGATTAGTATATGTTTGTATAATATCTTCATTGTACTTTTTAGTTATGTTAATACGTGAAATTAATAGTTATGAAATTTCTATTCGAGATGATAATGTTATCTTTACGTCAACAATAAAGCAAAAGATACTTACCATATCTCAAGTTGAAATATATTTTTTATATGCAGGTGTTGCTGGTCGTTGTAACTTCTCTTTGAAAGTATCTGCTGATAAAATGTATAATTTTGGTGTTATTTTTTATACAAACAAAAATTATATAGCTCTTAGAGAGCTGATTTCAAGATGCAGAAAATCATATGTTACAATTGCAGAGCTTGATCGGCAAATAGACCGCTCGTCTTGTGGGTACCCTGCATGAATCTCTGTAAATTCTGCTACCGTGGCTACTCACCACAGGTGGCTCGCTTAACACAGTAGACCCAATTAGAGATGGTAATAATTGGTTTAGTTACGTAGTGAACGATCCAGTGAATTACGTAGGTTGATTAAATGTAATATATTGCATACTCATAAAAGTAAAGGATGTTGTTATGAAAAAGAAATGGATAGTAATTATTATGCTACAAGTGATTTGCTATATGGCATTTACACAAACCGTTGATGTATCAATGTTTTTGGATAGCTATTTTTTGGATGAAGAATACCAACTTATAACATCTATGTATGGAAAAAAAGAGGTGAATTTTGCATTAAATTATAGAGATACTAATACAAATTTTCCTCCTAAAGGTCCAGTATTTTCTAGAGGTATAGTTTTTTATATTGAAGGAAACTCTCTAACACCTCTTTTATACTATAACAATAATTTTATATATACAGGAACAGGAGAAGTCTTATATAATAATGCTGGTGTTGCTCCATTTTATGCATGGGAGATACGTATCTATTCAAATACAATTTCCATGACAAGGTTTGGTGAAGGTGGGGATGTCGCTGATTCTTTTAATTATAACTGGAATAATAAAAATTTTGTTTTTGAGAGACATGTAGTTGATACTTCTCAGTATTGATAATAGCATTAACCATATGAAACAGATATTTTAGTCAGTGTTCGTTTATATCCGAAATGAAATTATGTTTTCGCATGGCACTTTGTCAAATAAAGAAATAAAATTAACGTACTATCCCTGTATAAGCAGGGATAGGTACTTTCTAGTAACACTATGTGCCAAGACTTTTATAATGTAGAAAAAAACTTGTAAAAAAAATGTAGGAGCAGTAGTTTATGAAGAAACCTGTCTGGTGTGGCTTAGTAATTGGCAATATCTTTATAGTATCTATGGATTTAGTTTTATTTATTGATCTGTTAACAGGTAATTCATATATGGATGATTACTATTTAGAGTTATCAATTAGTATCTGTATTATTGCGATTCTTACTAGTGTTGTTTTATATAGGGGTTACTATGATGATAATGGTCAAAAGGTAGAAAACTATGATGTTCAATTTTCTATTAGTTTAGTTTTAGCAACGATTTTACTGTTTATTTTAGTTTAGATTAAAACAATAGACATTATAATCTCAGTTTAGGAAAAACCCTTACCCTCCGCTTATATTCACTTTTTACACATCTCGTGTTATAATACATACAGGAGATTATAATGTCAAAAATGAAGTACGGGTTACTGGGGACTGCCAGTATAGCAGAAAGAGCAACTTTGGCTGGAATGAGAGCTTCTATAGATAGCGAGTTTTATGCTGTTGCTGGGCGAGACAAAGAAAAAGTAGATAGGTTTGTAAAAGAGTATGGTCTCCAAAAAGGGTATTATTCATATGATGAATTGTTAGATGACAAGGATATTGAAGTTGTTTATATTCCACTCCCAAACTCAATGCATTGTGAGTGGGCTATTAAAGCAATGAGAAAGGGCAAGCACGTATTGTGTGAAAAACCTTTGGCTTGCACGGAAAAAGAAGTGCTGGAGATGTTTAGTGTTGCAAAAGAATGCGATGTTAAGCTTATGGAAGCTTTTGCCTACGTTCATTCAGAATACATTCAAAGTATTAAAGAGCTTATTGATTCTGGAAAGCTTGGAAAGCCTATTATGATACAAAGCTCATTTTTTACTCGCTCATATACAATTGCAAATATTAGAATGCGCCGAGACTTGTTTGGTGGGGCGATGTATGATCTTGGCTGTTATCCGACTAGTTTAATTTTGACTCTTTTTGGCTGCGAAGAACCGATTGATGTTAAGGCAACTGCACATTTTAAAGATGGTATTGATGACATCAATGTTGCTTATTTATATTATAAAGATAATAAAAAGGCTATTATAAACTGTGGTCTTTGTTCACCAGACAAGTACAGTAATTTTATTATTGGATGCGAAAAAGGTAAAATCGAGAGTTCTGAGCTTTACAACGTAGAAGGAAAGGCAAAGTATATCGTTTCTACTGAATCAGCGACAGAAATAGTTGAAGTAGAAACATGCGATAACTACAAATTAGAAATTGATAGGTTTACATCACATATTCGTACTGGAAAAGAGCTTATTGTTACTGAAGAATTTTCACTTGCTAATGCACGTGTTTTAGATAGAATTTTAGATTCTTGCGGGTATAACGATTTATAAGAGTGAATACGCGCAAGGGACACCGTTTCACCCTCCAATAAACTATCAAAGGAGCAGCGAAGCTATCGTTGCGGTATCCTTTTGCACCTTGAGGGACACGGCAAGCCGTGTCCGAGCCAAAGCAAAAGATACAACCAAGAGCCCGAGCCGTACATGGCAACCTATGTGTTGCCATGCGGGATGCGCACAATTAAATTGTTAATAGCTTTTCACCATTTTGCAATATTTCAGTTAGGGGAAGGCCCATTGGTTTTACATCTATTCCAAGGCTTTCGAGTTTATCAGTTACTCCAAGCTGATTTGCGCAAACAATACAAGCAAACACATTTACTCCAGCATCTTGTGCTGTTTTGAGGTTTTCTTGAATTGATTCATTTTCTGCTACTAGTTTTGCAGTTGCTCCCCAGATAATAAGGTTAATTTCATCCCACCAATTTTTTAGTTTTGCATTTGTTGAATACATTAACACCATTTTTTGAGCAGTATCAATGCTATCATTTGTCCAAAGTATGTTCAATTTTTTCATTTGAGCCTCCGTTATTATTATATCATCAAAGTGTGATTTGATGTAAAATAAGTTTTCTAGGGAATAAAAGAAAAGCGATTTAGCAAAGGAGACTTTGCTGCTGAAAGACCTTATTTACTTAAAAATTATTGGTGGCTGTTGTGGAACAGATAATACCCATATAGAAGCTATGGCGAAAAATTTTGTTTAAATCATTTTTTGTGTATACCTTGCGCAAGGGACTCCGTTTCACCCACCAATTATCTTTCAGAGGTGAAGCGCAAGGGATAGGAAGGGCGGCGAAGCCGTTCCGAGAGCGTTGTGGCGTCCCTATGTGGGCGCCACCGCTCGAAGGAATGAAGCGATAGCGGAACCCTGGAAAGCCCGACCCGCCTTTTGGCGGGTTGCGCCCAAAAACTACTTCGAATCTTTTAAGATTTTTTTTGAATACAATCCAATAAAGAGAGAAATGAGTACGCTCACCGAAATTACAA
>CAYJMR010000147.1:0-4084 GCA_964371375.1 uncultured Treponemataceae bacterium
TCTTTAAATGCATCGCAGAATGATTTTAAGAATCTTGCTGCAGGTGCACCATCAACAACCGTGTGGTCTGCTGTTAAACTAAATGATAAGTGTGGTAAAATGTCGTATCCACCTTGCCCATTATCTACTGGTTTTGGACTCATTCCGCAAACCCCAAGGATTGCTACTTCGGGAGCATTAATTACTGGGGTAAAGCTTTCAATACCAGTGTTGCCGAGGTTTGTTACAGTAAAGGTTGACCCTTGTAGTAAATCAGGGTTAATTGTTCCTTCTATACAAGCTGTAGCAAGCTCTTTTGCTTGTTTAGATATTTCTTCTAAAGTCAAAGTGTCGGCAAAGCGAATAACAGGAACCATGAGTCCTCTTGGTGTGTCTACTGCAACACCTAAATGAACGTGCTTAAATGTTCTAAGCGTTGTATCAAGTTTTTGGGCGTTTAATCCTTGGTGTAATGGAAGCATTCTAGAAACTAAGAACAACACAAGGTCGTTAACAGTAACTTTTGAAAGCCCCAATTCTTCTGAACTATTTTTTAATCTAGCTCTAAGTTCTTGCATTCTCACAGCAAGAGTACTTGCGTTAAGAGTAAACTGTGCAGTAGTTGCAAGGGAAGACATCATTCTGTCGGCAATCACTTTTCTGATACCCTTAATTGGAGTATCTTCATATTCATCTTGCGCTATGTTTGCATTTGTGTTAGTAGTAGTGCTTGAAGATGATGCAAACATTCCAGAATCTGAAGATGTTATTCTTCCACCGATGCCACTTCCTTCGCCTTGTACAAGACCTGTAGAGAGCCCTTTTGCTATTTGTTCTCGTAGGGCATCTTTTGCTGCAGCTGTCAATGGAGCTCTAGTTGTAATAATGTTTTGAATATCTTGTTCAATAATACGCCCTTCAGGACCGGTCCCTACAATTACTCGGTAATCTACAGCTTCTTCAATGGCCAAAAGTTTTGCTCTAGGTGAAATACTAAGGCTATCCCCTACATTTCTTTCTGTAGTTTGAACAGTCGAAGTTACACGGGTTTCCTCTTTTGCCTCTTGAACAGGCGTTGCTTCCTCAACATGAGCCTCGGAGGGAGAAGTGGCTCCTGTATCACCTACAAGACTTTGCCAATCCTCTCCAGGGTTTCCTACAACCATAATGGGCTGCAATACCGGAATATCGTCACCTGCTTCGCAGAGAATTTTTAATACGGTTCCGTCTGCTCCTGCAGGAACCTCAAAAGTTGCCTTGTCAGTTTCAACTTCAACAACAAGAGTGTCTGTTGTTACACTGTCACCCTCTTTTACCTTCCAGTCAATAACAACACAGCTTTCAACTGTGTTTCCCTGTCTTGGCATAATTAAAACATGTGCCATGCTTTTACCTCTCCTTAATCACATATGATTGTTTGTAAACCAAACTCGTTTAAATTTTCTATATCGTTATTACACAAACCTGAATCTGTATAAACTATATCAACTTCTGTTAAGGGGAGAATTGTTACCACCCCCGTTTTATCAAACTTTGATGAGTCTGCAAGCAATACAAGATTTTTTGCTTTTTGCCTCATTATTTTTATGATTTCACCACCTTCAACGAGATGGGTTGTAATACCGGCTTGAACACTAAAGCCATCTGTTCCTACAAACGCATGGGTAACATTAAACTTTTGTAATGTTTCTTGTGCTATGGCCCCTACAAAGGAATCGGTATTGTTTCGGTACTCTCCGCCTACCAGTGTAATTTTTAAATCGGGGTTTGTACGTGCTGTTGCAAAAACTTGGTTTGAATTTGTAATGACATGGATATTTTTTTTACCGACTAGATAGCGGGGGATAAGTCCTGTAGTGGTGCCAGCTTCAATCATTATGGTGTCGCCATCGTTTATAGTACTCGCAACCTTTTTGGCAATAGCATTCTTTTGGTCTATATTGAGGGTGTTGCGTTGGAATATATGAGGATGGATTGCGGGAACTGCCCCACCGTGGGTTCTAACTAATAAGCCGCCTTCTTCTAAGCGAGACAAATCGGATCGTATAGTTACTTCTGAAACATCAAGGCTTTTGCTCAAATTTGTAACTGTTACAGAGCCTTGGGTGGAAAGGATGGATAAAATGTTTTCTTCTCTCTCATTTAGAACATCAGACATGTTATAACCTTTAAAACAAATAACTGGTCACTTCTTACAACTTCAATTTTGAGAAGTGTACTCTAGATTTATATTTTAAACTCGACAGCTATTTTTCGTTTCATATTAAGTATATTGCGAAAACGAAAATCTGTCAAGTATTTTTTTACGAAAACGAAAGAAAAACGAAAGCGTTTCGAAAGATATCGATTATTTTGAATTTAATACATTTACACTATACTGTTTTTTTTATATAATAAAGTAAGATAGTGCTACAAATATTTAGGAGCTGTAATTGACTAATTTATGGATTGCATTAGGCTTTGTATCTTATGCTACATATTGCTTTTCTATTTTGCTGTTTGCTGTAAAAATTCTCAAATACTCTAAAAAGAATATTTTTTTATTGTTGTTTTTTACGCTCTTTAACACGTGCACTTTTATTGTTTTATATTTTTATGGGGTACCCTGGGCTGTGCTATATGTTATTGGGTATTTTGGCTACTTTGTTGAGCTTCGCCTTTGTACTAAAACAAGCTTTAGGCAAGTTTGGTTTTTTATTACGTCATATCTATTAAGTATGGTTGCGGTACATCTTACTGTGTTGCTTGTGTATAGTATGGTGTTACAAAGGTCTTTGGGCGATATCTATGTAGATGTTCAATTATTATTTCAAACAGTAGTAGTGAGTTGTACTCTTCTTATCGTCTTAATAAAAATCTATGAGAAATATATTCCTGTTTCAAAATTTGTAGATATCTCAACGGCAAAGATATACTCCGAAATAATGTCTTCACAATCAACATTTTTATTTGCAGCCCTTTGTGCAGAATCCTGGTTTCTTATGAAAGCCCATTACGACCCTCTTTTTTCAATTTCAGCCCTTGCAACAATCTTTTTTGTGATGGCAATGTTTTATGTATTGTTTTATTTTAATACAAATATAACGGTTCTTCATCCATATAAACGAAAAGCAGATGAAGCAAAAACATTACATGGAAAAATTATTAAAAAGAAAATAGCGGCTGAATATAAACTCTATAGTGATGATTTAACAAAGCTGTATAACAAACGTTTTATTAATCAAAAAATTGATGAGTTGTGCGAGTCAAAGGACACTAACTTTGCGGTTGTATATGCAGATCTTGTAGCATTAAAGTATGTGAATGATACGTATGGGCATAAGGTAGGAGATCGTTATATTTTGGATATAGCAACGATTTTGCAAAAATCTATACGTGAAGAAGATTTTCCGGCTCGAGTTGGTGGGGATGAATTTGTTATTATATTAATGTCTGTAACAGAAAATGAAATGGAAGAAATAATTAGGCGAATAAAAAAATCTATTCGCCAAGTAGATGAAAAAGAGGAATTTACTGTTCATGCTAATTTTGGGTACAAATGCTTTGATACAAAAGATGGTCTTTTAAGAGCTGAAGTATTAGAAAAAGTTGACGAACTTATGAAACATGATAAAAAAGCCTTTTATGAAAAAGGAGGTTTTTGATATGCCAATAATTACTTTAATGTTGTACTGTTTGTATATTGTTTTTGTTTTCTATTATTTTGCTTGCATTTTTGGTGTCCCTATGGTTGGCAAATTTAAAATGCCTATTCTTATCATTCTAAATTCGTTTTTAGTCTTCGTTCCAATTTATATAACTGAATTCAAGTTAGAATGGCTGATGATGCTAGTTTATTTTACTGTTATTGGTGTACAAATAGCACTAGTTTATAAACAAACTATGGTACAAACTGTCTCTGCGGTGCTCTGCTTTACCATAAACTATTTTGGTGTGCGGGTGTTATTGATAGGGATTTTTGCTCATAACTCTGGGCTACAAGTTACAGAAATGCTTAGTGATATTGATAACCGTATTAAGATAACGGCAATTACGTTTCTTATTTTAGCCCCTTATATTCTTGTAAGCAGTAGAATACTTATATCAAAAGTAATTAAATTTTTGT
>CAYJMR010000148.1:0-4084 GCA_964371375.1 uncultured Treponemataceae bacterium
GTTTATTCTCTTTATAAAAGTAAATTTTAACTGTTCAAAATACTAAACAGCTTTATCAGTAGTGACGTCAAATCTTTTGGTAGATACAGCCTTTTTCAAATCGGCCTCGGGCACATCTTTGGAATTCTCTTTTTTCACAGTTTTTTTAATCAACTGTGGTAGACTCCATCGAGGGAATTAAGTGCCTCCGATACGCTTTTTTGGCAGTGTTAGTAATACATCCCTTCTACACTAAGTACAAGTTTTTTGCATCACGAAAAAAGATTTTTCGGGAAAGCTCTTTTAGAGCAACATCCACTATCGCAACCGCACGATGAATAACCTTTTTTTGCCTTTCGTATTTATATTTACCTGCTAGACCAACTAACAGTACTACTGCAATAATAATAATTATTTGCGTTATAATATCATAAATGCGAAACAAATTCAATAGATTTTCACTATATCAATAGAGTTTTTTTTATCTAGTGGATGGTTTCAAATCCGACACCTATTGCTCAGAGCACGGTGCATTTTTATGTACAATTTCTGTTTCAAAGAAAAACTCTGGATCTTCAATGGATTCTTCAGGACTTTTTGTCTCAATATCACTCCACAGCTCACTTGCTTTTAGTGTTTCATCAGTAAAGGCGTGAAGTTTTCCTAAAACGTACACAACATTGTTTATGCCCCACCTTTCTTTATCTGTTTCTGCACCTGCTTTAGCACTAATATCATTTCCTGAATTTTCTTTCATAAACTCAATATACTTAGTAGAATAGTGTTTAAACACCAAAGGTTCATCGCTCCAATGCTTTTTTATCAAATCAATCATATCTGCTTGGGTAATGCTTTGGTAATCCATTTGAACACATCTATTTATCGTTCTTTCGTCAGTAAGTGCAAGAGCGGCATGCTTGCCTATATCTTCGATTGAGTGCGTATAAATTGGAAGCTCAATATTTCCAAAGGTTGTAACATCTTCAAAAAAGCGTAAATTAGGCAACGCGTAGTCATGAATAATGCCATTATAAATTAACGTCCATTCCAAGCCCGATTCAAATAGTTTTTTGTGGAAATCTTTTTTATAATCAAAAAGTACTCCGTCGCCATACTCAATGTTTCGCGTATGCGCCCCGAACTCAGTGGGTATAAATCGTTTTACACCAGCTTTTTTAGCAGCTTCAAGCCAAATAGGTTGTAATTGTGTTATTATCTTTTCCGAACCAGGAACCGCTGCAACAAAGGTATCATAACCTTTAAGAACCTCAACCATCGCTTCTTCGTTTGAAGTATCTTCCACAAGCACGAACTCTGCACCTTGAAGCATAAAACCACCAACCAAATCGGCAGTTTCACAATCTTTTCTGTGAGTAATAATTTTTACGCTATGACCTGATTCTAATAAGTTTTGTGTTATGTGCTTTCCAACTTGTCCTGAAGCACCCATAATAGCTATTTGTTTAATCATGGTATATCTCCTATAAAAAAGTCAAGTGAAAAAACATTAGTTTTTGAACCTTGACTTTTTTCATGTCGCAAAAACAATGTAAATGCGACAGACAATATAAGTTTGCAACGCAAACTTCAAAATGAATGATATTGGCGATATTTTAGCCATGTCATTCATTCCTCCTATGTTCAATAAGGAAATATATCATATTTTAAACATTTGTACAATATTGATTAGTTGTTTGTTTGTATATTTTACAAAAAAAATCTCTGTAAGGCATTGGCAGACTCTTAACCTGCAAAAGGTGCCCTACAGAGGTACATAATACTACAGCATGTCGCAGTTGTATAATACAAACAACCATGACTACTAAAGGTTACAAAAATTTTGTTTTATAGCTTAAACCGCTTTTTTATTTCATTTTTAAACTGTGGCTTTGAAAACATATATAATGCTAAAGCAGTAAAAAGAGAATACAAGAGTGCTGCCAACAAAGCCCATTTTTGTATGGAAAATGGGAAAATCGCAAGAAGTGCCAATATTGAAGATACAAAAAAAGCGGCCATCAATTGCCCTGTGTACTCGGTATAATTTTTTTTATTGGAAAGGGCGACTATTGTTATCACCAGTGTTGTAGCCATAGAAAACCAAGGAATAACAAATGCCAAGGCCCACCCTGTATAACCAATTATTATATCGATTACTAGTACCAGCTGAGACAATAAAAAAAACTGTGTTACAATTTTTGAGCCAGAATTTTTAATAGAGGATACCCAATTAAATACTGACTTATGAGCACACAGTATACAGCTTGCTACAATCAGTGACCAAAGCAGTGGGTATCCATGAAAAGTAAAAATATTAATAAAACCACATAGAATACTAGCCGAAATCGACATAAAAGAGACTGTGGTTGAAACTCTTTTTTTCTTTTCCACTTCGTATATTGGGTAAATCAGTTTTTGAACTAAATAATCCTGTTCTTTATGTTCAGGAGAGTCACTAGTGACAATATTGCATAAAGGGCAATATTTTGAATCACTAATCATCGTTAATTTACAGGATTTACACATCATAGTATTCGCCCCTCCTTGTGGAGTACACAGCAACATTGCCTTCTATATGTCCTTGTAACATCGTAAAAAAAGTACGGATAATGTCTGTCTCGGCAATAGCTAAGCTAAAGGAAACGGTAAGGGTATCCATAAAAGATGCAACAGCCACATTCATTGGACTTAGCTTTGTTGGATACAATACCGCCTCAAATAACTCAATATGCTTTCGCATTCCTTTTGGTAAATCTGCAATTCCCAAATTTGTAAGAGTAATAGTTTTTTTTGCTTCACCAAAAAGTGAAAATCCCAACCGAATAAAAGCGTTTTTTATAGCCAAAGGCACAAAGGGCGCAAGGGGATTTCCTTCAAAAGATGTATATCTTCTAATTTCACTCTCAAGACTTTCCTTTGAAAAAAGTTCTTTCATTTGCACTGTAACACTTTCAACAACATCTTCGAATGTTGTTTCTTGACTGAACTCATAACTCACATTAGGAACAGCAAAAAAGTTTTTAAGGGATTCAGACTGAAAAAAACTACGCAAGTTTACAGGAATGGCAACAACGAGTGGTCGTTTATTTTTTTCATATTTTATTCTTTCTGAAAAAATCGAAAACATCAATAGAGCGCAAAGATACCCTGTAATAGTAGTAGAAAATTTTTTTGTAACACCTTTTACAGCTTTTATCGAAGCACACCCAGTTACAACATGCGTTCCTTTCTCTAGAGGAAGAAAGCCTCGTATTCGATACGATTTTTTTAATTTAGTTTTTTTGATTTTGGTGCCTTTTGTATTACCAATATATCGGAAAAAACTGCTTTCATAATCCCTAATGGTAGGTATTTGATCTAACGAAATAATTTTATCTTCGGAATCTATTTCGCCTTTTAATAATGTAATATATGAAAATAATAACCCTTTTAATAGTTCAAAACAACCAGTCCCATCAGTTATTATATGAGAAACCTCAATTATAATACGATTTTGAAAATATAAAAACCGTATTAGATTACTTTTTCCTTTTAAAGCTTTCATTGGAGAACAGGGCAAGTCTTTTTCTTCTTGCACTATACATAGAGCAACACTTTCTTCGAGGTAGTTCCAAAAAACACCTTTTCGTAAACGAACAAAGAAAAAAGAAAATCGCTGATACACGATATTCAGTGCTTTTTGAAGAAGTTCAGGATCAACAGGTTCTTTAAGAACTGCAGAAATTCTAAAAAAGCTTGAGTTATCTTCACCTTGAACAGCTGGAAAAAGGTTTCCAACGGTATCTATGCTATAATTTTTTGCCAAGTACGTTCTCCCAGTATAAACTGTAACTTCTCTAATTATACCATTTTTTAATCTTTTATAAAAGCCGCTAAGTGTAAAAAGGAAATGTTTATTGACACATCCCGTTTCTTCTATATAATAGACTGTATGAACTATTCAACAATTTTATTTGATTTAGACGGGGTTATTGTAGACTCTGGGCTTGGCATTTCTTCATGTGCAAATACTGCTCTTTCTCATTTTGGATTTAAAAATCTCGAGCCATCGCTTATTGTAAGCTTTATTGGAAACGGGGCAAAGCGCTTAATTCAAGACACATTA
>CAYJMR010000149.1:0-3889 GCA_964371375.1 uncultured Treponemataceae bacterium
AGTAAAAAATAATCCTCAGTTTGCCTTTTTTATCCATATTTGATATACTCAATTAGGTAAAAAAGGCACTCTATGAAAATTTCAAACACATCAAAAGGCATTTTTCTTATCGTGCTTGCAGCATTTTCATTTGCAAGCATGAATACATTTGTTAAGCTCGCAGGCGATATATCCTTTCTACAAAAAGCTTTTTTTAGAAACATTATTCCATTTGTCATCAGTGCATCATTTATAATAAAATCAAAAATAGGAATACAAATAGACAAGCATAACATCCCACTACTCATTGTACGTAGCTGTTGTGGCACAATTGGAGTATTATGTAATTTTTATGCAGTTGATAACTTGATTCTGTCTGATGCTTCAATGCTTGGAAAACTAGCTCCTTTTTTTGCGATTATTATGTCGTATATAATTCTAAGAGAAAATGTAAGTCCATTTAGAATTCTTACTGTTATGGTAGCATTTATCGGAAGTATATTTATAGTAAATCCAAGTTTTTCTGCAGTTCAAATTAGTATACCTGCTCTTATTGCCGTACTGGGAGCTTTTGGAGCAGGATGTGCCTATACAATAGTAAGAAAACTTGGAGAGCGTGGGCAGAGTGCAACAAGTATAGTAATGTTTTTTTCTGCATTTTCTACATTAGTTGTTACACCGTCATTTTTTATCAATTACCAACCTATGAGCATCTCACAAATCATATTATTAATTATTGCAGGTCTTTTCGCCGCCATGGGACAATTTGCAGTAACAAATGCATATATGTTTGCGCCTGCAAAAAATATTTCAGTATATGACTACTCGCAAGTTTTATTTGCTGCAGTCTATGGATTTTTTCTTTACACCGAGATCCCCACTTCAAACAGCATCATTGGATATGTAATAATAATTGGTGTTGGAATTGCTAACTTTTTATATTCCAAAAAATAGTATTTAAAAAAAACGTCCATTTTTTTCACATTTGACACTATAATATATATAGCAGGTAGTTTTTATAAAAACCCAAAAATATACCTCATTTTTGATTTTGTCATAAATACTCCTTAACCAATGAATAATAATAACAATTAATTCATCCACACTATCTGCTATTCAAGATTACCGGCCCACCTTAGTAGTCGGGGGTGGGTCGGTTTTTTCAAAGGAAAATACATGCAAAAACCTACATTTTACTTTTATATATCAATTCTCTTTATAGTGTCCTGTAACACTTCATTTTTTGATAAACCCATACCAATACAACTCACAAATATATTGCCAAAGAATAATCAAAACCCCACACAGCTTATCTATGTTGATGAAAATCATAATTCAAAAACAATTAAACTTTCAAACTCGCAGCAAGATAGTATAACTATACCTTTAAAGAAAAATCATCTTACACCAATACTTGTATATACATCAAACCTCGATGGAGAGCCTAGGGGATGCCTTTATCCGATAACAACAGCAATTGATATGCATTCGGGTTTTGCCGCATGGATAGCGTATAGGTTACTAATAGCATCGCATGAAAAAAAATCACTTACGCATACCTATCTTTCTCATTTTAATTGGCAGAGATTTATTAACTATATAAAAAAATATGAAAACCCATGGATACTAGATCAAGATTTAATTATAGAAAATATTGCAGATAAAACATTTAACGTTTACAGTATTAGAGAAAAATAGATAGCCTAATTTTTTTCTCTTGCAGCATTTTTCCTCTTGCAATTTACTTTCAAGCAGAGTACACTATAGATAATGAAAATAAAACATAATCAAAAAACATATTTTTTTCTCTTATTTATTTTCTTAGTGCATATATTTCTTTCATGTTCAGGAAAAGAAGCAACGAATGATGCAGAGTATGCAAAACTTTTGCAGCAAAGCAGTTCTGAAAGAGTTACAACCCATAGATGGTTTTATTTTACAAGTGATGGGTTTAAAGAAACTGATATACCTAGAAATGCACCAGAAGTTGAATCACACCCTTGGACTGAGGCTATTAGAATTACATCAAGTGCCTTTATTGATGAAAAATCATATTTTGCAGTAAATAAACTAGGCTTAATGCAAGCACCTCAAACATTTGGACTGCAAAAAAATGGTATTGCAAGTGAAACAAAGCTCATAAAAGATACAGAGCTTTTTTCAAAGTCAAGTGTAGCAAATATGTATTATATTGATGGTACTCTTCTTTTTAATTTTTATACAAACAGTATTTTTGAAGAAAGCATGAATCACAATTCCACAGATACAATCGAAAAGCCTTTTTTAGTTGAATTTGATACCTCTACATTTAATTTTGAACCGGTACTGACTAATATAGACCTTTCAGAATATGTAGAGTTCGAAATTATTCCTCAAGAACCTTTTGACTTTTTGGAAACAGAAATAAGAGAAGTATTTTACGACAATAATACTTGGAACATGCTTTTTAAATCAAACCAAACCCAGAGGACAGATTTTTATGCAATGTCCATCACAGCAGATACACCTATCACAACCAACCAAAATCAAACGTTACATGCTACTATGAAATCTGTAAATGAATATAGAGAAATTGCAAAACCAAAACCTTCTACAACTTTGCCACAAACTATTCAAACTCTTTTAAAACCTGTCCCAAGCAGAGTTTCATACTATTTAAATTATGCCGAAGAAAATAGTCCTTCTACAATGCAGTATGCACACCTTTCAGCAAACTCAAGGCCAATTCAAGGATTTGCTCTTGGTTTAGAGCATTGTTCTATTGCAGTTTTTGAAGATGGAACAATTTGTTTTGCAGGAGCACTTCCTTCAAAAAGTGTTTTAAATAACGGCGAAACAAAGGCTTTTACATTACCCGATCTAGGACCAGGTTATGTCTACGGCTCTATAGCCTTATCGGGATCTACATTATATGTTGCATGGGAAGAAACCTCATTTTATGAAACAGGACGAAGTGGGTTTTTAGCCGTTGACATGGAACAAGTACTATATAATAATACAATTACAGGGGAATAATATGAGCAAGCCTTTTTCAAAATCAGTGTATGTCATACTAATAATGTTTTTGTTTTCTTTTTCTATTTCAGCACAAGACTATAAAATGGGCGACACAGATTTGCTTATTACTTTTGGTCCACTAGGCATTCTTAATACTGATAAAAGTAGTGCTCCCTCACCCATCAATTTTTCAGTTGGTGGTGGTGCTCAAATCAGAATACTTGAGTTCATGTCAGTTTCTCCACAAGCACAGTTTTTTGCAAATTATTACCTATGGCAAAATGATAAAGTTCTTCCCGCAGAGATAGAACACAGAAGCGCATACGTTCCATCAATTATGTTGGATATTCCAGTAAGCTACGATCTATATCTAAGTAATTCTGTTTTCAAATTTGGACTTAGCCCATCGTTTTTATTTCGCTTTGCCTTTTTAGCAAACAATGTACCAGATTCTGTTCAAGTCGATATAGATAACATAAACGAATGGTTTTGGCAAAGCGGAGAGTTTTTTTATCCAAGCTTGCAAGTTTCTTGGGATTACCTCTTTGAAGACAGTATTTCTGTTGGATTAGGATTAAAAGCGTATCTTCCAGTTGGCTCACTTATTAAGGGAGAAGGCCTTCACAACGGCATTGCAAGTGTGGGAGTAAGACTAGGTGTTAATTAATAATGTATAATTAATAATTAACAATGATTACTGTTTCAAATGTTAAAAATCTGAATCGTCTACCACGAAGACTTTTTGATACACAAAATATGTAAACTCATTGAACGATTTAAAATAAAAAAACTGCTGTGTTTACTTTCGCATTCACAACAGTTTTTTAAGAATATGAGAATTACTAATTGTACATTATAAATTATACATTACCTAGATTCCTGCGAAACAAGTTTCTACTTTTTCAGTTATATA
>CAYJMR010000150.1:0-3796 GCA_964371375.1 uncultured Treponemataceae bacterium
TTCGTGTGGCAACTTTTATGTATAGGAATTAATCCTACCAGTTATCGTCCATATCATATGGATCTGAGTTTTCAAACGCATAAAGGTCAGAAATTGCTCGTAAGTCATCAAGGTAGAGGTAGTATGATCCACTTGCATACATAGGATCACAGTCAACTCTAAAACCAAGAATGGTTAACCCTGGGCTTACACCAAAGTATGCACTATCTTGCACAATACCTCTTGTTCCATCAGGTGATGGAGGGATTGCAACAACCATTTTTTTCCAACCAGTAAAATTTAATTCACCCATGTACAATTCAAAATGATTTCCAAAAAAGTCTCTTAACAATATTGACATTGTATGTGGTTGGTTACGTCCAGCAACCCAAACAGAAATAGTTTTTGTAACACCATCAATTGCAAGTGGTTGAGAAGGTGTCATATAAAATGAATTAACACCACGTCTGAAAAACTCTACCTTTACACCATATGTACGTGAGTCATCAGGATTTATGTTTCCATCCCCTGTAGGGTCTTTTGCTAAAGGTTCAGGACCACCCTCAAAGAAACGTCCAGAAATAACACCATTGTCAGGTGACATTTTTACGTTCCAAGAGCCTTCTCGTTCAAAACGATCGATTGTAACTTCTCGTAAAGCAAAATTAGCTGAATCGGTACCTGTAAGAGGATTTGGTGCAACCAAACTTGTTGTGTCTTGTGAAGACACAGACATCATTATAAAAAGAACAAATAAAATTAAAAATAGCTTTTTCATTAGTTAGCTCCTTGCACTGGCTTAATTACTTGTTCGCCAAATTCAACATCTGATAAGTAATATCCATCGTAGATATTGTTTAAAGTGTGTGTTGCGTATTTCAACTCATCAAAGAAAATTCTAAAATCATCTACATATTCGTTAGGATCTGTTCTTACTCTAAATCCAACAAAAGTAAGTGTTTCAGGTCCTGAGCGTAGACGAGATTTTTGCCTCATCCATGTAGGAACTTTAACTACAAGGTTTCTCCATCCAGAAAAAGCTAAGTTA
The DNA here is from genome assembly GCA_964371375.1 of uncultured Treponemataceae bacterium. Classification (GTDB taxonomy): domain Bacteria; phylum Spirochaetota; class Spirochaetia; order Treponematales; family Treponemataceae; genus CAYJFX01. The sequence continues at coordinate 1,028 of CAYJMR010000150.1, forward strand.
CCAGCTTTGATAACATGTACGGCACCATCAGCATCACGCACTAAAATATCTATATAGTACATGTAATTTGCGCCCCACACCCAAAAATCAAAGTGAGTTACTTGTCCCTTTAAAGGTACTTCGTATGGAACTACCTCTCCGGTATCATTTGCCATCTGCGGATATAATTCAAACCAGTTATTGCCTTTTCGCTGATATTTCGCCTGAACACCTATTACTTGTGCTTCAGGATCGTCCTCATCTCTATATAAAACAAGAGAATTTGGTATACCTGGAGTTACACCAAGACTTAAAAGTGTTTCCCCACTTTCTTGATCTATGTACCCCAATACACTTGGACTAACAGCCCATGTCCAATCCACGGCATCGGCTACATCAAAATCATCAATCATAATAGTTTCTATGCTATGTTCATTTGGTTGTGCACTTAAAGGCACACCAACTAGGCAAAGAACTAAAAGACTTACGAAGATTACAACATTATGTTTCATCTCAAACTCCTTTTTGAAACTGATAGGAAAAAACATTTTCACAATATATTTATCGGCACAATACTGCATATTCATTATCATTATATTTGTTCATGTGTAAATTGTCAATGTTTCTTTGCACTTTTTTCCTATTTTGTATTGATTATTTTTTCAAATACGCGTAAAATTGATTTATATACGTTTTCATAGGAGGAATGACTAAATAACTTCCGTATTATTTTGTCATTTGCAGTTTCAAAAGCGGTGCTTTTAAAACTGCTCGTTCGCGACCTCCATGTCACGCCGCTAACGCAGTGTTTTTAATAGGAGATTATGATGGTTAGTTACAAAGAACTCGGATTGGTAAATACAAAAGATATGTTTGCCAAGGCAATTAAAGGTGGGTATGCAATTCCTGCTTATAACTTCAATAATATGGAACAATTACAAGCGATTGTTCAAGCAAGTGTTGAAACAAAGTCACCTGTTATTTTACAAGTATCTTCGGGTGCACGAAAATATGCAAATCAAACACTTTTACGTTACATGGCACAAGGTGCTGTTGAGTACGCAAAAGAACTTGGTTGTGAAAACCCACAAATTGCATTACACTTAGACCATGGTGACAGTTTTGAACTTTGTAAAAGTTGTATTGAAATGGGATTTTCGTCCGTAATGATCGATGGTTCACACCTTTCATATGAAGACAATGTTGCACTTACAAAAAAAGTTTGTGATTTTGCGCACAGCCAAGAAAACTACGTTACAGTAGAAGGTGAATTAGGGATTCTAGCTGGTGTAGAAGATGATGTTGTTGCAGAACACTCAACATATACACAACCAGAAGAAGTAGAAGACTTTGTTTCTAAAACTGGTTGTGATTCTTTAGCAATTTCTATTGGTACAAGCCACGGCCGCCAAAAATTTAAGCCAGAACAATGTACTAAAAATGCAGACGGTGTTCTTATTCCACCTCCCCTAGCATTTGATATTCTTGCAGAAATTGAAAAAAAGATTCCAGGATTCCCTATTGTATTACACGGAGCTTCATCTGTTCCTGTTGAATACGTAAGAGAAATTGAAGAGTTTGGTGGACAACTATCTGACTCAGTAGGTATTCCAGAAGAACAACTTAGAAAGGCTGCAAAATCAGCTGTATGTAAAATTAACATTGACTCAGATGGTCGTTTAGCTATGACAGCTGCAATTAGAAAAGAATTTGTTAAAAATCCAGCAGAGTTTGACCCTAGAAAATATTTAGGTCCTGCTCGTGATGAACTTAAAAAAATGTACTCACACAAAAACAAAGAAGTACTTGGTTCTGCAGGCGGTTTATAAGATACTCTTATAACAAAAAAAATGCATAGTGTACACTATGCATTTTTTTTTGCCTTACTGCTTTTTAGATACTGGTTTTTATTTTTTTGTGTAAGAGTATACTGCCGTATACAATTGCAGCACAATACAGAACTGAAACTACAAGCACAATAAAAAATGGAATACTAATCATATGCAAGGCCTCTATGACTGATGGCATAATAAAAGACAAAGCTAATAGCACTATGACTATCATTTTGATAACAGAATCACTTTGTTTAAATAAAGATTGAACGGTTTTTCTTTTGTATAAATACAAAAACGAAAGAGCAATACTACTAGCATATACCATACAAACAGTAAGCAGAGGTTTAATAAAAAGCTCAAAAGAACCAAATACTTCATACACATTAAAAAGCCTTGCAGGAAAGTAAACACAATAAAAGCCCATCAACATAAATGGAAGCTCACACCATTTAAATTCTGTTTTTTTAATAAAAAAGAAGAGAAAAACTAAGCATAAAGCTATGGGAATAATTGTATCGTAAAACAAAGTGTGTAAGAAGTTAAGAAAAAAAGAATACGGAGCAAGATAGTAAGCCGATGTGAAAAATAAATTAATAAAGGTATACAGTACACCAATAAAAAAACCAATACATAGGGAAACTTTTTTGTGTAATTCAAGGGCGTATAAATCCTTTGAGTACAAACAATAGGCAATAGCCAAAGGAAACGCTAATATCATAAACAAGGTCATAATTTACAGTACCACAAAACGAAAAGAACGGCAAGGGGCACAAGAAAACTTAGATAAATATATACAACAAATATATACAAGTACTTTACATTATTGGGTGTTTTATGATATAGTATAGAACATGTTTTGAAAAACGCTGCAAGCTTACTTCATTCGGGGAAATAAGAACGCAGCAAAAGGAGAATAGTTGGCGGATCAAAAAGACAAAGGATTACGAATTAATGA
>CAYJMR010000151.1:0-3786 GCA_964371375.1 uncultured Treponemataceae bacterium
CAATGGTTATTCTTTCTGTAGTTTTAAAGGTGTTTGGATAAAGTTGCTTAAAAAGCTTATGTAATTGGTCAAAGTTTACATTCTTTGTTTTAGGGGTATCTTGGTCTAACGGAATTGATACTGTTGGGCACTGTATTATTTGAGATAAATTGTGTGCACATTTAGGAATTGTTTTCATGGGTATATTGTAGCAGAAAAAGGCTTGTTGTCAAGAGTTTTAATTGATAATACTGATGGTAACGACGTAGGCACTACTTTAAAGTAAATTTTATGGCTTGACAAATTGAAGATCACCCCTTACACTGAATGTAGGGATGTTTCCCGTGGCATAGTTAATGCCAAATTTTTACAACAGAGTTTTATACTCTAAAAGGAATTAAAATGAAAAAGACCCTTTTGATCTTGGTTGTTTTGCTTAGCATTGTTGGTTTTATTTTCGCAGCAGATGCAACATCTGGAGCCTCAGGCGATATGGAAGAATTTACGCTTCAAGAATTAGCAAAATATAATGGCAAAAACGGGATGGATGCTTATATTGCATATGATGGATATGTATATGATGTAACAAATCACCCAAGGTGGAAGTCAGGCTCCCATAATGGGCAAAAGGCTGGAACTGATATCACTGATGCCATAAAAAGAGCACCACATGGCGCAAGCAAAATTGAAAGTTTAACAGTTGTTGGAAAACTGGTAAAATAGTTTTTAAAATTCATATAATTTATTTTATAATGAAAGACTGATTTCTAAGGAGATTAGTCTTTTTTTTTGTAATTGAGAGCCTGTGCGTTCATCATGCTAGAAAATTTTTACATTTTTTTATGATACTATGATATAATTTAATTGCAACAAGTATTACGATTAGAGGTTTTTCTTATTGCAATATATTTTTAAAAGGAAAGCAGAAAATGCAAAATAATTTACAGAAAAAATTTGGCTTCATTACTGCCATAGCAATGGTTATTGGAATTGTTATTGGAAGTGGTGTATTTTTTAAGGCAGAGAAAGTTCTTACTGCTACAAATGGCAACCTTACACTTGGTGTTTTTGCTTGGATTGTTGGTGGGGTAATTATGATGGCCTGTGCCTACGTGTTTTCAATTTTAGCTACACGATATGAAAAGGTTAACGGCATTGTTGACTATGCAGAGGCCGCGGCAGGGAAAACTTATGGGTACTATGTTGGTTGGTTTATGTCAACAATATACTATCCATCATTAACCGGTATTTTAGCATGGGTATCTGCAAAGTATACTGCCGTTTTATTCGGTTTTGCTGATGTAAATACTGGATCAACAACCTTTATGTTAACAGCGCTTTATTTAGTTGCAATGTATGCATTAAATGCACTATCCCCTATCTTAGCTGGAAAATTTCAAGTTTCAACTACTATTATAAAACTTGTTCCACTATTTTCCCTTGCAATAGTTGGTTTTATTTCGGGGCTATTAAATGGGCAAATGATTGATAATTTCACTGCAGAGATAGTGACGGTAACTACTCGCAATCCGCTGTTAACAAGTATTGTTGCAACAGCTTTTGCGTATGAAGGCTGGATTATTGCAACGAGTATTAATGCAGAACTAGTGGATGCAAAAAAGAACCTTCCAAAGGCCCTAGTTGGTGGAGCGATTATCATAGTTGTAATTTATATTGCCTATTTTATTGGACTGGCTGGAACAATGCCTACATCAGAACTTATGGAAGGTGGAGAAACCGCTGTTAGACTAGCTTTTACAAATGTCTTTGGTAAGCTAGGTGGAACATTATTTTTAGTATTTATTGTTATATCATGCCTTGGTACAACAAATGGCTTAATGCTTGGTTGTACTCGAGGGTTTTACTCTTTGGCGGTGAGAAATTTGGGGCCAAAACCTGAGGTTTTTTCACGAGTGGATTCTACAACAAATATGCCAACAAACTCTGCAATACTAGGCCTTCTTCTTTGTGAAGCATACATATTTTTGTGGTATGGAAACTTTGCAGGGTGGTGGCCAATTTTTCTAGATGTATCAGAGTTACCGATTGTAACAATGTACGCATTATATCTCCCTATTTTTATATGGGTTATAAAAAATATTAGAGATGCATCGGTTTTTTCTAGAACAATAATGCCCATTATTGCCATTATTGGTTCCCTGTTTATGATGTATGCTGCATTTATTAGTCATGGAGTAGCTGTGTATGTTTATCTTGTACTATTTGCAATAATTATGCTCATAGGATTTATTGTAAAAGGTAAAAAAGAGGCATAGTTTTAGTACCCAAATATTGTGAGTTTAGAATGCTGCAGGAATTAAATCAAGGCCTGCAGTTTCATCAAAGCCATGCATAATATTCATTGCCTGTATGGCTTGTCCGCTTGCGCCTTTTAACATATTATCTAAAACAGAAACTACTTGTAGCATGGTGCCATTGTTTACAACATGCACGCTCATATCGCAAAAGTTTGTAAAGCGAACATTTTTTGTTTTTGCCAAAACACCCTTTGGCAAAAGGCGTACAAAAGGCTCTTCTTTGTAGGCTTTTTCGTATGCAGTACGTACTTCTGTTTCAAGTTCTTCTACACTTTTTCCTTGTATGAAATTTTCTGATAGAGGAGCATATACAGTTGCTAAAATCCCTCTGCTCATTGGAAGAAGATGGGGGGTAAATACAACATGTACGCTTTCGCCTGCAGCTTTTGTGAGATTTCTTACAATTTCAGGGGTGTGACGGTGTGCGCCTATTCCGTAGGCACTACAAGACTCACCACTTTCTGAAAAATTATTGGTGCTACTTGGCTCTCGACCGGTGCCAGTTGTACCACTTTTGCAGTCTGCTACAATTAAATCAAGATTAATCATTTTGTTTTTTATTGCAGGAAGAAGGGCGAGTGTTGTTGCTGTTACGTAGCATCCAGGGTTTCCAACAATGGATGCATCTTTTAGCTTTTCTCTATTCATTTCAGGCATACCGTAGATAGATTCATTGTGAATATCTTTGTGTTTCCAATCGGTTTTATACCATTTTTTGAATGTATCTTCATCATCGTCAAAGCGAAAGTCTGCCGACATATCGATGAGTTTTTTGCCTTGTTTTTTTGCTTCAAAGGCGTGGGTTTCTGCAATACCGTGGGGAAGGGCGGTAAAAATGAGGTCCGATTCTTGCATAACAACATCGGCATTTACGAGTTTTCCGTCAGTTTTAGATGATAACATACTGCAAAGATTTGGATAAACATCTTCTATATTTTGTCCTTCAAAGCTTACTGAGCTTAGGACCAGTTTTTTTACATTAGGATGACGAACCAAAAGGCGTACCAATTCTGCTCCAACATATCCTGTAGCTCCAATAATTCCAACTGTCATGTTAACCCCTTGAATAGTCTTTTAAAAGATGATACAGTAAGATTATGAAAAAATCAACCTATGTTTTAACGATATTATTTGTAATGCTGTTTGTCTTTTCCTCATGCCAGTCTGCGCCAGAGGAAATTCCTTTTGATATTACCGAGCCTCAACTTTTACAAATGGCACAAACTGCTATAGATGACGATAATACTGATGTTGCTCGTTATTATTTTGAACAAATGATTGCAATGTTCGGTATGAATCATGCATCACTTGTAGTTGCCGAGTTTGAACTTGCTCACTTAGATGTTAAAGAAGGTAATTTTGCAGATGCACAGCCTGTATTAGAAAGAATTCTTACTTACTATGAAGACCCGGGTTTAGCAATGCTTTTACCGCCTGAGTACAAAAAACTTGCCGAAATTGATTTAGCTAAGATTGTAGAAGACTAGGA
>CAYJMR010000152.1:0-3724 GCA_964371375.1 uncultured Treponemataceae bacterium
TTTATGGGCTTTGTGTTGCAGAACTTTCAACTATTTTTCCAAAGTCGGGTGGAGTGTTTGTTTTTCCATCAAAGGCCCTTAAAAAAAGAGGTACGTTTTGGGCTTGGATTTCTACATGGGGTTACGTTAATGCAAATATTGTAGCAGTTGCATTTGCAGCTATTTATGTATCAACATACTTAGGTGCAGGTTTTGGCTTGTCTGCAGATTTACAAGTACCTATTGCTATTGCCTCTATTCTTTTTTGTTTTTTACTTAATACTGTAAAAATTAGTGTAACTGGAAAGGTTAATAATGTGTTGGTGCTCGGGTTAGTTTTAGCGCTTTCCATCTTTGTTGTTGTTGCGCTTTTTGGTGGACAGTGGGATGCTTCTCTTTTAGAACCGTTCTTTTCGCAGGGTGCATCAGGTAAAACAGGCTTTTTATCCTCTGTGCCTACCGCGATGGTTGGGTACGGCTCTATTGTTGCTATCGCTTTTATGGTTGGAGAAGTAAAGAATCCTAATAAAAATGTTCCAAAATCAGTGTTAATTGCAATGAGTATCGTTGCAACGATATACGCTATTGTTGTCCTTTCTACAAGTGGCTTAGTAACGGCTGAGTTCTTAAAAGATAATCCTGGAATGCGTTTCATTCCTTTGTATGCCGCAGTTTTTACAAAACTAACTGCTTTTCCTTGGCTTGCAAAAGTTGTATCAATTGCAGCTGTTTTAGCATTGCTTACAACTATGCTTGTAGTTTTAGCCCTCACAGGGCGCGCTATACAGGCTTCCGCAGATAAAAAGCTTATTCCAAGTATATTTGCTAAAAATGGACCTACCGGGACACCTATAATTGCAACGGCTCTTATAGCAGTATGTGCAATGGTTGTTTCATGTTTCCCAGAGCTCACACAAACGATTGTAAGCTTTGCAGCACTTTTTGCTACCTCAACTTTGGTAATAAATATTGTATCTTTAATTATAGCTCGGAAAACGCATGCTCATATAGAAGGAAACTTTAGAGCGCCAGGAGGAAATCTTCTTCCAATTATTGCACTTGTGTTAATCCTCGCCTGCTACATCCCCGATATCTTAAATGGAGGCTGGAGAATATGGGTATACACACTTGTCTGGTATACTGTTGGCATAGCAGTGTATTGGCTTGGCAAGGCTAGAAAAACTTTGTAAAGATCGAGATATAATAGGAGAGAAACAATGGATACTTGCATCACAATTGGCTTTTTTGATTCTTTTCACTTGGGGCATGCAGCCGTTATAAATGAGCTTCTCATTAAAAGTAAAAAACATACATTCACACCAAGGGTGATAACACTTTTTGATGAAAAATCGCTTATTTACACAAGCGAAGAAGAAAAAAAATACTTTTTAGAAAAAAAAGAAATTACAGATATTGTTTCTCTTTCCTATTCTGATTCAATCAATATAGAAAAAATTCTTATCGATGAAAAGCCAAAATGTCTTGTAGTCGGTGAGAACTTTGAACTTGCAGGGCTAAATGTACGTGATATAAAAAAAATTGGGCAAAAGCAAAATTTTGAAGTTGTGGTATGCCCAACTGTTCGTCATAATGGTAATCCTATTTCTATGGAACTTATAAAGAATGCTTGCAAAAAAAATAATTTAGAAGTATACGCAGAGCTTTGTGGACATCCATACACCATGATTGGAAAAATTGTTATGGGTAAGCAAATTGGGAGAACGGTTGGTATGCCAACAGCAAACTTAAGTTTTGCTGCAAATAAAATACTTCCTGAACAGGGTGTGTATTCGACCGTTTCACATTTTAGTAATGAACGATTTATGGGCATGACAAATATTGGCTTACGGCCCACGGTAGATGATGAAAAGCGCATAACAGTTGAAACCTTTATTATAGATTTTGATAGAATGGTGTACGGGGAAACCTGCGTTTTAGAAGTACTTTTTTTTATTAGAGGAGTAAAAAAGTTTAATAGTCTCCAAGAAGTTCAACACCAGGTTTCAAAAGATGTAGCAGAGTCAAAGACAAGGCTTTCTAAAATTTTTCATCAATAACATAAAAATTTTCAAGTATTTTATGTGACACTTTCTTAAAAAATGTATTTTTTTTATAAAAATAGGTAAATTCGAACTTGACATTGAAAACCATCCATGTAATAATGATTTAGCATTTAAAAATGTTGGTGCAAAAAAAGTGGAGCGATAAAATAAACTAACTTTATTTTCTGTGTAAGTGTAGCGAGTAGCTTTTTCGCGTGCCCAGACGTGTCCTCTGTGGTTTTTTGTGCTATAAGAAGATACTAGGAGAAAAAAATGGCGAAAGTTATTTCTGCTAATGAAGCCGCAGCAATGGTAAAAGACGGCATGACTGTTATGGTTGGAGGGTTCTTGGCTGTCGGTTCCCCAATTACCATTATAGAAGAAATGGTAAAACAAAATCAAAAGAATCTTACATTGATAGCAAATGACACATCTTTTGTAGACAAGGGTGTTGGAAAAATGGTTGTCAATAAACAATTTAAAAAGATTGTTACATCCCACATCGGTACAAATAAAGAAACCGGAAACCAAATGAATGCAGGAGAAACTGAAGTTGTCTTAACACCACAAGGTACTTTAATAGAAAAGATTCGACATGGTGGAGCTGGCTTAGGCGGATTTTATACACCAACAGGTGTCGGAACCGAAGTAGCAGAAGGGAAAGAAATAAAAAACATAGATGGAAAAGATTATATTTTTGAATCCCCCCTTAAAGCAGATGTTGCTCTTATTCGAGGTACTATCGTAGATAAAGCAGGAAATATCTATTATAAAGGAACAACAAGAAACTTTAATCCCCCAATGGCAACTGCGGCAGATATTGTAATTGTTGAAGCAGAAAAGCTTGTTGAAAAGGGTGAAATCGATGCAAATAATGTAGTAACACCCGGTTTATTTGTAGACTACATTGTGGTTGCAGAATAAGGACGGAGGAAAATAGATATGGATGCAAAAGAAATAATAGCAAGAAGAGTTGCAAAAGAATTACATGATGGTGACGTAGTAAATTTAGGAATTGGGCTCCCGGGCTTAGTTGCTAACTATGTGCCAGAAGAATATGATATTACGCTTCAGGCTGAAAATGGCCTTGTTGGCTTAGGCCCAGCTCCAGAAGAAGGAAAAGAAGACAAAGACATTACAAATGCAGGAGCAATGTTTGTTACTGCAAAAAAAGGAAGTGCTTTTTTTGACTCTTCTATGTCTTTTACTATTATACGTGGTGGTCATGTCGACACAACTGTTTTAGGGGCGCTTGAAGTAGATGCAGAGGGAAGCTTAGCTAACTGGAAAATTCCTGGAAAAATGGTGCCAGGTATGGGTGGCGCTATGGATTTGGTTGTAGGAGCAAAAAAAGTAATTGTTGCAATGCTTCATACACAAAAAGGTGAACATAAAATTCTTGAAAAATGTAGCCTTCCGCTTACTGCATACAAGCAAGTCGATTTAATAGTTACAGAACTTGGAGTTCTTGAAGTAACACCTAATGGACTTTTGCTAACAGAGCTTGGGCCAGGGGTGTCTGTTGAAGATGTAATTGCAGCAACAGCAGCCAAAATTACTGTTTCAGATTCTATAAAAGAATTTGACATCTAGTGTTCTAAACCATTACTATGTATTACCCTATATTCACTTTATGGTGAATATAGAATAATAGAGGAGAGGGCAGATACAGCAATGTGCATGTATCAGTTGTAAATGTCTGA
>CAYJMR010000153.1:0-3666 GCA_964371375.1 uncultured Treponemataceae bacterium
AGCATATGCAAAAGCAGCAAAAAAACAAAGAGTCTATTTTCAATTTAATTAAAAGTGCATACATTAGAAGTTTTTTTGTAAAATACAAATACAGTTATATTTTTGGTATTACCTTTTTAATTCTTATAAACTTTTTACAAACACGTATTCCCATTGTTGTAAAAGAAATCATTGATGGCTTAGAAGACACCTCCATTACAATGGACATTCTATATACCCTACTGTTTTCTATTGGTGCAATTGCATTTTTAATTGCTTTAGGAAGAGTTCTATGGCGGATTTTTATTTTTGGGGCTTCAAGAAAAATTGAAAGAGACATACGCAACGACATCTTTGAGCATTTAGAAAAACTATCACAATCATACTATAACAAACATAAAACTGGCGAGATAATGGCATACATTACCAATGACTTAGAGGCGCTAAGAAGCTCTATGGGTCCGGGAATTTTGCTCATTACTGACGTTATAACCCTCCTTGCCTTAACACTATTTAATATGTTTGTAAACATCAATGTTGCACTCACTATTGCTGTACTTATTCCTTTATCATTAATTGCAGTGGCTACTTCTGCATTAGGGGGTGTCCTTTTTAAGCGCTTCACCCATAGACAAGAGGCCTTTGCAACTATTTCAGATTTTGTGCAAGAAAACATGTCCGGAATAAGAGTTATCAAAGCTTTTGTTCAACAAGAAAAGGAATCTGAAGCCTTTAATGATATAAATAATGCTTACTTAAAAAGTAATATGAAACTTATGCAATTGGAAGGTGCGATGCGTCCACTAATGCGCACAATATCCGGTGTGGCCCTAGCTGTTGCTATTGGCTATGGTGGCTACATAACATCGATGGGTATTATGAGTATTGGAAGTCTTATTGCTTTTTTTGAGTACTTAGGTATGCTCGTGTGGCCCATGATAGCAATTGGGATGGCTATAAACACTATTACAAGAGGTTCTGCAGCATTAAAACGAATCGAATCGGTTTTGCATGAAAAAGTTGATATTCAAGATTCAGCGTACGCACAAAACTTAGAATATTTTACAGGTGATATTGAAGTAAAAAATCTTTCATTTTCATACCCAGAGACTAATTTAGAAGTGCTCAGTAATATTTCTTTTTCAATTAAGAACGGTGAAACGCTTGGAATAGTTGGTAGAACAGGAAGTGGAAAAACTACCTTAGTAAACTTACTTCTACATTTATATAATGTTAAAAAAGATACTATATTTATTAGTGATAAAGATATTCACGACATCCCTTTAAAAAACTTACGAGAAAACATAGGCTATGTTGGGCAAGATACTTTTTTATTTTCAGATACTATAAAAAACAATATTATGTTTAGTAGTAACGATTACTCCTTTGAAAAAGTAGAAGAAGCGGCAAAATGTGCCTGTGTACATGAAAATATATTAGATTTTAAGGATGGGTACGATACTTTAGTAGGAGAAAGAGGTGTTACTCTTTCTGGTGGTCAAAAGCAAAGAGTTTCGATTGCGAGGGCATTAATTAAAAATAGCAAAATTCTTATACTTGATGATTCACTTTCTGCGGTGGACACGGACACAGAAGAAAAAATTCTTACAAGCTTAAAAGAAAGGCGAAAAGGAAAGACAAATATAATTATAGCACATAGAATCTCTACGGTTCAAAGTGCCCATACAATCATTGTTTTAGATGAAGGGAAAATAGTTGAAAGAGGTACCCATGAGCTACTTATTAAGAATAATGGTCTTTATAACTCACTCTATCAAAAACAACTATTAGAAAAAAATATTAATGAAGAAGAATAGGCATGGCAAAAAAAGATAAGGCAATCGACTATAAACAAAATACACTCAATAGAATGCTATCCTATGCGAAACCACACCTTGCGTGGTTTTTGCTATGTCTCGTTCTTATCGTAATTATTGTAGCCCTTGAATTATACCAACCTGTTATATTAGGAACTGCAACTGATAGTATTATTAAAAACTTTTCCTCTAAAAGCACATTACTACATACGCATATTATTGCATTAGCATCACAATACTTTGGTATAGTGCTACTTTCTGCCATACTAACCTATATACAAACGATGCTTCTTGCCTATATAGGTCAAAAAATCATTTTACAAGTTCGGCTCGACATTTTTAAACACCTGCATACACTATCTTTGAATTTTTTTACCAAAAACCCAATTGGTGTTTTGGTAACAAGGGCAACAAATGATGTGGAAGCATTAAATGAAATGTACACAAATGTTATTGTAAATATGGTAAAAAGTTTTTGCATGCTTGTTGGGATTATAATTACAATGCTTTTATTTAATGTAAGACTTTCTTTAATAACATTTGCAATTATACCCTTTATTATTGCAGCAACGATTGTGTATGGCCTTGTCTCTAAAAAAGTATATAGAGCAGTAAGAGTAAGGATTTCTGAGTTAAATGCTTTTGTTTCTGAGCATGTTTCCGGAATAAAGCTTGTACAAATTTTTTCTGTAGAACAAGCTATTTTAAGAAAATTTAAAGATAAAAGTGAAAATTTGCGAACTAAGTATTCAAAACAAGTTTCCATGAATGCTTTCTATAGTCCAACATCATTTATATTTAATATTGCAACACTCATTATGTTAATGTGGTTTGGTGGAAAAATGGTTTTGGCGGGTGAAATTACCATAGGTACAATTGTAATTTTTCAACGCTATATTAGTAAGTTTTTTGAACCGATTCAAGAGTTTTCAGAGCAGTTTAATGTTATACAATCTGCTTCTGCAGCAGCGGAAAAAATATTTACTTTATTAGATGAAAAACCGGATATAGAAGACTCTGAAAATGCAATTGAACTTACAGACATACGAGGGGATATTGAATTTAAAAATGTATGGTTTGCTTACAAAGAGGATGAATGGGTTCTTAAAGATATTTCTTTTAAAGTGCCTGCAGGCCAAGAGGTTGCCCTTGTAGGAAACACTGGGTCAGGCAAAACTACAATACTACATTTACTTTCAAGATACTATGAAATACAAAAAGGCGAAATCTTTATAGATGGTATAAACATTAAAGATATAAAAATACATAGTTTAAGAAAAAATATTGGGCAGATGATGCAAGATGTTTTTTTATTTACTGGAGATGTAAAAAGTAATATACGTTTAAAAAATAATGATATAAGTGATGAAGATGTTTTAAAAGCTTCAAAGTACGTTAACGCTGACTCATTTATTTCTCAGTTTAAGAGTGGCTACGATGAGCCGGTAATAGAGCGTGGATCTTCTTTTTCTGTGGGCCAAAGGCAGCTACTATCTTTTGCACGAACACTCGCATTTTCACCCACTATACTAACACTGGATGAAGCAACGGCAAATATAGACACAGAAACAGAAATACTCATACAAAAGGCTCTTGTAAAACTCACTAATAAACGAACGACGCTTGTAGTTGCCCATAGGCTTTCTACAATACAGCACTCAAATAGTATTATTGTTTTACATAAAGGAAGAATAGTAGAACAAGGCACTCACCAGAACTTGCTCAAAAACAAAGATTTATATTATAAATTGTATACACTACAATATAATTAATGTATAATTTATAATGCATAATTTACAATGGTTCGGTCAAATTTGTTTGAATACGTTATCCTGAGCTAAGAAGATTTTAACGTATATGAATGGATTTA
>CAYJMR010000154.1:0-3657 GCA_964371375.1 uncultured Treponemataceae bacterium
AATAGTGCTCCATCTATTGTTGTAACGGCTCTCAGTTGTTCTGGATTTAATTGTTGTGCTAGTTCTGCCAAATTCATAGGCGTTATTGTAGGTTAAAACTTGAAAGAGTGCAAGAGGTTTTAGAAAAATTGCTGTATATTAGTCTAAAGGCAGATATTTAATATTCCGATACATAAATAAGACATTTTTTTGAAAAAAATGCAAAAAAATACCAAAAAGTACTTGACTGTATTGGGATTAGAGTGGAAAATAGATATGATAGAAGTAATGCGTTTAGATGGTAAAACATATTGGATTAATCCGCATCAAATTGAGTATATCGAGACAAACCCTGATGTGACCTTTATGATGTTATCAGGAAAAAAGTTGGTGGTGAAAAATACACCTGAAGAAATTATTGAAAAAATTATTTCATATAGGCGCCTTATAGGTGCATTTAAAAACGAACTGTAGTCTTGGGAGGGATATAGTATGGATTTGGCGAGTATTATAGGACTAGTCGGTGCCTTTGCCGTTATTGTTTTCGCTGTTGCTACCGGAAATATGGGTATCGCAGGTCTTGCAGGTCTTTGGGATCTTCCTTCATTTATATTCGTTGTTGTAGGTTCATTCCTTGCAATGTTTCTTAGTTTCCCCATGAGTAGAGTTCTTACGATGTTCAACATTATGGGACGCATTTTCAAAGTGTTTGACTTCGGAGAAAAAAGTTTAGTTCAAAATATGGTTGGCTTATCAGAAAAAGCTAGGCGTGAAGGTATTCTTGCCCTTGAAGAAGGTCTTGAAGACTTAGATGATGCCTTTATGAAAACAGGACTTCGTCTCGTTGTTGACGGTACTGACGGTGCTATTATTAGAACAATCATGGAAAATGAATTAACAAAATTGGAAAGTCGACACTTATCATGGATTGGAATGGTTATCCACTGGGCGGGCTTAGGTCCTTCATATGGTATGATGGGTACCGTTATCGGTCTTATTGGTATGTTAGGAAACCTTGAAGATACTGCATCTATTGGTGGAAACATGGCGGTAGCTCTTGTAACCACATTGTATGGTTCTATTGTTGCAAACATGTTCTTGGTTCCTATTGCGGCAAAACTTACCTATCATAATACAATGGAAATACAAACAAGAGAAATGATTATAGAAGGCGTTCTTTCAATACAAGCTGGGGACAACCCACGTGTTTTGGCAATGAAGTTATTAACCTATCTTGATACAGCATCGAGAAAGGCAATTGAATCTGAGGTATTAAAGGATTAAGCATGGCTAAGCGCGAGTCAAAAAAGCCAGAGGGAGCATCCAAGGCTTGGTTAGAAACATACGGAGACATGATTACTCTTATGCTTTGCTTCTTTGTTATGCTTTTTAACCCTGTTCAAGTAGATGAAACACAACAAGCTCAATTAACAGTTGCATTAGAAGGGGATCCAACTTCGGGTGGGATGTCTCTTACCGCAGGACGCTTGGCTGATTTGGGTAATACAATAAATTCACTCCCATCTATTGAAAAGGGAAACAGCCTCGGGCTTGCGGTAAAAAAGGCAGTTAGTTTGTTTGCACCCGATATAAAATCAAGTAGGATTACGGTAACAACCGATGAAAGAGGCCTTGTTATTACTCTTGCTTCCGATTCTTTTTTTAGAGAAGGTTCTGCAGAGCTACTGATTAGTGAAACAAGAGACACTCTTTTGAGGCTTTCTCAATTTTTGACATCGCCTGAATTGATTGATAGAGATTTTAGAATAGAAGGGCATACCGATTCAACACCCGTTGATGAATCAGTATGGTCAAGTAATTGGGAGCTTTCGGGAATGAGGGCTTTGAATGTATTGTATTATTTAACAGATTTTGGTGTAAGTGATGAAAACTTTTCATTTTTGGGCTATGGCGATACACAACCAAAATTTCCAAATGATACAGCAGAAGGTCGTGGATATAACCGTAGGGTTGATATAATTATCCTGGATGAAGGACATTTTTAATAGAATAATAGGAGGCAATTTATGGCTGATGATGATATGAACTTAGATGATGGTGATCTCGGCGGTGGTGGGTCTTCGTCAAAAAAAGGCGGGGCACTTGGTGGTTTATTACCTGGTTTGTTAAAATGGGTTGCAATTGCCGTTGGAGCTATAATTCTCATTGTAACAGTAGTAGTAATTACTATGAACATATTAAATACTAATTCACCTGCTACTACATATATTCCGATAAATGAAGAATATACTCCACAGAGAGAAGTGTATTCATGGTATGAAAGCTTGCCAGAAGTTCGAGCAAAAACATATGATGCAATACCTGCAAGTGTAATCGTACATGTTGTATTAGGTTATGAAGTAGATGACGCTGCAGCATCAAGCGAAATAACTGCAAGAAGGGTTGAATTACAAGATTACCTTAGAAAGTATTTTGCAAGCAAAAAGAGAGTTGAGTTAACTCCCATGAATGAAGATGCACTAAAGCTTGAAATAAAGAATGATATTAACGATTTATTAACACAATCGTCAATAAAAGATGTAAGATTTCTCTCTTTTGAGGTAATTGAGCAATAAAATGCTATTAAAAAATTTAATAGTATGTTATAATATTTAAAATGCTACCGTTGGTGGTTTATATTTTATGAAAAAGGGCAAACAGTAATGAATGAAGTTTTGTCACAAGACGAGATAGATCAGCTTTTAATGGCTATCAGTACTGGCGAAAGCGAAACTGAAGATTTTAAGCCGGTAAACGATACTCGTAAAATAAAAATTTATGACTTTAAACGCCCTGATAAATTCTCAAAGGAGCAAATTCGTACAGTTTCAATTATGCACGAAACATTTGCTCGTTTAACAACCACCGCTTTATCTGCCCAACTTCGAAGTATGGCTCACGTTCACGTAGCATCGGTAGATCAGCTTACATATGAAGAATTTATTCGATCTATTCCAACACCAACAACACTTGCAGTTATCAATATGGACCCACTTAAGGGTAACGCCATTTTAGAAATTGACCCATCAATAACTTTTTCAATTATTGATCGTCTGTTTGGTGGACAGGGACAAGCTGCAAAGGTACAACGCGATTTAACTGATATTGAACAATCAGTAATGGAAGGAATCATTGTTCGTATTTTGGCAAATATGAGAGAAGCCTGGGCGCAAGTTATTGACCTTAGGCCAAGACTGGGGCAAATTGAGACAAATCCACAGTTTGCTCAAATTGTACCGCCATCAGAAATGGTTGTTTTGGTTACTTTAGAAACAAAAATAGGTGATGAAGAAGGAATGATGAACTTCTGTATTCCGTACATTACCATTGAACCGATAATTTCAAAGTTGTCATCACAGTTTTGGTTTTCATCAGTTAGAAGAAGTTCAACTACACAGTATTTGAATGTATTAAAAGAAAAATTATCAACTGTCGATATGGACGTTGTTGCCGAAATTGGCTCAATTAATGTCCCAATTAGGGATGTATTGAGTTTAAGAACAGGCGACATAGTGCGTTTATCGAATGTACGAGTTGGAGATCCTCTCGTAATAAACGTAGGAAATAAAAAGAAGTTCTTTTGTCAACCGGGTATTATCGGAAAAAAGATGGCTGTACAAGTCATTGGCAAAATGGAACAAGTTGAAGCAGAAGAGTTTGAAGAACTATCAGTAGAAG
>CAYJMR010000155.1:0-3618 GCA_964371375.1 uncultured Treponemataceae bacterium
CTATGATAAAAAATATTCATTTTATTCTCCTATTACTCTTCTATAAAAACTACGTGAAAAAACATCAGTTTTTGATACGTAGCTTTTTATGCCATTTACACTATTCCTCTATGTGTTCTATTCCTTGGTCAATAATCGACACAACATGTGCATCGGACAAAGAATAAATTAAACTCTTCCCTTCTCGCCGATATTTTACAAGCTTGCTTTGTCGCAAAATTTTTAATTGGTGAGAAACGGCTGATTGTGTCATGCTTAGTTTTTCTACGAGGTCTCCAACACAGAGTTCTGATTGCCTAAGTTCATAGAGTATTCGTATGCGCGTGGTATCTCCAAATACTTTAAAAAAATCGGCTAGGTCGTATAGAAGTTCAAAGTCTAGATTATCGCTCATGGAGGCCTCTTATATAATTAACACATGAACAATTGTTCATGTGTTAATTATATAAGAGGAGATGCTTTTTTGTCAAGAGGGGGTTATTACACTACAACTTGAATCCGCTCGTAATACTTCCTACAGGGCAAGCTCTTTTACAGTCCCCACAGCGAACACACTCTGCTGATGATATTTGTACCTTTCCACACTGTGCTTTTTTACCTTCAAGTACATCAACCTTTTTAATTTTTTTTATGGGGTCTATTTGCATGTGGCATGCGGTTTCGCATTTTCCGCACCTCGTGCAAGAATCTGAATCTACTTCCATCTTGTAAAAACTCACGCCATTAAAAAGCGCATAAAAGGCGCCTAAAGGGCAAATGTATTTACAAAAGGGTCTATACAGTAGCACAGAGCCAATAATTATTATTCCAAGCAAGGTCATCTTCCAATTAAACAAAAAGCCTACCGCTTGTTGTAAACTTTCATTTTGACTAACCAGTGGAATCCCGCCTTGGAGTGAACCCACGGGGCAAATCCATGTGCAAAAATATGGAGAGCCAATGCCAAATTGGTTTACCAGTACAACAGGCAAAATCATTACGGGAAATAAAAGCATGAGATATTTTATATAACGCAAGGGCTCATCAATTTTTTTTGGAATTTTTATTGCTTGCGCTTTTTGCTTTTCTGTTTTTAAGCGAAACAATGGGATTTTATATAACAAATCTTGAAAAAATCCAAAGGGACACAAAAACCCGCAAACAAAACGGGCAAAAACAACACCAAAGAAAACAAGCATTCCAGTAACATACAAAGTTATATTATTGGTACGCCCTCCAACAACTGCTTGATATGCACCGATAGGGCAAGATCCCAAGGCGCCTGGGCAGGAGTAACAATTTAAGCCCGGTACACATACATACTTAGATTTCCCATTATATATTCTAGCCGTAAAAAAGCCCACGATATACGAATTTGAAATAACTGCTACACAAAACTGAATGAGATATCTATAATTTTGCTCAATCCATCGTCTCATTTGTTTCCCCATATATTATTAATTGACTCTAGTTCTCTCAAATCAAAGCCCCCTGTTCTAGCCGCACAATTATTAATTTTTCATTATTAATTGTTAATTAACATCACCCTATACCAATACATTCTAAGCATATAATAACTGCCTTTTGTAATACAGTTCGAGCTTCCCCGCGCATAATACCAAGTATAACAAGAACAATACTAGCAACGAGTAAAGAGTAGCTAATAAGCCTACGGTGTAAGATTCGGTTTTTTTTTGTATTTGTAGTCATCGTTTATATAAATCCTCGCAAAAAAAAGCCTTGACCAAAAAGTAATCAAGGCTATTTATTTTTTATTGACTTACTGCTGCAAGAGCATTTTCTATAGCCTCTAAATACATTTGTGCAGGATTGGAAGGTGGGGCTCCAACAATAGGAGAGCCTATGATATTTCCGCTTGAGTCTACCATAACGGTTGTTGGTATTGCTGTTACAGTGTTTAAAAGTCCATTTAAGCTTTCGTTAGCAAGCAAGGTTGTAAACTCGCCTCCCGTTTCATTAACTATTTCCTTTGCAACCTCAACCCCATCAGGAACATCTGTTAGTATAGTTATCATATTTGTCCCTTCTGGTAACATGCTTTTGTGAAGCTCTGCCAAATCAGGCATTTCATTTATACAAGGGCCACACCATGTTGCCCAAACATTCACCATAGTAACATCATAGTCTTCAAAAATTGTTTGATCTACAATTTCACCATTGAGTGTTTCTGCTTCAAATGATGACAAGTTGTAGGTTGCGCCACTTGTATCTGACATAGGTGTTTGCCCAACTGGGTCAAATACAAAAATATTTTCTTCAAAATCTTGAAGTTCTCCTAAAAGTGTATTGAATTTTTCTTCTTCCCCTGCAGCAAGCACCAAATGAGAAAAGTCATCATTATATGCGTAATAATATATATTTTGTTCTGTTTCTGCTATTTTTTTTACATTTGAATATGACATTTCAATTTCAGCCAAAGCAACCTCTTGGTCAACTTCCACTCCAGCACGAGCAATCGCTCCTGCTTGAAAAACAAATTTATTTACTTGTTCTCTAATAGCTTGCTGTTCTTGCTCGGTACTATTTCCTGCATCAAATGCCGTTATTAAATCAAAAATACCATCAGAATATGCAACAAGCATTGTTACCGATGTAGATAGAGGATATATTTCAAATGTCCCCGTTTTTACCATATCAAGCATTAACTCCGGAACAACAAAGCCAAATCCAAAATCTTTGCTATACACTGCATCTTCACGCTCTTGCAACATTACAGTTTCGCCGCCTAGAGTTACCATCTTTTCTTCATTGAATTCGTAATTGGCACTACATGAAAGTGTCGCCAAAAAAAAGAAAACAATTAATCCCAGTACAAATTGTTGTTTCATTTTTACCTCTTTATTTTCAACATTATACCATTATAATAACTAATGTTACAAGTAGTTACAAAAAAACCACCCCTTCGGGTGGTTTTTTTTATTATACTCTCTATTTATTCAGATTTTACTTCTTCACAAATATTAAGTTCTGTATCTTTATCAAAGAACTTGGCTTTTTCCATAAGAGGTACAAAGTTTGCAATATCACCGATATGAACTGTTACATCAGGTTCTGTTCTCGAAATAACTGATTGATTTTTTGTGTTCAAGTATAGATGTGTTTCTGCTCCCAAAGGTTCAATAACAGATACTTTTAACTGCATGTTATTAGAAGCTGCAGGTGAAGCTTTATACTCTAAATCTTCAGGTCGAATACCGAAGTAAACGTCTTTCCCTACATATCCTTTAAGTATTTTTGCTTGTTCGTCAGTAGGACTTAATTTGAAAGAACCTTCATCCACAACAATTTTTCCACCTTCTTCTAATACCTTTACAGAAAGGAAGTTCATAGGAGGTGATCCAATAAATCCTGCAACGAATTTATTAATTGGGTGGTTGTATAAATACAATGATGTACCAATTTGTTGCACTTTACCGTCTTTCATAACAACGATTTTGTCTGACATAGTCATAGCTTCAATTTGATCGTGTGTTACATAAATCATTGTTGCGTCCAAGCGGTGGTGAAGATCTGAGATTTCAGCACGCATTTGTACACGAAGTTTTGCATCCAAGTTTGATAATGGTTCATCAAAAAGGAATACTTTTGGATTACGAACAATTGCACGTCCAACAGCAA
>CAYJMR010000156.1:0-3545 GCA_964371375.1 uncultured Treponemataceae bacterium
AGAATAAACCACCCTAGAATCTTTTTTCTTGCTTTATTTTTTTGAAAAAATGTTGCTCAATTGTACATTCTATCATATAATGGTAGTATGAAAACCTTAACAGAAGAACTATGGTTTAATACTACCCATATGAGAGAGTATATTAATATTACTCCGACAGTTGAAAATTTACTCGCACAATCCGGCATTCAAGAAGGATTTGTGTTAGTAAACGCTATGCATATTACTGCGAGTGTTTTTATAAATGATGATGAAGGGGGTCTTCATCATGACTTTGACGAATGGCTTGAAAAACTCGCTCCTCATGAGCCTGTCAGCAAATACAGACACAATGTAGGCGAGATAAATGCAGATGCACATATGAAAAGGCAAATTATGGGGCGAGAAGTTGTTGTAGCAATTACACAAGGGCAATTGCACCTAGGCCCTTGGGAGCAAATATTCTATGGTGAATTTGACGGCGGCCGCAAAAAAAGGGTCTTAGTGAAGATAATTGGTGAGTAGCACAATAATGAAGCATAATTACGACAATGTTTTTAAAAAAATCGTACGAGAAGTACACAGAAACCCTCTTTTTGTTGAAAAAAAGCCCAGCCTTTTACTTCATGTATGCTGTGCACCCTGTTCAAGCTCTGTTCTCGAACAATTAGTGCATATATTTGATATTACTGTTTATTTTTATAATCCCAATATCCATCCTAGAGAAGAATACGCAAAGCGATTAGAAGAATTAAAAGGTTTTTTACCAAAATTTTCTAAAAGCCCCCAAATTAATAATGAAAACATAACATTTAAAGCAGAACATTATGAACCAAATGATTTTTTTGAAGCTGTAGAAACAGAGAAATATCCAGAATTAAAGGCCGAGGCCGAAAAAGGAGAGCGCTGTTCAAAATGTTATGAACTCAGGTTACAGCACACCGCAAACTACGCACTAGAACAAAATTTTGACTATTTTACAACAGCCCTTTCAATAAGCCCTCATAAAGATGCAGAAAAAATAAATAGAATTGGACAAAAACTTTATAAAATCATGCAAGAAAACAATGTTCCTTTAAGAGTCCCTCAATTTGTTTATGCAGACTTTAAAAAGCGAAACGGTTTTAAAAGAAGCTTAGAAATTTCTAAAGAGTTTAATTTATATCGTCAGGAATATTGTGGCTGTATATATTCACAAATAGCAACAAGAAAAAAGATGGTAGAAAAAGAAATGTTGTAACAAAAAACGACGATGCACTGCATCGTCGTTTTTATTAATAAGGTTTTCTATCTTATTTATACAATTCACGCTTTGTGTATGTTGTATGCAAAAGATGATGCGCCTTACCGTGATTAGGTTCACCAAAGTAGTCTTTATATGCTTTAAGAATTAGTGGGTTTTTATGTGATACACGAATCTCTGCATTTTTGTCGTCTGTATAAAGACCTCCAGCACGCAGTTTTCTAATTTCGTCCGTTGCACCGTATGGTTGTCCACCACCGGCAACACATCCACCACGACAAGCCATAACTTCAATAAAGTGATATGATGGCTCTTTTCCTTCAGCAATTTCTTGCCTTACTTGCTTAACAACTTTCTCTACATTCCCGAGCTGGTGGATTACGGCAACTTTTACAGTTACATCGCCAACTTTAACATCTGCCCCTTTTACACCTTCAAGACCTCTAACGGGTTTATAGTCAAGCTCTG
Source organism: uncultured Treponemataceae bacterium (assembly GCA_964371375.1). Taxonomy (GTDB): domain Bacteria; phylum Spirochaetota; class Spirochaetia; order Treponematales; family Treponemataceae; genus CAYJFX01. Next base: position 1,691 of record CAYJMR010000156.1, read on the forward strand.
CAAGCTCTTCTTTTGTTACTAGGTTATATGCTGTTCTAATAGCAGCTTCCATAACACCACCTGTAGCACCAAAAATTGTGCCTGCACCTGAATATGGTCCTAGTGGGTTATCTGGCTCAGAGTCTTCAAGATCTGAAAAGTCAATACCAGCTTGTCGAATAAGGCGAGCAAACTCTCTTGTTGTAATAACTTCATCTACATCCGGAACACCAGATGAGTTCATGCTTTCATCTCTGTGAGCTTCGTATTTTTTTGCAGTACAAGGCATAATTGACAAGCTGTAAATATTTTCAGGTTTAAGCCCAACTTGCTCTGCCCAGTAGTTTTTAATTGTTGCACCCATCATTTGTTGTGGACTCTTTGCACTTGAAAGATGTGGAAGCATATCATGGAAATTCTTTTCGCAATAATCTACCCAACCTGGACAACAACTTGTAAACATTGGTAAAACACCGCCTGTTGTTAGCCTTGTTACAAATTCTGTTCCTTCTTCCATAATAGTAAGGTCTGCAGAATAGTTTGTATCAAATACGTAATTAAAACCAATTCTCCTAAGAGCAGTATATATTTTCTTTGTAGAAATAGTTCCTGGCTCTAAACCAAACTCTTCACCAATAGCAACACGTACAGAAGGAGCCATCTGTACAACGCAAGTAATATTTTCATCACCCAATTTATCCCAAATATTTTTATTTGAGTGTGTTGATGCAATCGCTCCGGTAGGACAGTGAACTGCACATTGTCCACATCGAATACATGGACTGTCTGCAAGATTTACGCCTGAAACAGGGCCTATCATTGTTTTGTTTCCGCGACCTGTGTATTCTAGAGCCCAAACATTTTGCAGTTTTTGGCAGGACTCAACACAGCGACCACAGTTGATACACTTGTTTCTATCTAATACGATAGCATCATTTGAGTTATCAACCGGTTGATCTTTTAAGATTTTATCAAATCGCACTTCACGCAAACCAAAGTCTGCCGCAAGTTCTTGTAACTCACATTTTCCGTTTCGAACACATTTTAAACAATCATCTGGGTGATTTGAAAGAATAAGCTCAAGCACGGTTCTTCTTGCTTGTACAATTTCAGGGTCATGGGTAACTAAGTTCATCCCTTCTGCTACCTTTGTACAGCAAGCTCTCATCATACGAGCAGTCCCTGCTGTTCGCACAATACAAATACCACATGATGCCCAAGCAGGAAGGTCAGGGTTGTGACAAAGAGTTGGAATTTGAACATTTAATTTTCTAGCTGCATCTAATACAGAGGTTCCCTCTTCTACTGAAACATCTTTTCCATTTATTTTAAGATTTACCATAATTATTTCTCCTATAAAACCTTAGCGTTTTTCAATTGCACTAAATTTACAGGTTCGTTCACACTCACCACATTTAATACATTTAGCTTGGTCAATTTCGTGGCGCTCTTTCTTTTCGCCAGAAATACAGTTAACAGGACATTTTCTTGCACAAGCCGTACAACCGATACATTTTTCATTAATATAGAATGATGTAAGATTTTTACATTTTCCTGATTCACACTTTTTGTCAGTTACGTGAGCAAGGTACTCATGTCGAAACTTTTTAAGTGTTGAAATTGTCGGGTTAGGCGCTGTTTGCCCCAAAGCACAAAGAGAAGACTTATTCATTGCAAGTGCAATATCTTCAAGTCTTGTCAAATCTTCAAGCTCACCTTGCCCTTTTGAAATTTTATCGAGTATTCCGTACATTTGTTTTGTTCCGATACGGCAAGGAGAACACTTACCACAAGACTCATCAACACAGAATTCCATGTAGAACTTAGAAACGTCTACAACACAGTCGTCTTCGTCCATAACAATCATACCACCTGA
>CAYJMR010000157.1:0-3497 GCA_964371375.1 uncultured Treponemataceae bacterium
GGGTAGGTAAAATTATGAATGATGACGTCTTATTAAGTGTTAAAGATTTACATATTAACTTTTATACTAATCATCGATGTAACAAAGTATTAAAAGGTATTTCTTTTGATATAAAAAAAGGAAAAACTCTTTGTGTTGTTGGAGAGTCAGGCTGTGGAAAATCTGTAACTGCAAATGCAGTTATGCAATTATTGCCAGATTTATCTCGTATAGAATCAGGTTCAATTTCTTATTTTAAAGATGAAAAAGAAATACGCATAGATACGTTACCAAAAAATGGAAAAAAAATGCGTTCTTTAAGGGGTGAAGATATTGCTATTATTTTTCAAGATCCTATGACTGCATTAAATCCTGTATTTTCGGTAGGTTATCAAATAGATGAGATGATTAAAACACATACACCTTTAAGATCTAGAGCTATGCGCGATAAATCAATTTCATTATTAGCAGATATGGGAATATCTGCACCTGAACAAAGAGTTAACGAATATCCGCATCAATATTCAGGTGGTATGAGACAGCGTGCAATGATAGCAATGGCTATGGCTTGTAAACCGAAAATATTAATTGCTGATGAACCTACAACTGCCTTAGATGTAACTATTCAAGCACAAATATTTGAACTTATGCTTGAACTAAAGGAAAAAGGCACTGCAATTATGCTTATTACTCATGACATGGGTGTAGTTGCGGAGCTTGCAGATGAAGTCGCAGTTATGTACATGGGTAACATCATAGAGTACGGTAGTGTAGAAGAAGTATTAGGTAATCCAAAACATCCATATACTGAAGCATTAATGCGATCAACTCCAGTCTTAGGTAGAGGAAAAAATCAAACTCTCGAAGCTATCAAAGGAACAACACCAAATCCTTATAACAGGCCAAAAGGATGTCAGTTCTGTCCTCGATGCGATGACAAAATTGATTTATGCGAAACAAATATGCCTCAAGAAGTGTCTTTGGGTAATTCTCATCAAATACGGTGCTTTAAGTACAAAAACTAGGACTAATTATGCAAGAAAAAGAAGTAATATTAAAACTTAGAGGAGTACAAACTTATTTTCCCATTAAAAAAGGAATTTTCAAGCGAACCGTTGGTCATGTCAAAGCCGTAAACAATGTTGATTTAGATATTTACAAAGGTGAAATATTAGGCATTGTAGGTGAATCAGGTTGTGGAAAAACAACAATTGGAAAGTCAATTTTACAGTTGGTTAAACCTACTGCAGGAACTATTGAATATACATTTGATGATGGTGTGAAAGATCTTTGCACTCTAGAGCCCAAAGCGATGGATGAAGCTCGAAAAAAACTGCAAATAGTTTTTCAAGATCCATACTCTTCATTAAATCCAGCTTTTACTGTATTTGGTTCATTAGAGGATCCATTAAAAAAAATTGGGATATCATCAAAAGAAGAACGGATAAAGTATGTTGGAGACCTTCTTGAGGCAGTAAATATGCCTCGCGAATACATGACACGTTACCCTAACGAATTTTCTGGCGGACAAAGACAGCGCATCGGTATAGCTCGTGCTTTAAGTGTAAATCCCGAGTTAATTGTATGCGACGAAGCGGTTTCAGCTCTTGATGTTTCAATTCAAGCTCAAGTTTTAAAACTACTAAAAGAATTAAAAGATGAACGTAACTTAACATATTTATTTATTACACATAATCTTTCTGTTGTAGAGTATATTAGTGATAGGATTGCAGTAATGTACTTGGGCAAGATAGTAGAGCTTGCAGAGACAGAATCACTTTTTAAGTATACTTTACATCCGTATACTCAGGCACTTTTATCAGCTATTCCTATTGCAGATATTAAGCAAAAGAAAAAACGTATACCATTACAAGGTGATGTTCCTAGCCCAGCAAATCCACCTTCTGGTTGTACTTTTCATCCACGCTGTCCAAAGTGTACAGAAAAATGTAAAGCGGAAGAGCCAAGCTTAAGAGAATTAATTGTAGATGAAAAGAAATATTTAGTTGCGTGTCATTACGCAGAAGTAACGCAATGCAAATGAAAACAAAGTATGAAGCAATGATTTAAATGTGTTTTTAAATCATTTTAGGAGAAAACTGTGAGCGATATAAAAAAATATGCAGTAATTGGTTGTGGTCATTTTGGCAGTGAATTTGCAAGGGCCTTAAAAGAAATTAATCCTGAAATGCTTTCAATAGTGTATAGCCCGGGAGAGGGAGCACAAAGACTTGGAACAGAACTGACGTGTGCCTATACAAACTCTATTGATGTCATTTCAAATGATGATACCATTGATGCTGTTATTATTTGTTCTCCAAATTACTTGCATAAAGAACATGTTTTGTTGTTTGCTTCTAAAGGTAAGCATATTTTTTGCGAAAAACCTTTTGCACTAAGCAGTCAAGATGCAAAGGAAATGATTCAAGCATGTAAAAATTCTAATATCCTTATGGTAGGGCATATAATGCACTATTACAGCGGTATTCAACATATAAAAAAAATTATTGATTCTGGTGATTTTGGAAAGGTTTTGAGTGTACACGTAGAAAGAACGGGTTGGGAGAATAAAACAGATGAAGTAAGCTGGAAAAAAATGCAAGATAAATCTGGCGGTCACCTTTTTCATCATATTCATGAAATTGATATCGTTCAATGGATTATGGGACTTCCCTGTACAGTATATGCAGTTGGTGGAAATCTTGCACATGATGAAGAAGGTTTTGGAGATGAAGATGATGTATTACTTCTCACTTTTACCTTTCCAAATAATAGTTTTGCTACACTTCAGTATGGTTCTGGTTTTAGGATGTCAAACCATTTTATTAGATTAAATGGCTCAAAAATGGGAGCATTAATTGATTTTAGTAATTCTGAAGTTATTATAAAATCAGATAAAGGGAGTGAATCAATTCCTCTTTTTGATGATCCCAAAAGTAATGAAGCTATACAAAAGTTATTTAGTAATCAAGATGCAGGTATTATTTATGGAAAGCCCACTACGAGACCCGTAGAGTATATACAAGAGCACATAAGAAGAGAGCTTAGAGCTTTTGTTGAGGCCGTTGATGGCAATGCAATTGATAAAAACTTATCAGATTTGTTTGATGGTTCTTCTGCATTAAATTCCGTAATAATTGCTGAAGCTAGCATTACTGCCCGTAAGAAAAATAATATAATACATATTTAGTTAATAATTATTTTATATAAATTTAAACTTGACAAATGAAATTTAAGGGCTTATAATTTACTTATAGTTTGTAGGACAAACTGAAGAATACTTTTTTTGGAGGACGATTTATGAAAAAAATTGTACTTATTGCAGCATTATTGGTTGTTGCAGTAGCATTGGGTTTTGCCGGCGGCTCAAGTGATGAAGGAAAAACCGTAATTACTTGGTGGGCATTCCCAACATTTAACTCAGACAGTGGTTCAGGCGTTTATGAAGAAAAACTTGCTGAACAATTTATGGCTGAAAATCCAGACATTAAAATTAATGTTGAGATGATCGATTTTGC
>CAYJMR010000158.1:0-3341 GCA_964371375.1 uncultured Treponemataceae bacterium
TCCCTGGAGAAGGTGCTGAAATGATGCAACCAATTGCAATGACAATTGTTGGTGGACTTTTAACAGGGTCTTTTATGACACTGTTTATTTCACCAGTATTGTACAGCATGTTTAACAAAAAACGTGAAAAACGCTTTGATAATCCAAACTCACTTATTAACCAATTAACAGAGTTTGATTCAAATAGTTACGAATCTTAATTACAAGTTACAAATAAGTAACAAATGATTGGCTCCCAAGGAAACTTGGGGGTCTTTTTGTATGCACATCGTCATTTCAGCCGCAGATATACAGGATTAAACAGGATAATGATTCGTATGTACACAATTTTTTCATGTTAAGTTTATACTTTGCTTATAAAAAATATATGCCATTTTAAGATTATCTTAATACTATCTTAAGGAATGGGGCTTACACTTTTAATAACACTCGTTGAGTGTAAAAAAATTATTTGGAGGATGAGAATGAAAAAAATTCTTGTAATCTTGTTGGCTTTTGCACTCGTAGTTCCTACCTTTGCACAAGTAACAGTAAGCGGAAATTCAAGCTTAGAGTTTGAGTTTGCTGGAAATCGAAACGATGCTACAGATGGAGAAACTGACTTAACAAAGCTTCGTAACAACAACGAAATTACCGTTGGTAACGACATGTTTAACCTATGGTACCGAGCCCGTATTAATGTAGCAGATAATAAAGGTGTTGATGGGGATGTTATGACAGAGTCTTTTGTACCTGGTGCAGGCGACTCTCATATTAATTTATGGGTAACTCCAACTGACTACGTAAAAATTGGACTTGGTACTGATTTAGGCATTATGGTCGGTTCTGATTCATGGCTTGATGATAACTACTTTATGCCTATTGCAACTACAAGTCGAAGTGAAGTTGGGCTTTTCCGCCGTGGTGGTGGTAGAGGTTTAGCAGGCACAAAACGTTTTGCAGTACAAGTTATGCCTATTGATGGTTTAACATTAACAGCAGGTCTTCCTTATGATCAAGACTGGGCGGGCATGCAAACTGCAGCTGTAGATGGAAATACCGTAAACATGAACTGGGCAGCAAAATACTCAATGGCAGATATTTTTGCCATTGGATTTGGTTATTCAGGTGCTATGGGTGCTGATGAAGGATGGAACATGCAAGCAAGTTTAGCACTTCCTTCTGTTCCAGTTGTAAGTCCTGAAATTGTATTCCAAATTCAAAACTATAATGGTTCAGATGCAAATACTAATGTTGCAATTGGGGAATTTGACTCAATTGACCTTGGTTTAAAACTCAACATGGCTTTTGGTAATCTATCTTTAACACCACAATTTGATATCTCAATTCCAACTTATGACGATGAAACAGTAACAGCATTAACACAAACATGGATTGATGAAAACATGACTGCTCCATTTGCAGTTGGTGTTCCTGTTAGCTATAAAGTTAATGATACGATTACTGCCGGTATCGATCTAGCATATGGTGTTGGATATGAAAAATATGCTGATACATCAGATTTTGTAAATCCTTGGAGAATTTCTGCTCGACCTAAGGTTACTTTAAACACAGAAGTTGGTGCACTCTTTGCACAAGCAGGTGTATTAATTGACCAACGCAATAATATCGCTACAGGAGCAGAAGATATTGATGTAGGATATGTTGCAGAAGTTTCATGGAAATATCAATGGAAGTAAAAGACTATTATAAGTAATTACTTATATACATAGAAATTTTACCCTCACCCTCCAGGGGTGAGGGCTCTTTTTATAATTTTAAGGTTTTAGCAATGAAAAGTACTGTATTAATAATTAGAAATGGTATTCATGAAGCACAGAGGCTACAAGTCTTTTTAGAAAAGCAAGGTGCTCTAGTAGATGTTTCATACGATGGGGAACATGGAATAAACTATGCTCAAAATAATATGTACGATGCCATTGTCACAGATAGTTTCTTTTCACAAACGAATGGAGTTGAAGTTATAAAAGAGCTTCATAAAATAAATAGTAGCACGCCTTTATTAGTATTAACTTCTAAGGCAGAGATAATTGGTCTAAAAAATGAGCTAGATGATGAACATATTAATTATATTTGCAAACCTTTTACCGCAAATGAGTTGCTTGATAAATTAAAAAGTCTTTTAGGGGAACAAAAGCAAGAGGATATTACAAAGTCTGTTTGTTTTGGCGATGTTGAGCTTAATTTAGCAAACGAAACTCTTGTTTGCAATGGTAATAGAGAAATTTTAAACAATAAAGAGTTTCAAATTATAGGGATGTTTATGTATAGCCCTGAGCAAATTTTCTCAAAACAGCAAATTTTTGATAGAGTATGGGGCGATATTTTTTTACTAGATTATAATAATATTGAAGTTTATGTTTCACTTTTACGAAAAAAACTAAAAAGCATTGGTTCTAACGTTCAAATCCGCACCGCTCGTGGTGTAGGATATGCATTAACAATGCGACGATAACACTATAAGGGTTTTTACCGTGTCAACCTACAGTTGACAAAAGAATACTAAAAATGCAACCGGCAGTTGACAATTTTCAAACGAAAGTTGGTAGTTTGCCTTGTTTGTGTGATATACTATACAGGTAATATTATTTCATAGGAGTATGGTATGAACATTACACAACGCATAATTGAACTCAGAAAAAAATCAGGTCTTTCGCAAGAAGAGTTTGCAGAAAAATTAGGACTTTCAAGGCAATCAATTTCAAAATGGGAAACAGGTGAAGCAATTCCCGATGTAGATAATCTTGTCTTACTATCACAAAAATATGATGTAAGCATTGATTATTTGTTGTTAGGAAAAGAAAACATAAACGTAAATGCTAACACTCAAGAAAACTCGAAACAGAAAAAAAAGAAAGGTATAGATTACGAATCACTTTTATGGTTTGGCGCCATTATGATTGCAGGAGCATTGTGGTATTTTTTAACAAATATTTGGACATAGTTTTTTTAATGATGGTATTGTAACTACGGAATAGAATGCATAAAAAAGTTTTGCTAGAGCTGTACTTATCCACAGTTTCCACAATGATGACAAAATGTAAAAAGCTTCCGAGAAAGCTCGGAAGCTTTTTGTTAATTTTCCATATTTACTAGAGACGTGAGAAGACCATTTATTCCGTTAATTCGTGGTTGTAGATCTTTTGATACCATACTTGGTGTCAATAATTTTGTTAAAAGAATAACATTTTTGCTCTCATCTTCATAGACAACAATACTCAATGGTAGCTCATAACTCATAGCCATATTATCATTCATTAGAAGTGTTCCAACAGCAGGATTTCCAAAAATAACTACTGTAGCCTCATTCATTGTTAAGTCAACATCTTCAGCCGCTTCTT
>CAYJMR010000159.1:0-3329 GCA_964371375.1 uncultured Treponemataceae bacterium
CTTTCTCTACAGGACTTTTTGCTGTTATCATTCCACCCAAGCTGGAAATAATAGCTTTTGCAATTGCAAGGCCTAGGCCGCTACCATCACCCTTTAAGGAATCGTCACTGCTTTTTAACTCTCGCGTCCTTGCTTCATCTGCTCTATAAAACCTATCAAAAACATGAGGAAGATCTTTTTCTTTTATACCTCTCCCGTTATCAATAACGGAAAGAAAAATTTTATCATCATCACTGTTTGCACATAGAGTAATCATAGCCCTCGTATCACAGTATCGAATCGAGTTTGAAACAAGTATGATAAGCACCTGCCTAAGCATACTCTCATTTGTAAACAGTTCAAGTTTTTTATCACATTCAATGTATAACTCTACATCCTCTTTCCACTCTTTTACTTCTAATATTATCGACTCAAAAAGAGACCTCATTTTTACGGTTTCTTTTTCAATTCTCTCTCCCTTAGCTTCTAGGCGAGACAACTGTAAAAGGTTTTTAATAATATTTTCCATATGCTTACTTTCAGAAAGTATAGCCCCGATTGATTTATCTAATTGTGCCTTATCATCCTTTCCCCACCTGCGAAGAATATTGGCGTTGCCCAAAATAACCGAAAGAGGTGTTTTTAGTTCGTGCGAAACATCCGATGTGAATTGTTTTTCGCGTAAATAGTCTCGATGCAAACGATCAAACAACTCATTGAACGTTTCGGCTAGAGTGTCGAACTCATCTTTTACTCCAGTTTCCTCAAAACGCCTATTATGATTTTCAAAACTAATCTTTTTTGCTTCTTCAGTCATTTTTGCAACTGGATGCAGTGTTTTGTATGTTATAAATCGGGCTGCTAAAAAGGAAATGAGAATCACAGGAATTGCAACAAGGGCTAGCACAAATGGAATTTCATGCACAAAAGATGAAAGTGTATCCAAGTCAGTATTTATTGCACTTTGAATTATATACTCATCTGCCTCTAAAGTATAATATAGTAAATTCAAATCCCCATCTAAAAAGTAATCTTTTTCTCGATAAAAACGAACCTTACCTTCTGTATTCGGTAAAATGGGAAGCAAGGGGTCATTTGTTGAAAGAGTTATGATGTTTCCTTCAGAGGAGGTAAACACGGTAAATAACGTGTACCAGGGAATGTTCACATCGCTTTCAAAGCGCGCTATAATAAAATCCGAATCTTCAAGACTTTGCTGAATAGCAAGAGCTGCATCTATAAGCTCATTTTCGTTCCGCCTATTTAAACTCATACGCAACAAAAAGAGCGTTGCTATAGAAAAGGCTAACATGAGAATAGCTATTAATACTGAAAATGAAAAGGATAATCTAAGGGCAACGCTCGTTTTTTTCATTTTACAGTATCTCGTATTGTGTAACCCATGCCGCGAACGGTAGAAATATATTCTTCCCCTGCTTTATCGTCTATTTTACTCCTAAGATAGCGAATATACACATCAACCGAATTCTCTTCAACATAATGATCTTTTCCCCACACAGCATCGATGATATCCGAGCGAGAAAGCACCGTGTTTTTATTTTCAACCAAGAGTTTTAAGAGCAAGAATTCAGTTTTAGATAAAAGAATTGCCTCGCCTGCAAGACTTGCTTCAAGCGAAGCAGGATTTAATTGTAAAGAGCGAACCGAAAGAGAAGGCTTTGCCCTACGCAGTACCGATTGCATCCTTGCCAAAAGTTCTTCTATTTCAAATGGTTTTGTTACATAATCATCAGCCCCTACATTTAAGCCATTTACCTTGTCATACGTTTCACCTCGAGCTGTGAGCATAATCACAGGCACAGAGGACATTTTTCGTATTCGTCGCAACACTTCAACACCGTTTAATTCAGGGAGCATTATATCCAAAAGAATAATATCAAGCTCGTTTTCTTCAAATATTTCTAACGCTTCACGACCCGTTTCTGCAAACAAAACGAAAAAGCCTTCGTATTCAAGTTCTGCTTTCAAAAAATCAGAAACACCCTTATCGTCTTCTACTATTAATACTCTTTCCATGTTCCATCCTCTTCAAATTCATAAATTCTTGAAGGTTCAATATTTTCAAAAAATTGTTTATGCAAAGGTCCCTTTCCAAAACTTTCAACGCCTTCGAGTGAAAAAGAAAAATTTTCTCTGTCTGGTTCCTCTTTTAGCACAGCAACAATTTTAACCCTATCGGCAGTTCTGTTATATGTATAGGTGATACTTTCTACATTTTCTCTTCTTCTTTCAAAGAAAGGTCCATTTTCTATAGTGAAAGGGTCCACTGGTCCATTAAAGTGTATATCTAGTGTTAAAACTTTATTTTCAAGAGTGTACTCTATTTTTTTTACAAAAAAACTTTGAGGGTGCATATTTCTGGGAGGCATTCTCCTATTGTGATGCATTCCTCCCCTCATCGATGGGTGTCTAGGCGATACATCCGTTTGCGCAAAAGCCCCCTCCAAAATAAAAAAAATAGTTATTAAAAATATCAGTTTCTTTTTCATAAGCCTAGTATACACTATAGTATACCATTTTTACATTAAAAAAACATTAAAAATTTTTAATGTAGCTTTAAATCTATTTTAATGATTGTAACAATGCGAAGTGGTATATTTAGAACATAAGAGATGCACAAGCTCTCAATCTAAAACACACTGTTACAAATATGGAGGTAACAAACATGACATTAAAACGTATAATCATCGTAGCTGTAGTGCTACTCCTAGTCGGAATTGCAGTGTTTGCACAAGGAAGAAGCCGAAGATTCTTTGATAATAACACAGGCCAACATTGTAGATCATATACTAGTGTTCCTATATCAAGACAAGGAGGAAGGCACGGAATGGGTGGAAATGGAATTGTAGGTGAAATACAAAACATTGATACAACTAAAAACAGTTTTGAAATACAAGGGAGAAACAATGCCATAGTAACAGTATATACTGATGCAGAAACAACCCTTGTTTATGCCGACGATTTGCAAGATATACTTGACGATGAGGACTTCAGAGGAAGGCAAAGAGACTTGCTTGATGATATCGACACGAGCGGTATGAGTGATGCAGAAATACGTCAAGCATTGTTTGATGCAAACGAAGAGAGAATTGCAGAAACGGAAAAGAAAATCGAAGCTATCGCAATTGATTTTTCAAAACTCGAAGAAGATGATGATGTTAGAGTGCAAATGTCTCCTTCTGGAGATAATGTAGCAAGATTGATTATTGTAGATTAAGACTGATAACCGTGTAGAGGTTTATTACAATAAACCCCCTACACGGTAATAAAAAACTACTTCACCATTTTTCGTGCTAAATACACAAACGGTGTGTCACAAAGGCTTGCAA
>CAYJMR010000160.1:0-3318 GCA_964371375.1 uncultured Treponemataceae bacterium
GATAGTAACTACCAAGCTCATTACCTGCTTCATCTGTTATTAATACTCTTGGTTGCTTTGTATCTAAATGAAGATCCGTTATACGCTTTTCAACGTTTCCTGTTTCCTCATCAACAACCTCTGCAAGAGTAGAATCAAGAATAATGTCTTCATAGTGCACATACCCTGTGTGTTCAGCAATAATAGGATCTGAGAACGCATCGAAACGCCCGATAGTCTTATTTGCTTCAACAAATTCGCCTTCTTTTACTTTAACTGTTGAACCATTTTTAATCTCAACTTTTACGTTATTACCAGCTAGGTACATTTGTTTTTTATGAAGTATAATTCTTCCTGGGTCTGAAGCAAGAGTTTTTTCACCTTTTACCTCAAATAATGGTGTCCCAGCAATAACCTTATCGCCATCTGAAACAAGAGCTTTTGCACCTTCAAGTGAATAGTCACCGTATATACGGGTAACTTCCATGTGTCCTTTACGTGTAAAGAGCCATGTTCCGTCATCCATAACTACATGAGAACCTGTAATACTTTGAACTATAACAGGGAAAGTTAAACCAATTCTATTTTCTTCACTAATTTTAGATGCAGTACCACCAACGTGGAACGTACGCATGGTAAGCTGAGTACCCGGTTGCCCAATTGATTGAGCTGCAATGATTCCAACTGCTTCACCGATTTCAATTTTTTTGTTGTGCGCTAAGTTTCTACCATAACATTTACAACAAACACCATGTCTTGCTTCACAGGTTAATACAGTTCTAAGTTTTACTTTTTCAACACCTGCTAAATCAATTTCGTTTGCTATTTCATCGGTAATATATTCATTTACACCTATAATTAATTCACCTGTAATTGGGTGCATAACGTTTTCAAGTGTAAACCGTCCAACGATTCTATCTTTTAAGGCTTCAACTATTTCATCACCGTCTTTAATTGTCTCATAATCAATACCATTAATTGTTCCACAGTCTTCTTCATTGATTACAACATCTTGTGCTATATCAACAAGACGACGCGTTAGGTAACCTGCGTCAGCAGTTTTTAGCGCAGTATCAGAAAGACCCTTACGAGCACCATTTGTAGAAATATAGAACTCGATAACAGACAAGCCTTCTTTAAAGTTTGCCCGAATAGGAAGTTCAATAATCTCTCCATTAGGTTTAGACATAAGACCACGCATACCAGCAAGCTGTCTAATTTGGTTTCTACTACCACGAGCACCAGAAGATGCCATCATGTAAATAGTGTTAAAACCTTCTTTGTCATTTTCAAGTTTTTTCATCATAACATTAGTTAAGTCTTCGTTTGTTTTTGTCCAAACTTCAACTACTCTGTTATAACGTTCGTCTTGTGTAATTCTACCTTGTCGATACTGTTTTGTAATAGCTTCTACTTCAGTATTTGCCTTTTCCATCATTTCAGGTTTTTCTTCTGGAACAAGGATATCATCCATTGAGATAGTAGCACCAAAGAAAGTTGCATATTTATACCCAACTGCTTTAATTGCATCAAGCATTTGTACAGTTAGCCAAGGACCTTGCTTTTTATATACTCTTTCAATAAGTCGTTTTAATTCTTTATCACCTAAAAGTTCATTTTCGTATTCTACATCTTTTGGCATTTCATCATTAAAAACAATTCTACCAGCTGTAGTGGAAATTACTTTTCCGTTATAAGGAGTTTTCATAATTGGAACTTGAATTTCAGATTGCCAATCGATACTTTTTGACTCAGCAGCTAAAATTGCTTCATTTTCACTACTGAATCTTTTTCCTGCTCCCTTTCCAGATGGTTTAATCTTTGTCAAATAATAAATTCCCAAAACCATATCTTGAGAAGGATATACAATTGTTTTACCATTTGCAGGGTCTAAAAGGTTACGAGCAGACAACATAAGTGTCCAACATTCCATTTGTGCAGCTTGTGTCAAAGGAACATGAACAGCCATTTGGTCACCATCAAAGTCAGCATTAAATGCATGACATACAAGTGGGTGAAGACGAATAGCTTTTCCTTCTACTAAAACCGGCTCAAAAGCTTGAATACCGAGACGGTGAAGTGTCGGCGCACGGTTAAGCATAACAGGATGTTCACGAACAACCTCATCAAGAATTGCAAAAACTTCAGGAGATTCAGATTCAACAAGCATTTTTGCTTTTTTTATATTATATACAACATCTTTATCAACGAGTTTTTTCATAATAAACGGCTTAAACAATTCTAAAGCCATTTTTGTTGGAAGACCACATTGCCAAAGTTTTAGCTCTGGTCCAACACAAATTACAGAACGACCTGAATAGTCAACACGTTTACCCAAAAGGTTTTGTCTAAAACGACCTTGCTTACCTTTTAACATATCTGAAATTGACTTAAGAGGCCTATTTGAAGCGCCTTTTACTACTCTCTTTCGTTTTGAGTTGTCAAATAATGAATCAACCGCTTCTTGGAGCATACGTTTTTCATTTCTGATAATAATATCGGGTGCATTTAAGTCCATAAGACGTTGCAAACGATTGTTTCTATTTATAACTCGTCTGTACAAATCATTCAAGTCTGATGTTGCAAATCGGCCACCATCCAATTGAACCATAGGTCGTAACTCAGGTGGAATTACCGGAATTGCGTCAAGAATCATCCATGAACATTTATTTGTAGAGGCTCTAAAGTTTTCAACGATTTCAATTCTTTTTAAAAGTCGTCTATCGCTTTTTGCCCCTTTTTCTATCATTTTTGCGCGTAATTCTGATGCTAAATCGTCGAGGTTTAAGGTTTCAAGTAAGGTTTTTATTGCCTCAGCACCCATACCTGCAGTAAAAGCACCACCATAGCGTTCTTGTTTTTCTAAATACTCATCTTCTGTAAGAAGTTGCATTTTTTTAAGGTCAGTATCTCCAGCGTCAATTACAATATACTTTTCATAATATAAAATTGAGCGCAAAGCACTCACTTGCAAATCAAGTAAAAGTCCCATTCTACTTGGAACAGATCGATAATACCAAATATGAGAAACAGGTGCTGCAAGCTCAATGTGACCCATTCGTTCACGACGCACCTTAAAATGTGTAACTTCAACACCACAACGGTCACAAATAAAACCTTTGTAGCGAATAGATTTAAACTTACCGCAATAACATTCCCACTCTTTTGTGGTACCAAAAATGCGTTCACAAAACAAACCGTCTTTTTCGGGTCTTAGTGTACGGTAATTTATTGTTTCTGGTTTTTTTACTTCTCCGTATGACCAAGCGCGAATGGCCTCTGGTGAAGCAAGTTTTATCATCAGACTGTCAAAATCTTGAATATCTCGCATGTGTTTCT
>CAYJMR010000161.1:0-3295 GCA_964371375.1 uncultured Treponemataceae bacterium
GAAGATTTGCTCCTTGAATATGAACCAACAATCATATTTGTAGAACATGACAAACTATTTTGCGATACAATTGCTACGAAACTAGTTCAACTGTAATTGTACTAGTTTCTGTGTTCAACCCACAAAAGGGCATCGGTATCGTACCCAAGTTCTTTTGCTATTGCAAGGTATTCCATTTTTACATCATCTGGAATTGTAGGGGTGCGGCTTAAAATCCACAAGAATTTGTGAGTAGAGCCACAGACAAGAGCGTATTGGTAGTCTTCATCCAGTGCTATAATATTATAGTCACCATAGAAAGGTCCAAAAAAAGAAACTTCTAGTGCTCCCTCTGTTTCTAAACCACGAAGGCGCGCTTTTCCAACAATGTTTGATTCTTTTTCTTTTTTTGTGTTATAGCCGTTGTTTTCGACGCGAACAGTCCCATCATCATTAAGGGTATAGTTTGCCGTTACATCAATTAAGTTTTTTTCAAAGCTGTGGTCTAGTCTAGCAACTTCATACCACGTATTAAGATAAGAGTTTAAGTTAAAGTCTTGGACGACTTCAATGTTTTCTGGTGCACTTGCACAGCCCATAAGTGCATTAATGAATAGTACTCCAACGAGGATAAAAATACCAACATTCTTTTTTTTCTTCATAAGACATCTCCAATTGTTTTATACAAAGTAGTAAAGCATGAATCTATCTTAATAGTATAAATTATTCAAAATTGTGTCAATACTTAAAATAGCACATTTGTTTGATATTAAAAAGTTTTATTTTCATCATAAATTATAAAATCATTTTTACTGCCTTTTTTGCATTTATACATAGCATCATCTGCCATTTGATAAAGTTCTGAAAAAGTTAAAGCACTATCTTGTGCAATTGCAATTCCTATACTTGACGATATTTCAATTGTTTGCCCTTGTTCTGTATAGGAGGCATGCAGTGCTTTTAAAAGTGTATTTGCCTTTTCGGTAATATGGTTTCTATCGATATTATTTTTTATGAATACGATAAACTCATCGCCCCCAATTCGCCCAATAATATCATCACTTCTAAATGTGTGAATTATTTTATCTGCTATTTCTTTTATAACCGTATCTCCATAAGAATGTCCGAATGTATCATTAATTGCCTTAAAGTTATCTAGGTCGATCATAAAAAGGGCTCCACCTTTTTTTTGTGCTAAATGCTCTTTAATATAAAGTTCTGTTGCTTTTTTATTTAGCATCGGCACAAAAGGATCTTTTTCGGCCTCTGCTTTCAAGGAATGTTCACTTACTTTTACGTCATGTATTTCATCTGTAAGAGTAAATACTGCTATAACATCATTTGTATCTTCTTCTTTCGTAAGGCTTATGGCCGTGTGAACCCACCTTTCCGTTCCTACTATTTCTTGTCGAGCTGTATATTCAAGGATTGTATTGCCTTTTTCATATTCCTCAATTAATATTTGTGGAGTGCGAATTTTTTCAAGCAAAGCCTCATTGTCAATTTGTTTTACTTTAGCTTGAGTTGTTCGTGCATATTCGGAATATGACATTTCTGGCAATGATCTTTTCTCTCCCTCTATCACTAAGCGAATGAGTTTATCTTGGGTGCAGTTTACTTTAATAAATGCTAATGACGTACTTTCCACTAAATGTTTATAAATAAAATCTTTTTCAAGTTTTTCCTTTTTTACTCGTACAGCGGCAGAAACACCAAGCATAATAGCAACTACATAAGTAGAAAAAAGCCACGCAAGAGCTACAATTATTTGATGCAGGGGAAGCCAAGTGTAGTCAATGTTATGAATGTAGACATTACCATTTACAATCATATAAATATTTGCCATTGTAGCAATAAGTATATAAAAATATAAGTACTCCGTTTTTTTAGCCAATTGACTTAAATACTTAGAAGGGATAAGTTTAATGATTAAAGCAGAAACAGCAGTACTTGCTATAGTAGTAAGAATAAGTACGATCCAAAAAGAGGTAGGATCTACCGACAAATCATAGATGCTTTTACTCATTATCATTGATTCCACAGAAGTTACTAATGCTCTTGCAACCATGATATGAAGATTAAAAGATAATACGCAGGCAATTCTAGATGGCCGTTGATGTTTTGGAAAAAAGCACATTACTGCAATTAAAAAAACAAAAAGCATTATGCTATAACCAAGCGCAGACATACTTCCAAATACCATAAGCAGAGAGGTTCCCACAAAACCAGTAATAATACTGACCAAAAAAATCTTTCGCTTGCTACTTTTTATACCGAAAATTTGGCTTATAAAGCTAAAATAGAAAAGGTTATGTGAAATAAAACATATATTAAATATAAGGATTAAAATTTCTATTGTAATGATATTACCCTCAAAAAAAATTATTACAGATCGAAACGGAAAAAAGCTGATAAGTCACAGCCAAAGGCATAGTATATCATATAAAATAAATAATGTAAACTATGTATGATTTTGTGTTAATGATACTTTTGTTTTTATTAAAATTGTGTATAATGGGAGACAGGCAATCCCCTATGTAAATACTATTATTTTTAAGGAGTACAATATGCAATATATTACAGAAATACTGCTTCTCGCTGTAGTTACACTACAAATTATTATGATTGTCATTCTCTTGGTTAGAAGCCCCAGTGATGCAATTCATAGATCTTCTCGCGAAAACAGAGAGGAACTTTCTAAAAGTTTAAACACCTTTACAAGTGTTATAGATTCTAGGTTAAAATCTCTCCAAGAGCATATTCATAATTCAAATAGAGATAGCCGCCAAGAATTTAGTGCAAGCCGGCAAGAGCTTACTACCGCGCTTCAGGCAATCAGAAATGATAACACCGAGCAACTTGAAAAAATGAGGGCAACAGTAGATGAAAAGCTTCATAAGACGCTTGAGACACGTCTTTCACAGTCGTTTCAATTAGTGAGTCAACAATTGGAACAGGTGCAAAAAGGTTTGGGCGAAATGAATGTACTTGCAAGCGATGTTGGTGACTTAAAAAAAGTGTTATCAAATGTAAAGACAAAAGGTGTGCTAGGTGAATATCAATTGGAAGCACTCTTAGAACAAATTTTATCTCCATCACAATATGCAAAAAATGTGAAAACAAAGGTAGACAGTAATGACATGGTTGAATTTGCCGTGAAAATTCCATCAAAGGATACGGAAGGCACAGAAGTCCTTTTACCTATTGATGCAAAATTTCCGTCAAGTGATTATCAGAGACTTTTAAAAGCATATGATTTAGGGGATACAAAAGCTATAGAAATGCATACAAGTGAGCTTTCAAAAACGGTTAAAAA
>CAYJMR010000162.1:0-3288 GCA_964371375.1 uncultured Treponemataceae bacterium
GAATAAAAATTTTTTACAATTCTAAATCGCGCCTACAATATACTTTTCCACCTACAATTAATGCAGCTATATATATAATGATGTAGACAATAAGAATAACCATTGTTTTATCAGAAAAGGCAAGTACCTCTTGCACATTCAGCATCACAAAGGGGGAAAAATACATTAACCAATCTGCTTTTTCTCCTAACAACTCCCCTAGGTATCCTAACATATAGCTTGCAAGCACAACTGCTGCTGTTACTGATCCGCTACCTATTTTGGTACTTATTCCGGCAAACATTAAGCCAATGGCACCAAACAAAAAGGCAGAAAAACTACTTATCTTAGCTGCCGCTATTATATCAGCAAGGATAAAACTCTCACCGCCACCAATAAATCCGCATACTATAGCAGATAAAATTGCCCCTATTAGAACTATTATAACAGCTATTAATGATGTAACATATTTTGAAATATATATTTCTAATCTACTTACAGCTAGTGAATTTAAGAACTCAATGGATTTTGTTTTTTCCTCTTTAGTAATTAAGCGAGCTGAAAAAGTGGCCGCAAAAATCGCAACAGCTATTAAAATAAGATTAAAAATCATTCCAAAATAAGTAACATAATTTGACATAATGGACATGTTTGCCATTCCGAAAAACTGCATTAACTCTTGTGGCATTGCATCAAATTTTGCCTGCGCCAAATCTTGTATCGAAGGAAAAAGTATCATATAAAGAGTCATAAAAGAAAAAATTGCTATGCTCCACCCTATTATTGACTTTTTTGTAATCAACACATTAAAACGACATAACATAAAAATATTCTTTGTATCTATTTTTTTCATATCTTTGAACACCCCTTTATTTCTTCTCTTTATAATATGAGATAAACTCGTCTTCAACAGTCTTTGTTTTGATTTCAACACTTTCTAAATCTAATTTTGCAAGCTTTTGTATTACCTCATTGATATCCCCATCAATCTCATAAGTTTTTGAATCTCCACCTTTTATGGTATATGAAACAATTTGTTTATGATTTATTTTAACATCTTTCATATCAAAATAATCTGCAATTTCTCCGTCTACAATAATTGCAACCTTATCACAATACTTTTCAATTTCTGTCAAATTATGGCTGGATAAAAAAATTGTTTTTCCTTTTTGCTTTTCTTTTAACAACAATTCAAAAAACTTATTTTGCATAAGTGGGTCAAGGCCATTTGTTGGCTCATCTAAAACAATAAGTTCAGCATTTTTTATAAAACCTTGTATTAATGACAGTTTTTTCTTATTTCCAAAACTAAGCTCATCTATTTTTTTAGATAAATCAAGCTCAAAAAAATCACTTAATTCTCTCATTTCATCAACAGAAGTTTTTGTAAAACCTAATGCAAATCGCAATAATTTTTCACAAGTAATATTCTCATAAAAAGCCGATTCGCTTGGTACATAGCTCACCCTTCCTTTTATTTCCTTGCTATCTGTTACACTATCCAATCCTAAGAGGTTTATTATTCCTTGTGTTGGATGTAGCATACTGAGCATAGTTCGTAAAGTGGTACTTTTTCCGGCGCCATTTTTACCTACAAATCCTACAATTAAGCCTTTTTCTACTGCCAAATCTATTCCTTTAACGGCAGTGAATTTACCATAAGATTTCACAAAATTTTTTATTTCAATTGTACTCATCAGGAACCTCATTTCTTCTTTGTAACAATAATTATACTCTTCTTCTCCCAAGAAAGCAATTTAAAAAATAAAGAAAAAAATTTGCTACACAAATATTCTTATGTGTGATTCTTATTCTCCTTCATATATTTACGCATGTTTTTCATACCTCCCACATCTTTAAACATTCTCTCTAGTTTTTTCTTTTCTAGCTCTTTACTGTTTAACCCTTCATACGAGGTTTCATTCATGAGTTTTATATAGTTGTTAAATCGGCGCTGGTCAAGTTCTCCGTTTTCAATGGCTTCTAATATGGCACAGCCTTTTTCTACCGTGTGACTACAATCACTAAACCTACAATTTTCTGCCAAGGATTCTATGTCTTCAAAGGTAGTGGAAAGGTCTGCACTATCAACACCTAATTCTCGCATGCCAGGAGTATCGATGAGAACACCTCCAAGAGGGCATGGAAACATTTCTTTTCCAGTTGTAGTGTGACGTCCTTTGTCCCCCTTACCAACTTCAGAGGTTTCAATAATTTCTTCTCCTAAAAGGATGTTTATCAGAGTAGATTTTCCAACCCCAGATGATCCAATAAAAACAGCTGTTATACCCTTCTCAAAATATTTTCTAAACTTTGATTCTATGTCATCATCAAATTTTGAAACAAGTATTATATCTGAAAAAGCCGAAACCTTTTCTACCTCTGTAAGTACCTCTTCAAGATTTTCGCATAAATCAGACTTAGTTAAAACAATTACTGGTATAGCTCCGCTGTCCCATGCAACGGAAAGATATCGCTCAAGACGACTTACATTATAATTATTATTGAGAGACATACAAATAAAAACGGTATCAATGTTAGCAGAAATTACTTGCACCTCTGTTTTGCTTCCAACGGCTTTTCTAGTAAACATGGTTTTTCTAGTAAGCACACGATGAATAATTGCGTTTGTTTGCCCAGCTTCCATTGCACACATTACAAAATCTCCAACCGTCGGAAATTGTGCAAGTTCATTTATTTCATGTCTCATCTTTCCAGAAACTTCTGCAGTAAGCTCTCCGCCATCAGTAATAATCCTATAGAGATTTTTATATTGTGCAATAATTCGCGCAACCTGAAACTCTTCATACATCGAAGCTTCAGCCATATAACGTTCAGTTAATCCATACTGTGTTAAGTTATTCATTCATGCAGTATATAACTCTAAAACAAAAATGACAAGCCTTTAATAGGTCTAAAATCATCCAGAGATAAACTAACATAAAGGAATAACATCTTTAACTTTTATACTTTAAAATCCCCTTATTCGCTATATGGTTGATTTACAAAATCGTAAAAGCCTATTTCATCATCTGTGTATTCCCCATAGTATTTATAAAACGCTTCAGGCACATAAGGAATAACTTTGTGTGGTGGCAAGCTTGCTCCCAACACTTCAATGCCTTGTTGCAAGTATTCGCAAACCCTTAAAGCTTCATCTGGTCGTTTATTTGTTATATCATAGCTAATGGGTTGGCCAATATTAATAGAATTGGTATCTCCTCCTATATACATTGGGTAAAAGCTGATATTCTTTCCTGTACGTTTACAATATAACCTTGCCACATCAACAAAACCATGATGAAAACT
>CAYJMR010000163.1:0-3212 GCA_964371375.1 uncultured Treponemataceae bacterium
TTTACGTTTCCATCTTTATCAAGGTCAAAGTATTTTACCGTTGTTTGGTACAATCTAGGATCTTCACCGAAAACCGCAATAGATTCATTTTGCCCGTAGTCAGTTTTTAGCACTTTGGGCCACTGTGGCCATGGGTTATCGTCTGCTCTCTCTACCGGTGGTTTTGGCATCATTTCAAGTTGTGTAACAGACTTGCAACCAAGGCGAATCGAGCTACCCACGCAGTCATTCCCAGTATCTCCTCCACCTATTACCAGTACATGTTTATCTTTTACATCCATTGCCTTTCCATCTGTAAGGTCTGAATCGAGTAAACTCTTTGTTACCGAAGTAAGGAAATCCACAGCAAAGAAAATGCCTTTTGCATCTCGCCCTTCTACTTGTATATCTCTTGGTTTTGAAGCCCCACAACAAAGGACTACTGCATCATAATCTTTTAAAAGCTCACTTGCATCTTTGTTTTTTCCGATATCTGCGTTGGTTTCAAAAACAATGCCTTCTTGTCCCATAAGGCGGATTCTTCTATCTATAACGCTTTTTTCTATTTTCATGTTTGGAATACCGTACATTAAAAGCCCACCGAGACGGTCTGAGCGTTCAAATACGTGCACAATATGTCCCCTCTTATTAAGCCATTCTGCTGTTGATAAACCGCTAGGGCCTGAACCAATTACAGCGACTTTTTTTCCTGTTCTTGAAGGCGGTTGCACGGGTTCAAAAAAACCTTCTTTCCATGCTTTTTCTATGATAGCATACTCATTTTCTTTTACCGTTACAGAATCTCCACTTGCCATCCCGCATGTACAGGCCGCTTCACAAAGAGCTGGACAGACACGCGAAGTAAACTCAGGGAAACGGTTTGTTGCCATTAAACGCCTAACAGCAAGTTTCCATTGACCTTGATACACAAGATCGTTCCATTCAGGTATTAAGTTGTTAAGTGGACACCCACTTGCCATTCCGGCAAGCATCATACCACTTTGACAAAACGGTACACCACAATCCATACATCTCGATGCTTGAGTTTTTTGCTCTTCTTCTGTTATATGAACATGAAATTCTTTAAAGTTTTGAATACGTAGTAAGGGGTCAATCTCCTTACTTTGATTTCGTTTATAATCTAAAAATCCTGTTGCTTTTCCCATATCTAAATCCTTTATATAGTTGTAATTTTTACGACTTTTTTAGTGCGTAAAATGCTTCAACTTGTGCTTGTTCTTTATCAAAGCCTTCTTCTTCTTTTTTTGCAATAAGCCTTAGCATTTTATTATAATCATGTGGTAATACCTTTTTAAACATTGAACAGTTACTTTCAAAGTTTTCAAGGATACTTTTACCCAAAGGACTATCCGTTTTTTCCACATGCTCTGAAATTAAAGCGTTAAGTGTTTCAATGTCATGTTTGTTTTCCATTTCTTCTAATGAAACCATTGCTTTATTTGTTCTCATGTATAGGTCATTATTTGGGTCATACACATACGCAATACCACCAGACATACCTGCTGCAAAGTTTTTGCCAGTTGTCCCAAGTACTACAACCATACCACCTGTCATGTATTCGCAACCATGGTCACCAACACCTTCTACAACGGCAACAGCACCTGAGTTTCTAACCGCAAATCGCTCTCCAGCAACACCGGATGCAAAGAGTTTACCACCTGTTGCACCGTAAAGGGCTACGTTACCAATTATAATATTTTTTTCACGAGCAAATTCAGCATCCTTTGATGGATACACAATAATTTGTCCGCCTGAAAGTCCCTTTCCAACATAGTCGTTACAGTCGCCTTCTACAGTGAGTGTTAAACCTTGCGGTATAAATGCACCGAGCGATTGCCCCGCACTACCCGTTATGTTTACCGAAAATGTACTTTCTTTTAGTGTATTTCCATATTTAGCTGTAATATCACTTCCGAAAATAGTACCAAAGCTTCTATCGGTATTTTTAATATCAACAGAAATTGTTTTAGGTTTTGCACTGTCAAAAACATCTTTAAATGACGGAATTAACACGCTCATATCCATAGTCTTGGGAAGCTCAAAGTCAAAGCTTGCATCACTTTCAAAATGCACGCAAGAGTTGTCAATTAATGGATTCGATAAAATTCTTGTTACATCAATTTTTGCAGCCCGTGGATTATCGAGGTTTTGTTTTTTCATTAATAAGTCTGAGCGTCCAACAAGCTCTGCTACGGTTTTAATGCCAAGCTTTGCCATGTATTCGCGCATATTTTTTGCCATAAAGAGCATAAAGTTTTCAACATGTTCGGGTTTTCCTGTAAAACGCTTTCTTAGCTCAGGATTTTGTGTTGCAATTCCCATAGGACAGGTATCGAGGTTGCAAACACGCATCATTACACAACCGAGTGCAACAAGGGGGCCTGTTGCAAAAGAGAATTGTTCAGCCCCTAGCATTGCTGCAATAGCAAGGTCACGCCCGCTCATCATTTTACTGTCTGCTTCAAGACGTATTTTATTTCTAAGCCCATTTAGTATCAGAGTTTGGTGCGTTTCTGCTACTCCTAATTCCCACGGAAGCCCTGCATTACAAATTGATGTTTTAGGAGCAGCTCCTGTTCCCCCATCGTAACCGCTTAAAGTGATGTGCTGTGCACCTGCTTTTGCAACACCTGCTGCGATGGTTCCAACACCTGCTTCACTTACCAATTTTACCGAAATATCTGCCTTTCTGTTTGCATTCTTTAAATCGTAAATAAGTTGAGCAAGGTCTTCAATTGAATAAATATCGTGGTGTGGTGGTGGGCTAATTAAACCTACACCTACAGTTGAGTGTCTAGTTTTTGCAACCCACGGATATACTTTTGTTCCAGGAAGGTGTCCGCCTTCACCCGGTTTTGCACCTTGCGCTATTTTAATTTGTATTTCTTTTGCGCTAACCAAGAATTTACTTGTTACTCCAAAGCGAGCAGATGCAACTTGTTTAACGGCTGAGTTTTTATTAAGCCCATCTTTTGCAATAGTAAATCGTTCTTCAAGTTCCCCACCTTCACCTGTGTTGCTCTTTGCTCCAAGGTTATTCATTGCGATTGCCAAAGCTTCGTGAGCTTCTTGGCTTAAAGAGCCGTAGCTCATAGGACCTGAGCTAAAACGTTTTACAATTTCGTATTCTGATTCTACTTCATCAATATCGATTCCGCCATTTTCACAGAACTTAAAATCGAGTAAACTTCTTAAATGACTTGTTTGTTCAT
>CAYJMR010000164.1:0-3204 GCA_964371375.1 uncultured Treponemataceae bacterium
CTACTTCATTGTATTATAACATATCATGATACACGAATTAGCACAAGGTTTAAATACCTCACTCAACGGAACAATTATCGATTCAATGCTTTCTGATTTAGGAAAACGTATATATTTTCCTAAAGGCATTATAGCACAAAGTATGGAAGCAAAAAAGATGGGCAACACCGCAAATGCAACAATTGGTATGAGTTGTATAGACAGAAAACCAATTATCTTGCCTTCTGTGCAAAAGCATCTCCCTCACCTAAGCTCACAAGAGGCTGTTGCTTACGCACCTACTGCTGGAGATTTAGAGCTACGAGAACTTTGGAAATCTTCCCTCATAGAAAAAAATCCTAGTTTAGCAAATAAAACCTTTTCTCTTCCTGTTGTAGTCCCAGGCCTTACTGCAGGCATATCCTATCTTTGCGATTTGTTTTTATCGGAAGGAGACACTCTTCTTGCAGCAGATCCTTCATGGGACAACTACCCGCTAATTGTGCAAGCAAGACGAAATGCAAACTTTACTCAATTTTCTATGTTTAAAGATGGCGGATTTGACATTGACTCATTTACGGATGCAATGCAAACAGAAGCGAAAAAAGGTATTATCAGAGTTATTTTAAACTTCCCTCAAAATCCATCAGGGTACTCTCCGACTGCAGATGAAGTTCGTAAAATCTGTGAAGTAATAAAAGCTATTGCAGAGCAAGGCACAAAAATTATGGTATGGTCTGATGATGCTTATTTTGGACTAAACTATGAAAACAACATCGAAGCGCAATCTCTTTTTACCTTTCTAGCAGACCTTCATGAAAATGTATTGGCAGTTAAAATTGATGGACCAACAAAAGAAGATTATGTTTGGGGCTTTAGAGCTGGCTTTTTAACTTTTGCAAGCAAAGGTTTAGCTCAAGAACACTACGATGCACTCATTCAAAAACTAATGGGTATAATTAGGTCTTCAGTATCTTGCGCATCAAGCCCTTCACAATCCATAATGAAAAAAGTTCTTTCTTCTTCAGAGGTAAAAGCTGAAAAAGAAACCTATTATAAACTTCTCGAAGAAAGATATCACACGGTAAAGGCTTTTTTAACAACAAAAGAAAATCACCCAGTACTCGAACCATTACCCTTTAATTCAGGCTACTTTATGAGCTTACATTGTAAAAATGTAAATGCTGAAAGTCTACGCCAAAAATTACTTTCTGACCACGGAATTGGGATAATAGCCATAAATGACTGCACAATTCGCATTGCTTTTTCAAGTATTGATAATGATTTAATAAACACAGTATATGAAAAAGTTTTTTCTACTGCAGAGGAAATGGTGCGTGGCTAAACGCTCTTTTTCTGCCGTTTGTGTAGCAATTCTCAGTCTTCTTCTCTTTGCCTCATGTGGAAGGTCTGTTGCAGATCCCATCATCATTTGGACAAACAGAAGTGAAATAGTCACCTATGTAGAATTGTTTAATCTTACGGCAGATAATGTAAGAGCGGTAGTTATTTATAAAGAAAACCCAGCAGAATCTTTTCCTCCAAAAAGAGGAGAAGATGTTCCCGATGTTATTATTGGTCCTTGGTTAAAAAATACTGAAACTCAAAGCACTTTTATGCCCCTGAATTACCTTTTCGATGACCAACTTGTTAGTAAAACACAGTTTTACCCTCAACTTTTGCAATTTGGAAGCATTGGAAGTCAACAATACCTTTTACCAGTTAGCTTCAACCTTTCAACAATAGTTTTTTCACAAGAAAACAGCGCCGTAGCCCCCGAAAACAATATGCTCACAACAGACCAAATAAGAGACCTTGGGGGCAATTTTAATGTAATGGATGAAGATGTTTACACATCAATGGGCTTTGCTCCATCTTGGACACCTGAGTTTTTGTATGAGGTTGCAAAACTAAACAATTCAAATTTTGCAGAGCATAAACGAAACACTGCTTCTTTTTACTGGAATGCAGAAGAACTTGAGAATACTGTTGAATATTTTAGAGATTGGACAAGCTCAAAAAACACTTCAACAATAGCAGAGACCGAATATCAATTTAAATATTTATATAATCCTGCGCTTAAAAATGTTAGCGATACAAATGCCCTTTTTGCCTTTATGAAAAGCGATGAACTTTTTGTTTCTGCTCCCGAAAGGCTTGACGGAATTTATTTTAGTTGGATTCAAAATAACAACAAAATAGCCATCCATGATGATATGCTTTCGCTGGGTTTATACAAGCATTCTGAAAACCTTCCTGCAGCAGAGCAGTTTGTTATTTGGTTAATGAATGAAGATACTCAACAAACTATTCTAAACTGGTATGATAGTTTAAACATGTACACAAATACATTTGGCCTAGCCGGCGGATTCTCTTCGATTCGAAGCGTCAACGAAAGATTATATCCTGTTCTCTACCCTGTATTATGGGGAAACCTACCACCTCAAGACGCGCTCAGTGCCCCCAACAGCTTTCCTTCAAACTGGGAGGAAATCAAAGAAGAAATCATCATCCCATATTTAGTAGATGCAGTAAACACAGATAATTCTAGCCCTGCTCAAACTATTCAAGAACGCCTCACCGATTGGTACAGATTTACACAATAATTTGTTACAATTCACGACCTGCGCAGAAATAGTAAATAATCGCAAAAGCAGGGTCTGAATTGATTTGTTAAGAAGGCTGTGTTTTATAATGGAAACTATTCACGGCGCCTTTGTAACATTAAGGTACACCTTGAATAGTAACAATAATGTACAACCATTAAAAACATCACAAACTAAAGTAAAAACCTAATTTTTCCGATATTTAAAGTACAATTACTTTAAATTAGGATATATGTGGTATGATTTCAGGTATAGGAAGTATTAGCGGTATAGCTCACGCAAACTATGGCATTAGTTCTTCAAATTCCATCTCTTTTTCCGCTGGAGGAAAATTATACGTACCTGTAAGCCCTTTAATGGTAGGTTATGCTCAATTTGAACATGTCCAAGGGGTTCCGACAGATAACCCAAATGGTGGCGTAAACATCAGTAAAATAAAAATTCTCAACACCCTTATTGATAGGCTAGTTGATATGAAACAACAACCCACTCTCGACAAGCCAAAAGAAGAAATGTCAGAGCTCCAAATAGATGCCCTTATACAAGATTATCAAAGTAAAATACAAAATACAATGCATACGGCCCTCTCAAACCCCTATGCGCTTTCAGGAGCCTCTCT
>CAYJMR010000165.1:0-3202 GCA_964371375.1 uncultured Treponemataceae bacterium
TTCGCATTGAAAGAATCCACTTAGAAGAAGATGTTGGAAAGAGTTTACACTTAGAAGGAAATCATAGTTATATAGACTTTAACCGCTCTGGAACACCTCTAATTGAAATTGTTACCAAGCCCGATATGAACTCGCCAGAAGAAGCAGCTCTATTTATGCAAACAGTGCAAGAGATTCTTCGATACGTAAGTGTTACAAAGGGTAACTTGGAAGAAGGTAACATGAGATGCGATGCTAACATTAACCTTACCATTTGGGAAGATGGAAAAGAGTATCACACACCAATTTCAGAAATTAAAAACTTAAACTCGTTCAGAGCAATTAAAGATGCATGTAACTATGAAGTAAAACGACAGCTTGAAGAGTTTAAAACAAATAGACAAGAGTTTGTTGTTGGGTATAAAAACACCATGGGATGGGACGAAGCAAAGGGCGAAACCCTTGTGCAGAGAACAAAAAACTCATTTGTAGACTATCGCTTTGTTGTAGAACCAGACATTAAGCCTTTTACCGTTTCTGAAGAGTTTATCGATGGCGCTCATGATCTTGTTGGAGAACTTCCTGAGGCAAAAAGAACTCGTTTCAAAGCAGAATACGGCTTGAACGATGGTGATGTTGAAATCCTTACTTCTAGTCGTGAGCTTTCGCTATGGTTTGAAGATGCAGCAACAGATTCTAAAGATGTAAAAAAAGTTGCAAACTGGATTTTAGCAGAAGTATTAGCCGTTATTAAAGAAAAAGAAATTGGCATAACAGAATTAAGCATTACGCCAAAGCACATCACAAGCCTTGTAAATGCAGTTGCAGACGGTAAAATAAACGGAAAACAAGCAAAAGAAGTATTTGCAGATATGCTCGAAACAGGCGATATGAGTGATGCTATTATAGAAAAGAAAGGAATGGCTGTTGTAAGCGACACAAGTGCTATTTCAGACTTTGTTGCGCAAGTACTAGATGATAACCCTAAGGCAATAGAAGACTTTAAAAACGGTAAAACAAATGCTGTTGGCTTCCTTATGGGGCAAGTTATGAAGATTTCTAAGGGCACGGCAGATCCTGCAAGTGCAACAAAACTTTTAACAGAAGAACTTCAAAAACGATAGGTTGTAAGACTGGGTAAAAACAGATGAGCATAGAGTGGTACTTTGATGAGATAAAAAATCGCTACGGAAACGTAAACCGCGCAAGGGGAGTGTACCTTTATACCGAAAAGGGAGTGCGCCTTGTAGACATGTACCTAGATGCTGGCCGCTCAATTATGGGGCGTGGTAATGGTAACGGAAGGTCAATGCTGATGTTTAAAAACGCAATGGCAAAGGGTTTAACGTCAAACTTTGAAAGTGGAAGACAATACCGAGCTAACAAAGCAATTCTTTCGACAGCAAAGGGATTTGAAAATGTACATTTTTTTTCATCTAAAGAATCGTGTGCCTTTGCTATTTGTAAGGCGTTGAGCATAGACTTTAGTTTTGGCGACATTCATACAAATAGCATGGATTCGTGGCTTTATAAAAATGGTATTCCAATGTGGAACCCTTGGGCATTTGAAACCTTAGAAGATGAAAATCTTGCATATGTGGTTCCTCCTTTTTTACTTTCTCAAAATATTCATATTGTGGTAACAAAGGGGAGTGTTGAAATGCCATGCACTGATACCAATATTGCATCTTGTAGCTTTGATGGTTTAGCAAGAAGTTTTTATGATTATGAAAAAGAAAAGGAAAATGTATCAGAAAAAGATTTTTGCATTTTTGATGATGTATTTAATACTTACTTTAATAGAAAATCCTGCTATTTATTTCCAAAAATGAATGAACAACACTACAAAGACTTTGTAATTCACTGCATGGATAAAGGTTTACTACTTTCTCCCTATTACAATGTTCCTTCAATTGTGCCCATTGGTGTAAACCTTGGCGACTTTAAAAAATTAAGCCAAAGTCCATTTACTGCCGAAAAATAAAGTAACCTATTTTAAAAGGAATTACATTTGGCACAATCAGAAATTATTCTATACATTATAAAACTCATTCTTGGTGGCGTTGCAGCCTTTTTAGCAATTATGCTTTGGTCAAAAACAAGGGATGTTGCGTGGATGGCTTTAGTCGCAGGAACGGTAACAACCTACGCAAGCGTTGTATACGAAATGCTCGTAGGCTTTGGGATAATTTTTGTCTCAGGTTCAAGGGGTACTCTTGTTGCAGGCATTCCGCTCACTACGCTATTATTTGCAACAATCCCGACACTATTTTATATCACTGCCTTTGTCTTGATGATTTTACGAACGAGAAGGTAGTGCGGTATGAAAATTAAGCTTATTCTACATATACTGAAAGTTCGTATAATTCATGAGGAGCAATGTCTTGGCCACCCTCCCATTCAACAGTTTTTCCTGATACATGGACAGTAGAAAAATAATGTATATCTCTTAATTTTCCAAACCAGTCACCTTCAATGTAGGGATTCACATCAAAAATTTTATTTTTGCAATTTTCAAAAGAAAGCAGTAGTTTATAATTTTTTAGAGGTGTTACATCTTGCAGTCTTGGTATTGACATATGTTCTCCTTATCGTAGAGGTTCAATCTTGAAGAATTCTCGTCCTTCACTAAGTAATTTCCAATTTGCTTCTAAATCTTCTTTATGTATTTCAATCCATGCCTGAATTAGTTTCATCTTATTGGTTGGAATTTCGCCTTCAATGATATTACCTGCAAAATCAATTGCCGCATCTTTACCTTGATATTCTGCATGAATATGTGGTGTATTATGTTTTCCGCCTTTTTCTTTGTACATAGTGATTATAATTCCATAGAATACACTTAATGTTGGCATTGATAACCCTCCTAAAAGTATAATTACATTATAAACTATAAATATTGTTTTTGTAAATACAAAACAATAAGTCCCGTAATGTGTTTTTATGTGTTATAATAAATATAGGAGTATTAACATGAAAAAGACTGTAGTTGTATTTGTAGCGTTGTTGTTGGTACTAAGTTCATGTACATCAAATAATGGTTTAGTGTACACAAAAAACTTGCTTGAAAATGCACCTGATGCAGATAGTGCCTTTAGACAAATTGTTCGGGAAAATAGAATTATTTTTATTGGCGATGGTCGCCATATATTAACCAATTTTGGTGACTTTTTAGATAAAAATACGCAAATGCTTTACGATGAAGGTGTGCGGTATATTTTTG
>CAYJMR010000166.1:0-3096 GCA_964371375.1 uncultured Treponemataceae bacterium
TGAGCATTGTTATAAACTTCAATTTTAATTCTTCCGTTTGATCGTTCTTCAACTAATCGAGCAAATTCCAAGTCACCGATAACAGTAGGGAACCCATCAGGTTGATTGTCTCCTAAACGAAGTACAATTGGTCCTTCTTCTTGCCCACCACCTGCAAAAACTACAGAAATTGAAAGGATGGCAAGAAGTGTTAATAAAATAATTTTTTTCATATAAACTCCTTATCAAGGAGTATAGGGTATATACATAAATTCTAATAGTGTGAAAATTTTACAAAAGTTTCTTTTTTTTCTTAAAAAGTCCAAATTTGCAAAAAAATTAAAGTTATTGTATACTGATTTTATGTTTATACAAAAATTTTATAAAAATCTTAAGCAAAAAATATCATCTACATATAAGCGCCTTTTATTGACATATAGCTTATCACTTGTAGGCTTAATGGTACTAGTTAGTATGATTAGCTTTGTATTAGTATTTTCACAAGCACAAACAATAGAAAACTATACTAGAGATTACGAACACATTTATAATCTTTCAAGCTCATTGAAAAAAAATAATCTATACTTAAACCAATGGGTACAAAGCACTAACACTATGCAAGAAGATTTTGAACTTGAAGTAAGTACCAAAGAAATTTTCGACTACCTAGCGCATCTTCGTGCTATTATGATTGAACGCAATGCGCATATTTTGCCTCTATTAAGAGGAATTGAGAATGGGGTTTTCTATATTCATGAAAATATTTTGCAGATGAACAAGGAAAAGGATGAAGTTGTTCGATATGAGCAAGCACAGCACATTATTCAAACATTTGATTATCTTACTGAGTATGTAGACAGAGATATTCTCTCCTTGTATTTAGAGACAACGACTATAGCAATTGAAGAAGTAATCTCAAGAGAACAAACATATCGTAACGTAGTTTTAACATCAATACTTTTAATTCTTATATTATATTCGTTTTTTAGTTTTAAACTCACAAAAAAGATAAGCCTTCCTATTCAAAAGATGGTGCAAACTGCAAATGAAATATCTCGAGGAAATCTCGATATTAGTGACCTTGAGTTAAGCAATACAAGTGAAATTCGTCTTCTTGAAATAACAATAAACAAGATGAAGCAAAATCTTAAAAACGATATTCAAATGATGGAAGAAAAAACATCTTTAACAACAGAGCTTAATGCAGCACGAATGTCTGCCTTACAAGCGCAAATTCAACCCCATTTTTTATTTAATACGTTAAATACTATTAATAGAACTGCAGTACAAGAAAAAGCAGAAAAAACAATGGAGCTCATACACGCATTATCTGGGATATTTAGATACAATCTTGAAAATTCAAAAAAGGTTTCGTTACAAGATGAAATTGATTTTATCGAACAGTATATGCATATTCAACAATCTCGCTTTTCTGATAGAATAACATATCGTTACGTATGCGATTGCGTTATCGATACAATTATTGTCCCACCACTCATATTACAGCCTCTTGTAGAAAATGCAGTCATTCACGGTTTAGCAGAATCAGAAAATGGAGGCGAAATTGTAATTGAAATATCGGCATCAAACAAGAAAACAAAAATATGTATACGAGATACAGGCGTTGGCACTACAGATGCGCAGCTTAGAAACATGGGTAAAATAGGTCGAGATAAAAATAATTCTACTCATATAGGAATAGAAAATGTAATAAACAGAATGCGATTATTCTACAAAGGAAAAGCTTCAATAGATTTCTCTCATAACACTCCAAATGGGCTTAAAATCACCCTTTTAATACCTTCAAAGGAGAATGAATATGTATAAGCTACTCATTGCTGATGACGAACCATTAGAAAGAGATACTCTAGAAATGTTTATAAAGCAAAGTAAACTGCCTATAACATGCATTAAGGTAAAAAATGGCAAGGAGGCAGTGAATGAAGTACTTAATGCACCAAATGCAGAACCTATACAAATAGTTTTTTTAGATATACAGATGCCGATACTTTCAGGATTAGAAGCTGCTGAGATTATTCATTTAGAAAAACCTGATGTTATTATTGTTTTTTTAACTGCTTGGGGAGTCTTTGATTTAGCGCAACAAGCAATTAGAAGTGGTGCGCAAGATTATTTAGTTAAACCAGTAAAAAGAGAAACTATCATACAAGTGTTACAAAAAATGATTGAAAAATTAGAATTTGGTATTATAAGAGCTGATGCTGAGAAAGAACTAGCAAATACCACAGTGTTAAAAGAAGACTCGCTCAGACGTACACGTGTTGCACTTGTAGAGAGTATCATAAATGGGAATGAAAAAGAGGCACAACAGATTGCGTACAAAATAATCCAGGTATATAAGGATTCGGAAAAGCCACAAGAGAGACTCAAGGAGTTTACTTCGGCTTTACTGAAAACAATTGAGTCTCATATCATTTCTTGTAGCTTCATTGAACAACAAACAAATACCTTTTCACAAACGAAGAATTTCTTATTGGCTGTAGTGAAGCAAGCATGCACTGTGATTGTTGAAGAAAAAAATAGTAAATATGAGCGCTTTATTTTTGAAACTTGTAAATATATTTCAAATCATTACAGTGAAAATTTTGAAATAGATCAATTTGCAAAGCAGCTAGCTATAACACCATACTATTTTAGTAAGTTGTTCAAAACCTATGTAGGAACTTCATTTATTGAATATATTCGCACAATTAGACTTGCAGAGGCTAAAAAGATGTTGCGCGAAAATATTTCAGTTAATGAAACAAGCACAAAGGTTGGTTACTCTGATACCGCATATTTTAGTCGAATTTTCAAAGCTGAGTTTGGAGTTAGTCCAAAAAATTATCAAACATAAAAAAAACGTATTTCATTCTTGAAATACGTTTTTAGAAACAAACTAATTTGTCGGTCGTTTTTTTAAGTTTTTATTATGAACAACAGCTTGACCTTCGCCGTTTTCTTGTTCCATCATCGCTCTAACCTTTAACGGAAGACCGAACAAGGTAATAAAACCTTCTGCATCGGTGTGGTCAAAAAGTTTACCTGTTGTAAAACTTGCTAAACTTTCATTGTACAGTGAATACTTAGATTCAGTACCTGCTCCTCGAATAGAGC
>CAYJMR010000167.1:0-3087 GCA_964371375.1 uncultured Treponemataceae bacterium
ACATAGGAAAAAACATTCGCAACTTTATGGAGTTGCCTGACCTAATCGATATTCAGCTTCAATCTTACGAAAATTTTCTCCAAAAAGAATTAATGAAAAAGAAAACCTCTTTAACAAAGCAAGGTCTTGAAGAAGTTTTTCAAACTATTTTCCCTATCGAGAGTCCGAATGGTGACATGGTTCTCGAATATGAATACTATGAACTCGATGAAAGCAGTGTTAAGTTTTCAGAGCTTGAATGTAAACAACGCGGATTAACATATTCTGTACCGCTAAAAGCTCGAATAAACTTAGTATTTCAACATACAGGCGAAATTCGCCAAAAAGATATTTATATGGGAGATATCCCATTAATGACAGGAAGAGGTACCTTTATTATTAATGGTGCTGAGCGTGTAGTTGTTTCTCAAATTCACCGCTCTCCTGGTGTTGTTTTTAACCATGAAAAAGGAATTTTTTCAAGTAAAATAATTCCTTACCGTGGTAGTTGGCTAGAATTTGAAGTTGACCAAAAGAAAGATCTTATCTATGCAAAGATTGATAGAAAGAAACGAATTTTGGGAACAATTTTTTTACGAGCCCTTGGAATTTCAAGTCGAGAAGACATTATAAAATCATTTTATGAAGTTAAATCTGTAAAAATCGAAGATACACGTGAAATGAGAGATTCTCTTATTGGTAAAGTGCTTGCAGTAGCTGTGTTTATTAAAGATGCAGAGTCTGGAGAACAAAAAAAAGTATTTTCTGCCGGTGAAAAAATGCAACCTCACTCTATTGATGAATTATTTTTACACCCTGAGATTAAAAAACTATCTATAATTGATTTTGATAATGAAAAATCTTTAAACTCTCAAATGATTATTAACTGTTTTGAGAGAGAATCAATTCGTTATACACAAGAAGGTTCTGAGTCTGATGAACCAACAATGGAAGATTCATTATCTGCCGTGTATCAAGTTCTTATGCCAGGTGAGCCTATTACCTTGGAATCTGCTGAAAAAGACTTAAATAGTATGTTCTTTTCCAGTCGACGCTACGATTTAGGTCGTGTTGGACGATATAAGCTAAATAAAAAATTTGGTGTAGATGTTCCTATTACAGAGCATACACTTGTAAATGATGATATTATCGCTACAATGAAGCACCTTATTAAAGTGTACGTAGGTGATGAAAGTCTTGATGATATAGACCATATGGGGAATCGTCGTATTCGTTCTGTTGGTGAGTTGATGACAAACCAATTAAAAACAGCTTTTAGTAGAATGGAACGCATCGCAAAAGAGCGAATGTCTCTAAAAGAAACTGAAACTATGAAGCCACAAGATTTGATTTCAATTAAACCAATAGTTGCTTCAATAAAAGAATTCTTTGGGTCAAGTCAGTTGTCTCAATTTATGGATCAAGTTAATCCTCTTGCAGAATTAACACACAAAAGACGTTTGAATGCTTTGGGTCCTGGTGGTCTTTCAAGAGATAGAGCAGGCTTTGAAGTTCGTGATGTTCACTATACACACTACGGTCGTATGTGTCCTATTGAAACTCCTGAAGGTCCAAACATTGGTCTTATTGTTTCATTGGCTATTTATACTCGTGTAAACGAATACGGATTCCTTGAAGCTCCTTATAGAAAAATCGAAAAAGGAAAGGCAACAGAACAAGTTGATTATCTTTCTGCTATGGATGAAGACCGATACTTTATTGGACAAGTTTCAGTAGATATGAAGGATGACGGTTCTTTTAAATCAGATCAAATTGCAAGTCGTCGTTACGGTGACTATGCTTCTCGTGCTCCTGAGGATGTTCAATACATGGACGTTTCTCCAAAGCAAATTATATCTGTTTCTGCGTCTCTTATTCCTTTCTTAGAACATGATGATGCTAACCGTGCACTCATGGGTTGTAACATGCAACGCCAAGCTGTTCCACTTTTATTCCCAGAACCACCTCGTGTAGGTACAGGTATGGAAGCTAAATGTGCATACGATTCAGGTGTTTTGGTAAAAGCAACTCGTGCAGGAACTGTAACTCATATTACATCTGAAGAAATTAGGATAAAAGCAAAGGCAGATGGTTTAGAAGACACATATACATTGCTTAAATATCAACGTACAAACCAAGATACTTGTTATCACCAACGACCTGTAGTTACACTGGGGCAAAAAGTTGATGCAGGTAGTGTTCTTGCAGACGGTCCTGCAACATATCAAGGTGAACTAGCGCTTGGTAGAAACATTCTTGTAGGTTTCGTTCCTTGGAATGGGTATAACTACGAAGATGCTATTCTTATTTCACAACGTGTTGTAAAAGAAGATATGTTTACTTCTATACATATTAAAGAGTTTATAACAGAAATTCGAGAAACAAAACTCGGTCCTGAAAAAATTACTCGCGATATTCCAAATACGGCAGAAAAAACACTTGATAACTTAGATATTGAAGGTGTAATCCGGATTGGTGCAAAAGTGCGATCAGGAGACATTCTTGTTGGTAAGGTTACACCAAAAAGTGAAACTGAAACAACACCTGAGTTTAAACTTCTTAATTCAATTTTCGGTGAAAAAGCAAAAGAAGTACGTGATACATCTTTAAGAATTCCACACGGGACCGAAGGTACAGTAATTGACGTACAAAGACTTCGCCGTTCAGAAGGTGATGATTTAAATCCTGGTGTTGATGAAGTTGTAAAAGTTCTCATTGCAACAAAGCGAAAGCTACGTGAAGGGGATAAAATGGCTGGGCGCCACGGTAACAAAGGTATCGTAGCGAGAATTCTTCCAGTTGAAGATATGCCATACTTAGACGATGGTACATCTCTCGATATTTGTCTTAACCCACTTGGGGTTCCTTCTCGTATGAATATTGGGCAAATTATGGAGTCTGAGCTTGGACTTGCAGGTCTTTATCTTGATGAATGGTATGAATCTCCTGTATTCCAATCACCTTCAAATGAACAAATAGAAAACAAGCTCGTTGAAGCAGGCTTTAACACAAACTCTAAGGCAATTCTTAGAGATGGTAGAACTGGTGAGCCATTCCAAAATGATGTATTTGTAGGTGTTATTTATTACTTAAAACTACATCACTTGG
>CAYJMR010000168.1:0-3044 GCA_964371375.1 uncultured Treponemataceae bacterium
CAACATTTTTTCAAAAAAATAAAGCAAGAAAAAAGATTCTAGGGTGGTTTATTCTGCTTTATATAAAATAGGGGATCTGTTTCCTTGTCTAAAACGGTAGGCTACAGAACCGCTATCGTATTCTGCTATCGCAGCATTCATTGCGTTAATTTTACTATTAATGGCACCTACAGATGCTAGTGCACCACTCTCTTCTGATGAGCTATCTGTAAAATAAGTATGCGTTACGTTTCCGTTATTTAACCCAATTATGGCTTTGCTTTCTCCATCGTTGAGTATACCTATATTATAGTTACCGATGAGTCTTCCATCGTTATCGCCAACAAGAGCTCCAGCCTGTAGCACTTTTACAGGTGTGTATACAGCTCCTAAATTGTATGACGCAATAATAGTTCCAGTATTATATCCTGTAAGACCAGCAATATTTTTTGATCTAATATCCCCTTCGGAGCCACCAAGAGCCTCCACCTTTCCTCTATTGTAAGAGCCTTGAACTCTACCGCGGTTAAAGCCTACCAAACCGCCAACTACACCTGGTTCGCTCGTAGTGGGTGGGTTATAGCCTGTACTTCGTACAACACCAACATTATAAGAGTCTTCTATAAGGCTATCTGCCCAACTGGTTCCAGCAATACCACCTATATTTATGTTATCTCCAACAACGGTTCCTTCGTTAATACAAGAAGCAATTTTTAGGACATCGCCGTTATCTTCTTGGGCGAAATATCCCGATATCCCGCCTATTTGGCTGTCAGAACCATAAACATAACCTTCATTTGTGCAGTTAATTATTTGATCACTAAGTGAATGCCCTGTAATTCCACCTACGTTTCCCCCTACGGATGTAACCTCTCCAGTATTTTTACAGTGCTCTATTATTGTTGAATACCTACTGTATCCTATAATTCCACCCGTTCCAAAAGGGGTGTGGTCATACTCTTTATTTGAGTTACTTTGTACAATGCCGGCATTAACGGTGTTAGAAATTCGCGAGCGCCATTTATCCGTATCACTGTAATTTCCCATTTCACCAGCAATCCCACCAACATGTAAAAAGCCTTCTACATAGGAATAGTTAAAGCAGCTATCAACAATCCCATCACAGCTACCAAAAAAGCCGCCTACTTGAGTATTACCTATTATATACGAAAACACAACATTTGTATTCGTAATTTTTACATCATATTCTACATTGGAGGCAAGAGCTCCTATTCGGTCATGGGCATTAATATAGGCATTTTCAATGGTGAGGTTTTTAATTTCTGTATCAATGCTTCCACCTTTTTTAATTCTACCAAACAAGCCTATGTTACTTGAGTCCTCGTCTTCTCCATCTAAAAAATACAGTCCAAAAATTGTATGCCCATTTCCATCAAAAATACCTCTAAAAAAGGCTTCATCGGTTCTCAAGTCACCTATAGGAATCCAGTTTGTTTTTGGTAGGGTTATGTCATTCATTAATAAAATCTTTGAAGTACGAGCTCCATTTCTACCAATATTTACATCATCTCGAAAATTCATAAGATCTTGAGCAGAATAAATATGAATATCATAATCATCAGGGTTTGCACCTGCCTCATTTTCTAAGACAGAAGGGCAGGATGCGAGAAACAGGCATAATAATGGTACTATCAATAATTTTTTCATAAACTCTCTTTTTTATTTATCTGCATAAAATACAGCACTTTTTATAAGTTCAAACTGCTTGTTTACTGGGACAGGAACCGATATTGTGTCTACATCACCATCCCATCTATAAACTTTAACGGCATATGGATTTAAATGATTTTTAACTTGGCGATGATCTCCTCCATCAACAGCACCTGTGCCATCTTCAGAAATTATAGGGACAACAGTAACGAGTTCATCATCTACAAATTCTCCGGCACTATTAGTTTTTCTAAAGGGGGTTTTAAAAAAATACTTTTCAGGAATACCGTCAGAGATACCTTTTTTGCCATGAATCGCTACGGCTATGGCAAAGTCAAAATATAATTCATGAAAGTAAATTCCTGTTGCAGCACTAAGAGGGTGAACCCCATCACCACGCGCTTTTGTTCCTGCTTCACTGCCAAGAGGAGGTCCAGGGGTATAAAGTTTATCTATTATATCTAATCCATATCTATCAACCAGGTATTGCACAAATAGATAGCTTAAACTATAGCTATTTCTTGTATCACTTGGAACACTACCGCCAAAACTTAGTAAGCCTTTTGTTCCTAAGCTTCCAAAGGCGAGCCTAACATCATTTTCTTTATCGTATGCGGTTATATCTCTTGCATATTCTGATAATCCTTCATTGAGCCATAAAGCCCCAGCCGAAAGCTCAGCTGCGCCTCTTGCTTGCGCAAAAAGCCAATGCTGCATTTCATGAAAAACGGTTGCAACAGAAAGTCCTACCTTATCTTCATAGTCAAGGCCAGCTGCAGTGTTGCCATATAAAAGTTCATTAATGTTTACACTTATCCCACCATTTTCTATGGTTCCGCTAATACCAGAAGGATAGAGAACAATCATAACTTTTACTTTAGAAGAAGGCACAGGGAAGGCTGCTGCGTAAGCACCATAGTGGGACTCAAATCTATTTGCGTATTCTGTTTTATATGGTTCAAAGGATGATTTATAAGCCTCTTCTATATAAAAATCAGCGTGTGCAGTTGAAGCTACACATTCTATAGTGATATTTCTAACGTCGCTTCCACCTTTACCGCCAGTTGTAATATTTTGCCTTTCGCCTATTGCTGCTCGGCTACTAGCCAAGCTGTAATTAATATTTGCTGGCTTATAATCAACAACAGAACTTTCTTCAAATAGAAAAGAAGGAGAATATGAATGTGTAAGTAAGTTGCTATTATAAGAAAAATCTAAAAAATCGCTACCATCATCCGACACATCTGCGAGAGAGGCTTGAGAGTTTACAGGAAGTGTACCTGTTGTTATTACTTGCCTACCAAAGTTAGAATAAGAGCTTGTAAGGGTTGGGGTAACGTTATCATTTGGAGCAACATATACATGCACAGAATACAATACTTTATCTTTAGGAC
>CAYJMR010000169.1:0-841 GCA_964371375.1 uncultured Treponemataceae bacterium
TAGTTTTACAAAAATTGAAGCACTAGAACAAGATACCTCAAACACTGATAAGTTTGTTGTTCCAGTAGTATTTACAAAAAAAGATGGATACTTATTTTATGATGGGAAGCCAGAGTATACAACAAGAGTAAGTGTAATATTCCAAGAAGGTGAATTAACGGTAAGTGATGAAGACTTTGCAGATACTTTAGAAGCTTTAACAGTGCCAGAGAATCTTGGAGCATTAGCAGATGATGATGGAAACGTAACAATACAGATTACTGGCGATATAGAAAACGAGATAAATCCTGACACAGGGGCAAAAGAGGCTTTTGAAATTGCACCTAAGGATGGAGAAAAGTTAAACCTAATACTTGAAGTACCAGAGGGTGAAGAGTTTGATGTAAATGGTGGTGGTATATTAACATCTCTTATTGTAAGTGGTGCACAAACTACCGTAACTGTTGGAAAGGGTATTACCATTAATGGTGGTCTAAACGAACTTGGCGGTGGCGGTGGTGTCATCGTAAAAGATGGAGCAACATTTATCTTAGATGGCGGTACAATCACAGGTAACGAAAGTAGAATTGCTAAATACTCTGAAGGTGGTGGAGCTGTTACTGTATTTAATGGAACCTTTATTATGAATAGTGGCTCTATAACAGGAAATAAAGCTTATAGAGGTGCAGGTGTTTACGTAGTAAATAATACAGGTCGAAATGCAGATGGCAGCACTAAAGCTTCTTTTACTATGAATGGTGGCTCTATTGATAATAATACAACAGTTATCGAAGGAAGTATAGACAGTTCAGGTGGTGGTTCTGGAGTATTTATTTATGGTAATAGTGCTGAGTTTATTATG
>CAYJMR010000169.1:877-3030 GCA_964371375.1 uncultured Treponemataceae bacterium
AAAAGGTAATTCAGCATCTCGTATGGGTAGTGCTATTACAGTTTCGACAAATGCAACTCTCACTATACATAATGGTTTCATAACAGAAAACGAAGGACCTTTTGGAGTTGTTGGCTTTGCAGCTGGTGGAACTATGAACTTGCTAGGTGGAGAAATTAAGGGTAACTTATATGGACCACTTAACGAAGATGGAACACTTAATAATGATTTAGCTTCAGATATTGATATTGGACAAATTAAAGGTTGGGTAAATGATATAGAGAATGGAGTTGTGTCGGAGCATTCAGTTGCAGCAACTATAATTCATCCAGAAAATGGAACATATATAGAAGGCGCAGGCCCTGTAGTTGAAGGAAATCAAAATGATGGAGATATAGTAACTCCATAAATATTCCTTAGGTTTTAATTAAAAAACACTCGAATAATTTCGAGTGTTTTTTTGTATTCTATATAAACTTCAAAACCTTTTTAACCCAATCTAATTTATTACCATAGGGTGCATAACGAATAGGTAGGTCGTACCAATTTGCTTTTTTTAATGTACCCTTTGTATGGGTGAGTGTGTCAAAGGTTTTTCTACCATGATAACTACCCATCCCACTGTTACCAACTCCACCAAATCCCATATTAATATTGGTAAGATGAACAAGGGTATCATTGACACAGCCGCCACCAAAAGAAATATTTTTTATGGTATACTCTTCAACATCTTTTGATGTTGTAAATACATAAAAGGCTAAAGGCTTAGGCCGGCAATTAATTTCTTTTACAACTTCCTCTAATGAAGTATAGGTTAAAATTGGAAAAATGGGACCAAAGATTTCATCTTTCATAATGTCATCTTTCCATTTTACATTATCAAAAATAGAAGGAGCAATTTGATTTGTTTTGGCGTTTACTTCTCCGCCCCAAACATTTTTCGCTTTTGAAATAAGAGTGCTAAGCCTATCAAAGTGTTTTTGATTTATTATTTTAGGATACTCTGTGTTTTTCTGTGGTGTTTCACCAAAAAAATCTTTGCAATATTTTTTTAGTAAGGCAATGAAATCGTCCTTAATTGATTCATGTACAAGCATATAATCGGGAGCTATGCATGTTTGTCCTGCATTAAAAAGCTTTCCCCACGCAATACGCTTTGCAGCAAGTTCTAGGTTAGCTGTGTTATCTACAATGCAAGGGCTTTTACC
Organism: uncultured Treponemataceae bacterium; assembly: GCA_964371375.1. GTDB lineage: Bacteria > Spirochaetota > Spirochaetia > Treponematales > Treponemataceae > CAYJFX01. The sequence goes on from CAYJMR010000169.1 coordinate 2,065, forward strand.
TCCAAGTTCTAGTGTTACCGGTGTGAGGTGTTTTGAAGCTTTTTGCATAACAAGCTTTCCTATTTCCGGGCTACCGGTAAAAAAGATATGGTCAAATTTTTGATCTAGTAATTCTTTATTTACCGTTCTGTCTCCTTCAACTGTTGTAATGTAGTTTGGCTCAAAAGTACTTTTTATAATTTTAGTTAAAATTTTTGCACTATTAGCAGAATAATTTGAAGGTTTTAATATTGCACAGTTTCCTGTTGCAATGGCCCCAATAATAGGAACAAGTGAAAGTTGAATAGGGTAGTTCCAGGGTGCAATAGCAAGCATTACACCATATGGTTCTTTATAGATAGTGCTACTCGACGGAAAGTTTAAAAGTGGTGATTTTTTTCTTTCTGGTTTGGATAGTTTTTTTATATTTTTTATCATATAAGTAATTTCTTCATGTACAAGATGTATCTCACTTACATATGCTTCAAAAGGAGCTTTGTTTAAATCCTTTTTTAATGCCGTAAGTATATCATCTTCATACGTATGTAAAGCCTTTTGTAAAGCCTTTAATTGTGTAACACGAAATGGAATATCATATGTTACTCTAGTGTTAAAAAAATCTCTCTGTGCCTGTAGTGTTTTTTGAATGTTTGCCACGGTGTACCTCTATATCTATTATAATCCTTCGGCAAGTACAAAGTCAAGTTTTTTTATTTTTTTTACTTGCGAATTTTACTTGAGTACACTATACTTTATATATGAACTTAAAAAGATCGAGCGGTATTTTGCTTCACCCAACATCACTTCCTGAAACTAATGGTATCGGTACAATTGGAAAGCAAGCATATAAATTTGTAGATTGGTTAAAATCTGCAAATCAAACATTGTGGCAGATTCTACCCTTAGGGCCAACAGGCTATGGAGACTCTCCGTATGCTTCTTTTTCAACCTTTGCGGGAAATCCCCTTTTAATTGATTTAGACATGT
>CAYJMR010000170.1:0-2993 GCA_964371375.1 uncultured Treponemataceae bacterium
TTAGAGGAAAAGGCATAGGCGTTGCATTATTTAAGCACCTCATTAATCTTACAAAGGAGCGTGGGTGTGGAAGAATGGAATGGAGCTGCCTTGACTGGAACGAGAGCTCTATTAACTTTTACAAAGGCTTTGGTGCTGTTGCAATGGATGAGTGGTCAGTTTACAGATTGACAGAAGAGAAGTTAAGGGAATTGTAAAAAAACGAGGAACTTCCTCGCTTTTTTACTTATGTTGAAAATCTTACTTACGGTGTCTCTGGGCCATAAATTAAATGCCCAAGTCCATTAACATACATTTCATCATCAGGATCTTCAATAGGAAAATTGATTACATTTATTGTACCACCAAAACTTTGTACGAGCATTTCACCAACATTTTTACGCGCAGATAAAATCTTAATGCTACTGTCTATATGTATATTGCTTCTTAGCTTTATATCTGAGTTCCCTTCTTCTGCATTAAAGCTAATGCCGTCTTCAATAATTATTGGGTTTCCACTTTCTAAATCCAAAACAGCTTCTTGAAAGACATTTATATCAACTTCATTGTTGTTTTGAAATGTGCCCCCTCTAAGAGTTAAAATAGCATTATTTTCAAGGTAAATCCCAGAGAATCCACTGCCTTCTATTTTCCCACTGTTTATTGTAATTGAAGCACCAGACAAGGCATGAATAGCATATACACTAGTATTGGTTATTTCCCCTTCAGTCATTTCAAAATTTCCGTTAGAAGGAATATAGATAGCATTACCTTGAGTATTTCGCATATTTGTACCTATAGCTTCAACAGCACTAAGAGTATTTATTGTAATGAGGCCAGCACTGTTCCCATTTCCATCCAAGGTAATGTTTCTCATTTCCAATATAGTTCCATTTCCACTTACCTGTATCATTTCAACAAGGCCATCATCAAAGCCCAACTGTAACGTTAAACCAGGGTAATCCCACGTTACACTACTTGTAACATAAATAGGATTCATCACATGTATAGTAGTAGGGTTCTCTACCGAAAAATTCTTAATAGCGTCAACTGCATCTTCCATTGATGTATATGGAGCCGCATCTGTACCATCGCTGTTGCCACTTGTATACTGCGGGTCTAAGAAAACTGATGCAACTACAGGCGGTTCTGGTGGACCTCCACCATCATCGCCGTCGTCACCATCATCCCCATCTTTGTTGTATTCAAGACCAAGTGGCGTAACGTTAAGAGCACCAGGCACACCAGCGTCAAGAAAAAAATAATTTTTGTTTAAGAAACTTATATCTTCAGCTATTACAAGTGTTGCTGTTTCTTCACTTGCAGGACTTAAACCAATTAAACTTCCATTGCCAAGTGCATAAGAAAGATACACTCTTGCATCACCTGATGAATATACAAGGTTCTTAGTATTAGCATGTATTCTCGTTGTACCACCTGCTAACTCTAAGATAGAGCCACCATTTATAAATATAGCTTGATTAGTACCTACAATAGTTGTGTTTCGCACCGACACATTTCCGCTACCAATGTTTATTCCTTTGTTTGTTACACCACTTCCATCAAAGGTAATACCATCAACAACAAGCGTTTCTACAGAGTTATTCATCTCTACTAAAGCATCTACATCTACTCCCCAAGGCTTTACAATAAGACCAGGATAATTCCATGTTTCAGAACCTATAACATGTATAGGTCCAATAGCATATACAGTAGCTCCAGAAAGTCGCTTCCCTGGCTCACCTAAAATACTTACAGCTTCTTGCATTGAGGAAACAGGAGAGTATGGGGTTAATCCATTTGAATTAGGGTCTGTAAAGCTCGTATCTAAGAATACTGCATAAGGACGAGCCATGAGCTCAAGAGTACTATTTCTTACAGTGGCAGATTCAGAGCGGGCATTGAAAACATCCCTCATTTCACCATTTTCAATCATGGGTTCTTCTATAATAACACTCGCATATACTTCTGTTCCAACTCGTACATCCTCAAAAACAACATTAAAGGTTGTTGTATCCAATTGATGAATTGATGCATTAGTGTAGCTTTGCAACACTTTATTTGTCTTTGCGTTAAATAGCGAAACTGTTAGCACTCCCTCTTCAAAAGGTACAATAGAGTTTCGCGAGTTTACACTTCGTTCGTGAACTTCTTCAGCACTATTTGGCAGAATTCCTCTTAAGTCAACTGAAAAAGAAATATCTGTGCTACCATTTACTTTCCACAATGAATCACAGGATAGCACGAATAATGTGGTTAACATTAAAAGAATTGTATTTTGAACTTTGGTTTTCATAACAGCCTCTAGATTTTTAGATTGATTACTATAACACCTACACTCAAAAAAAGCAACTCCCCATCGGTTTGTTTTTTTGCCGTCCAACAGAAGAATTTTTAAGACTATTTTAAATATCTTCAACTATAATTAACTCACTTGCCTTTTGATGGCATTAGTAGTATCTTATAGTAAAGTGCCATCCATGGCACGAATATAAAAATAAGGAAGGAAAAATGGAAGAAACTCCTAGAAAGCCCGTAGGCTTTAACCTAAACCCTGCAAAACTGCTACTCATTGTTTTAGCAGTAATTGTACTTAGTACACTGGGAACAAGCTTTTACATGGTAGATGAATCGGAGCAAGCCGTAATTACTCGACTTGGAAAATATCATAAAACAGTAGGCCCAGGTCTACAGTTTAAAGTACCTTTTGGAGTAGACAAGAGCTTTATAGTGCCAGTAACAGAAATCCAAACAGAAGAGTTTACCGTAAATACCCTTCCTGGAAATCAGGTATTCTATCAAAGCACCGCAGGAATTGATGGCTACACAATGCTTACAGGGGACTTAAATATCGTTGATGTTGAATGGAGCATTCAATACAGAATTGTAGACCCTGTAGCATGGCTATTTAATGTGCAAGACAGACGAAGCACCATAAGAGATATTTCACAATCAGTAATTAATGCCCTTGTTGGAGATAGAGCAATCCTAGACGTTATTGGTTCTGAGCGTAT
>CAYJMR010000171.1:0-2803 GCA_964371375.1 uncultured Treponemataceae bacterium
GCTAAGTACGACGCTATTTGGGAAAGAGTAAGAATCGGCGAATAATTCATAATTAACAATGAATAATTAATAATGTCCAACACCAAAAAAGTCCTTGAGAAAACTCAAGGACTTTTTTTATTTACCTATGTGCTGACATAAATCACTTGCCTATGCACTGGCTAAACACCAAAAATAAAACATTGTTAATTATTAATTGTACATTATTAATTAGAATATAGTGGTCTATCCCGTGCAAGTTCTTTTTCGTCATTCCACACTGTTCTTGCCCTAAATGTTTCTGTTCCGTCTTCTCGAACAATTGAATGCACCCACGTATTTTCATCAATCATTTTATATTTACTCAATAGATTATCACCAAACAATGCAGATGTTACAAAGTTTGTTTCAAGCGATTTTAAGAGCCTTGTTGAGCAGTAATCGTAATCCATTAACGACAATATCCAACGTATATAGCTCATATTATTTACATGGTCGTTTAGGTCTATATCTAAAATTGTTGGTGTAAGAGGCACCGCTTTATCCCATGTTTCTGGAATTGCAATTTTTGACATTCCACCTTCTATTGCATCTTCATTATTAAATGTTAGCCCACCCATTGAAAAGTCGTTTGCCTTCAGTGGGCGCCCTGTTTTAAGGTCCAAAATCATCCAAGCAGAACTTGCCTTCATAATGAGGTTTTCATCTTTTACAATAAGATCATTTTTGCTTTCCTCTCTCATAATGTCCTTACAAGATTCATCAAAGCTCGGTTTTTTTCCATCTGGTGAAAAGCTATATTTATAGTCTCGAATACAAAAAAGCCCTTTTGGTTCATGAGCCCATGTTTGCATAATGATTCGATCAAATCCTAGTGGATACTCAAAAAATTCGAACTTTTGTTTTGTTAAAACCCATGTCTGGCCTTGATCTTGAAGGTGAATCATTGATAGTCCGCCGGTACTGTAATGCGCAGAGGCTAGGTCTTGAGTTAAGTTCATTAATGGAAAAGCTGAAATCCTTGCTTTCGCATCCATGAGGCTATACATTGGGGTATAAGCTATGGTATACTTATTGTCGATAATCATAATACAAAATATATCATATATTTAGGAGTTATTCAATGATAAAAAAATCACTTTATAAGATTTTTACAGTAGCGTTTTTACTTATCGTATGCACATTAGGGCTTAATGCTGTTACATTTGAGTTTAAATATACAACAGGACATACCTATGATATTTTATCAACTGTTAATCAAGAAGTGTTTGTGAATGATATAAAGAGCCACGATGCAATTATCACAAATGAAATAGAAGTAGAAGAAGTTGAAGCACAAGCTGATGGTAGCGCTCGCATTGATACCATCTATAATACAAGTGAAGTAGCTTGGTTTGTTCATGATGGTTCACAGCACACCACAAGCCAAAGCTATTTTAGTTCACTTTCAAGAGACAGGCTCGGAAAATATATCTTAGATGAAAACGCCTACATGCCCGTAAGCAGAAATATTCCTTACTTTCCTGATTATGATTTACAACCAGGCGATTCTTGGACTGCACAAGGTGAAGAGGTGCATGACTTTAGAAACAACTTTGGCATTGAAAAGCCGTTTAGATTTCCGTTCATTGCAAATTATATGTATGAAGGCACAGAAAGGGTTGACGGAAAAGTTTTTCATGTTATAAATGTTTCATATGAATTAATATATGAGTCTCCCGTTCCTGCAGGGACAAGAGATAATGTTCCCGTACTAACGATGGTGGATTCTTCTCAAAAATTATATTGGGACATGGAAAAAGGATACTTAGACCACTATAGCGAAGTGTATAGAATTATTATGGAAACAACAAGGGGAGACAGAATAGAATTTGTTGGAGACGCACATGCTGAAATTATAAATTTTGGTATTCGCCAAGAAAATGAAACCTTAGCTGCCGTTCAAGAGCAACTGGATGACTTAAATCTTGAAAATGTTAGCGCACATGCTGCACCTCAAGGTATAACCATCAGCTTGGAGAACATACAATTTGAAGCTGAGTCTGCAGTCCTTCAAGAAGATGCAATTGCAAAACTTAGACAAATTGCGGCTGTTCTTAACACCCTTCCTAATAATGATATTTTAGTAACAGGACACACTGCCCTTGCAGGAACTGCAAGAGGAAGAGAACAATTGTCAAAAGAAAGAGCTCAATCGGTAGCAGACTTCCTTGTTGAGCTTGATGTTAGACATAGACGACAAATCGAAACCGTTGGAATGGGTGCAGATGATCCTATTGCCCCAAATGATTCAGATGCGAATAGGGCTAGAAATAGACGTGTAGAAATTACCGTTTTGAATGACTAAAGACTTTTTTACATTACTGTGTAACTAAAGCACAGAAAAAATGTTACAGTTATGATAAAGTGAACTTACTTTATAGGAGGAATGATAAAATCACATACTTGTTATTTTATCATTTGTAGTTTCAAAAGCGTTGCTTTCAAAACTACAAGTTCGCGTCCTCCATGACGAACCGCTAACGCGGACTTTTTATAGGAGAAAATATGAACGAAAAAAAATTTTCTAGATCAATGGCTATTGTATATTTGGTAGTAGCAATAGGATTAGTTGTTGGCATGGTATTATTTACGAGCGCAGGTTCTGCAGATTCGAAGGGAATTACTGTAGATGGGTACATGGGGCCTTTAACGGTAGACGTTACTATTGAAGAAGGTGCAATAACTGGTGCAAAAGTTACAGAATCAACTGCAGGAGAATTCCTTCCTCAAAGCGCAGATACTATTTTTTCACAGGCAATTGCTCAAGGAAACGCAGATAATT
>CAYJMR010000172.1:0-2774 GCA_964371375.1 uncultured Treponemataceae bacterium
AGAACCAATAGCTGCAATACCTAGAACACATGCTGCACCGAACATACCAATCATAATTACTCCTAAAAACCGTAATACTATACGGTAAGTTTACTATTTTATTACATTACCGCATATTTGCAACGCAAACAACACAGTAATTCATATATATTTTCAGCAAATTTCGTTAGAAACTATTCTTCACTGAAAGGCTCATAACTATAGCCTGACCAAGTCATTCCGAGGTGGTTTGAAAACTCTAATGTGTTCAAACGCACACCATGAACAATAACAGAAAGTACATTAAGTACCATGTTAAATCCTTGACCAAACACCAACAATAATATTCCGGCAAAAATCACAAAGCCACCAAGCATTGGACCTGCCATATCGTTTACCGTTGCAGAAATTGCACTACCGGCAAGCCCTACAGCCCATAAACGAATATATGAAACAATATCTGCAAAAACGTTAATAACGCCAAGCAATACTGAAACAATATTTTTACAACTGTCGAGTATAGAATCCTTTAGACTTCCTTCATAACTTGAAAAAACAAAGCTTAAGAAAAATCCTACACCGATAAATCCACCCAATGCATATAACATCGGATATTGTTCTAAACCTTGAATTGGAATTGGCATGTCAAATGGAAATCGAGTTCCATCTACAACCATACTCAATACTACATAGTACATACCCCAAACCATTAGCATAGAACCAAGTTCTCCAAGCATCTTAGGTGATTTTATGTAACGAACCATACCTTTAAGATGTGCAACAGAAAGCTGAACAAGTGCTAAAGTAAAACAGAAAATCTGTACATTTTGTTTAACCCAAAGTTCATTTGCATCAGAAATGGCTGCAAAATCGTTTGACAGAGGGTCCCAGGCAAGATTTCTAAGCACATCCGGTAAAAGTTCAGGTTTTACACCAAACCAGTTACACGTTACTGCTCCCCATATCATGGTAGCAAGACCTAGTACAAACAATAGTGCTATTGCAGGCGCAGTCTTCTTTCGCTTAATAACATTTCCAAGAATTGCAAATACAGCCATTAGTACCATAACAGCACCATAGCCCGCATCCCCAAAAATCATACCAACGAAAATTGTAAAGAACAAAAGCACCCATGCAGAAATATCATACTCATTGTAACCAGGAACGGTACCTAAAAAGTCTGATACAGGATAAATAATTCTTACCAAAGCATTGTTTTTAAGTTTGGTTGGAACTTCATCTTCTTCAGTAGGTTCACTTATTGAAACAGCCCATTTTTCAGCTTTTGCAAGTTCAGTTAAAGCTTTTACATCTACGGTTGGGATATAGCCAGTTAACCATGCGAGTGCAAAGTCACCCTCTACGTCTCTATCCATTCCAGAAAATACGTTTTCAAATTCAAAACTTTTATATCGTACCTTTTGGGCTTTTAATAATGCATCTTTATACTGTAATGAATTATCAATTGCTTTTGAAATTGTTGCTATTTCTTCTTTATAGTCTACAATATCCTTTTTTAACTGAGTAGTAGACAAAGGCGGAAGAGTGATAGAATAAGCTTCTTGCGGTAATCCTTCAGGACGTGCAGTAACTTCTTTTCCCTCACCTATAAGTAAAAAACGCGTTGTATTTTTATCGCGGTTTACAAACATTGTCTGAATAGTATCAGACAGTGTTAAGTACTTTGCATTTTCAATCTCATAAAGGAAAAATTGTATATTCTTTGATGCAAGATATGCTAAATCCTCAATATTTACCTCACCCCAAAGAGAGAAACGTTCAATTTCTACCCTATTTGCAGCAATTTTATCTTCGAGAATTTTTCTTCTTTCATACATTGTAACAATTTCGCTTGCTTTTTCTACAGCATCATCAGTAGATAACTCTGTAAACTTCATCTTCTTTGGAACTTTATATTCACTTAAAAGGGAAAGAGCAAAGTCAATTGAATCTAACTGAGTTCGTACCTCTGTAAGTTTTTCACTATGACCCTCAACCTTGTTAATATGAACAAGACCCATTTTTCGAAGTTTTTTTAGGGCATCTTTTCTTTCAGATTCTAACAGTACGAGGGATACTTTTTTCATAGGTACTATCATTTATGCTACCCCCTCTACTTCTAGAGTTGTATCTTTTTCTTTTTCCCCTGCAGCTTCCAAGTTTTTCTTTGAAATTTTACCTCTAACAACCGCCGCAACTTGCTGATCACCTAAGTAAACGGTAATCTTTTTAATATTAGCCTTTGTTTCAGGTATTTTAACCTTTTCAAAAAGATTAACTCTCTGTGTAGTTACACGTAACTCTTGTGCTAAGAGGCGAACTTGTTCTTCTAAAACTTCTGCCTCAAGATCAAGTGCAAGTGCATCTTCCATTTTTGTAGCTGCAAGGTCAATCCATAGTGGAGTAATATAAAAATCGTAATCACCGCGTGAAAAGTCTGCCCCTTCATACACAGGAATTACAACACCAGCAATATTACCGACGCTTTTTTTGATATTACTTACTTGCACCATTTCAGGTTTAAAAGCCTCAGCTTCACCAAAAACCGCAATCCATTTTGCAAACTCAGCTTCTAAAGCTCTTTTGTTTTCCCGTACTTCTAGCACACGAAGCTCAATGGTGCGAATTTCTGATTGTAGTTGCTGCTTTTTTAGTATCAATGTAGGTAAGTACCTTTGATACATTTTGAGCATATCTTTTTGATTTTTTTGCTCATTTTTAGTCAGCTTAACCGGCATATATAAACCCTTTTATTTGTTTTTCCAATATTTTTCTATCAATTCTGATTTAATACC
>CAYJMR010000173.1:0-2750 GCA_964371375.1 uncultured Treponemataceae bacterium
AAAAATTGGAGTATACTATGAAAGTAAGAACAAGTGTAAAGCCTATTTGTGATAAGTGTAAGGTAATCAAACGATTCGGCGTTGTGCGAATTATTTGTTCTAACCCTAAACATAAGCAAAGACAAGGCTAAGGAGAGATACATGGCTCGAATTGCGGGAGTTGACCTCCCTAATAAACATGTCAATATTTCGTTGACATATATTTACGGTATCGGACGTTCTTCTGCAGATGAAATCTGCAAGAAAGCTAAGATTGAACCAACACGTAACATGAACGATTTGTCTACAGACGAAGTTGCAGTTATTCGTACTTTAATTGATAATGAGTACAAAGTTGAAGGTCGTCTTAGAACTGAAGTAGGTCTTAATATTAAACGCCTTATGGATATTGGATGTTACAGAGGTTTGAGACACAGAAAGGGTCTTCCTGTACGAGGACAAAGAACTCGAACCAATGCACGTACTCGCAAAGGTAAGAAAAAGACCGTAGCCGGTAAGAAGAAATAAGCTGGAGGCATAATTAATGGCAACCGTAAAGAAAAGAAAAGAAAAACGAAGCGTTTATGAAGGTAATGTATACATTCAAGCTACGTTTAATAATACTATAATTACAATTACTGATCTTAAGGGGAATGCACTTTCATGGGCATCTTCAGGAGGTCTTGGCTTTAGAGGCGCAAAAAAATCTACACCGTTTGCAGCTCAATCTGTTGCTGAAACTGCAGTACAAAAAGCAGTAAGCTATGGTTTAAGAGAAGTGCATGTCTTTGTAAAAGGACCAGGAGTAGGACGCGAGTCTGCTGTACGCTCTTTGGGTGCAATGGGCTTAAAGATTAAGTCAATTAGTGATGTGACACCTATTCCACACAATGGATGCAGGCCACGCAAAACACGTCGTATGTAGGAAGGTGAATATGGCCCGAAAAAATTTAATGCAAGGTTTTAAAACACCTAAGGGAATAATGTTTGAATACCTTGAATCAAACCCAAATTATGGAAAATTTATTGCATATCCGTTTGAAACAGGATTTGGTACTACTGTTGGTAATACATTAAGACGAGTACTTCTTTCAAGCATTCAAGGATACGCAATTACTTCAGTTCGTATTACATCATACGATGCTGATGGTGTTCCGCACGTAATATCAAGTGAATTTGAGAATATTCCAAATGTAGTTGATGATGCGTTACAAGTTTTGAACACTTTAAAGCAAGTTAGAGTAAAATTAGCCGAAGATGTTGAACAAGAAACTTTTTTGTTTGAGTTTTCCGGACCTGGTACTATTACAAGTGATATGTTGGAAAAAGGAAGTCAACTTGAAGTTTTAACTAAAGACATAGAACTTTTTACTATGATGGAAGGTTGTAAGCTTGAGTTTGAAATGCAAGTAGATTTAGGACGTGGCTATATTCCTGCAGAAGAAAATGAACGTTACATTGAAGTTGTAGGAACAATACCAATGGATGCAATTTTCACTCCTATTCCTAAAGTTAAATATGCCATCGAACCATGTCGTGTTGGACAACGAAACGATTATGACAAATTGGTTATGGAAATTTGGACAGACGGGACTATTGCACCTGAAGATGCATTAGCTGAAGCTGCAAAAATAATAAAAGAGCATTTTTCAATTTTCATTAATTTTAATGATAGCGAGATAAGTCGAACAGATGAACTTGACGAAGGTGATGAAAGAATTAAACAACTTTTAAACACCCCTGTTGAAGAACTGGAACTTTCAGTACGTTCATCAAATTGTCTAAAAAATGCAAACATTCACACAATTGGTGAATTAACTAAAAAAACAGAAGATGACATTGCCAAAACTCGCAACTTTGGTAAAAAGAGTTTGCTTGAAATTAAAGACAAGCTTCTTGAGTGGAACTTAAATCTCGGTATGACCGATTACAGTCATCTTAAAAATGCGGTAAACTTCACTAAGAAAAAGGAAGAATCAGATGAATCATAGAAAAGGTTTTAACCCACTTTCAAGAACATCCTCTCACAGAAGGGCAATGTCTCGCAACATGGTAACATCTTTGTTTCGCTATGAAAGGATAACAACAACTAAAGCAAAGGCTTTAGAAGTACGCAAGGCAGCAGAAAAAATGATTACTCGTGGTAAAGTGGACACAGTTCACAATCGCCGACAAGTAGCTCGATTTATTTCTGACCCTGCAATTCTTGCAAAACTATTTACAGATATTGGCCCCAGAATGAAAGAAAGAAAAGGTGGCTATACTCGTATAATGAAACTTGGTTTCCGCCAAGGAGATGCAGCCGATGTTGTAATTTTAGAATTGGTTGACTACAAGTTTGATGCAGAAAAAGAAACAAAAGCTCCTGCAAAAACTGAGAAAAAGGCGCCGGCAAAGGCAAAATCAGCTCCAAAAGCAGAAAAAGCTGAGCCAAAGGCAAAAAAAGAAGTAGCTGCTGAAGCTGCTGCTGATTCTGAAACAAAGGCTGAATAGGAGAGATTATGTCAAAAGCACATCGCGGTAAAGGTATTAAAGACCGAGTAAAAAGCGGTAGGGGTACATGTCCTCGCTGTAATAACAATAATATTAAAGTTCTATACGAACATGAAATTGACGGAGAAAAAATGACTATTTGCAAGTATTGCAATGCATTTATTAAAAATAATCCGCCACCAAAACCTGTTGTTGAAGAAGCACCAGCTCCTGTAGCAGAAGAAGCAGCTGTTGATGCTCCTGCAGAAACAGAAGCACCTGCTGTTGAAGAATCTGCA
>CAYJMR010000174.1:0-2728 GCA_964371375.1 uncultured Treponemataceae bacterium
CAATATCTGTAATTTCCATGGCGTAGGCAACGAGTGAGCCTGCCCCTGAACCTCGCCCAGGACCTACGGGTACATCGTGTGTTTTTGCCCAGTTGATAAAATCCCACACAATTAAAAAATAACCAGAAAATCCCATGTGAAAAATAATCCCAAGCTCGTAGTCGGCTCTTTCTTTTGCTTCATCTGTTATTTCACCATAGCGCTTTTTTAATCCTTCGTAAACAAGGTGCCTTACATAATCATCTTGGCTCGAAAATCCCTCTGGTACTTGGTAAATTGGAAGGCAATCTTTTAACTCTTCTGTCTTGTATTGCGGTATGTGTAAATCACACATATCTGCTATACGCATGGTATTTGTAATCATTTCTGGATGATTAGGAAAAAGCTTGCGCATTTCTTCTTCTGACTTTAGGTAAAACTCTTGCCCATCGTAGCGCATTCTATCTACATCACTTTTAAGCTTTTTTGTTCCAACGCAAAGAAGTACATCGTGGGCTTCCCAATCTTCACGACGAACATAGTGGGCATCATTTGTAACAATCATTGGTACATTCAATTTCTGTGCAATGTCAATTAAGGGCTGGGCAACACGACGCTGTACATCAAGACCGTGATCTTGTAGTTCTATAAAAAAGTTTTCTTTTCCAAATATTTCTTGGTATTCTTTTATAAAGGTTTCAGCTTGTTCATGTTGACCGTTTAATAAAAGCTGTGGAAGTTGGCCTGCAACACAGGCGGTTGTACACACTAAGCCACCAGAATATTGTTTTAAGAGTTCTGTATCGATTCTTGGTTTGTAGTAAAAGCCTTCAGTGTATGAGCGAGAGGTAAGTTTACAAAGGTTTTGATAACCTTCTATGTTTTTTGCAATAAGTATTAAGTGATAGTATTTATTACCTTGTTCTGTTCCCGTTCTTTCTGTTCTTGAGCCACCTGCAACATAAAACTCGCATCCAACTAATGGCTTAATTCCTGCTGCATGGCATTTTTGCTCAAAACGGAGAGAGCCAAACATATTACCATGGTCGGTGAGGGCAAGGGCAGAGAAACCGAGTTCTTTGGCTCGGCCAATTAAGTCGTCAAGGCGAGATGATGAGTCTAAAAGAGAATAATCTGAGTGGACATGAAGATGGACAAAGCCACTTTTTGCGTTTTCTGAAACCTGCGCGCCAAGGGTTTCATCTTGGGTAGGTTCTTCAACGATTTCTTCTTCGTCTTCTTCAATATAATCTTCCATTTCTTCGATCATGTCATCAGCCATTTATAACCTCGATTATATTATACTGAGAATAAGTGAAATAATCAATTTGTCGCGATTAAATTTTGAAAGTAAATGAAAAAAAAATCTAAACTTGACATTTTATGTCAGCTTTTCTGTGGTATACTATTTACGTGGACAGGAACAACAACGCTTGGAAGTTATTGTGTGTCTGCAACTTCGAGCCACTATGACTGGGCAACGAAAAAAATTAAAAAACATAAAAAATCTATGGTATAATAAACTATAGAGGAGACAACCATGCCGTTTGATTATAAAAAAGAATATAAAGACTTATATGCGCCAAAAGAAACACCTTCAATTGTGGATGTGCCGTTAATGAATTATCTTGCAGTGCGTGGGAAGGGAAATCCTAATATTGAAGGCGGGGAGTATAAACAAAGTATAGAACTTTTATACGGCATAGCGTATACTTTAAAAATGAGTTATAAGGGAGACTACAAAATAGACGGCTTTTTTGAATATGTGGTTCCGCCCCTCGAAGGCTTTTGGTGGCAAGAGGGAATAAAAGGATACGACAACAGTAAAAAGGATGAGCTTAGTTTTATTTCTGTTATTCGCCTTCCCGATTTTATAACTAAAAAAGACTTTGATTGGGCAATTGAAACAGCCACAAAAAAGAAAAAGCAAGACTACTCCAAAGTGGAGTTTTTTACATACAACGAAGGCCTTTGTGTGCAGTGTATGCATATAGGACCATTTGATGATGAACCTATAACAACTGCAAAGATGGCTGAGTTTGCAAAAGAAAAAGGCTGCGAAATTGATTTAAGCGATGAGAGAATGCACCACGAAATATATTTAAGTGATCCTAGAAAGGTTGAACAAAGCAAACTAAAAACAGTTATACGCCATCCAATACAAAGCGCCCAGAACTAATGTACAAATACAAATAAAAATTTGTTATTGACGCAAACTCAAAATCGGTCTATAGTTATTATAGGAGTTACATATGATTCAGAGATTTAATAAGGGTAGCCGTATGAGTGAGGCTGTAGTATATAATGGGGTAGCGTACCTTTGTGGGCAATGTTGTTTTGAAGAAAATGAAGGTAAAAAAGATGTACAAACACAAACACAAGAAGCCTTGGCAAATGTAGAGCGTGTTTTAGCGGATGTTGGCTCAGATAAAGAAAAGCTCCTTATGGTGACAATTTACCTAAAAGATATAAATTACTTTGATGAAATGAACGAAGTGTACGATGCATGGGTGTCTAAAGAAAATCCTCCAGCTCGCGCTTGCCTTGAAGCCAAAATGTGCGAAAAAGAATTGTTGGTAGAAATTGTAGTTACCGCAGCGGTAGATAATTACTAATTACGAGGTACTAGTTACTAATTTGGTAGGGTGTAGATGGGTGGATTAGTTTGCAATGTGTTGCAAATGTACACACATTGTGATACAATAACACAAGAGGTATACAATGGCAAAAACTGCAAACTTAAACATTA
>CAYJMR010000175.1:0-2727 GCA_964371375.1 uncultured Treponemataceae bacterium
TGCCAGCTGGTCGGGGCAGGACGTAGTCTTTGTACCACATGTTACACCTTTGAATCGCTCGATAACATCTTTTGCTTCCATTCCAACAACAATGTTACTTATGCCGAGCAAGTTCCCGGGGCATCCACCTAAAAAGCTTACAGATTTTATTTTTGTTCCATCAAGTTCAAGTGATATGTTTGATGAGCACACGCCCGAAGTTTTGTATTCCATAAAATTCTCCAATTTTTTGTCTTTATAAGTTATAGCGTAAAATTGAAGTATAGGCAATAGGAAAGATTTGTAAGAATAAAATGATTGTTCTTTACCACAAAACCGTATAATCTGCTCGTGGTGGAAGAGTAACACTTCCCGTAATTTTTTCTATAAGCATTTGTTGCACATCTTCTGCAGTTCGTGAAAGTGCCTTACAGCCTTTAAACATATCGTAGCCACCTGCACCACTTGCCCTGTAGCCGGTAAGACCAAGCTTGTATACGGTACCTTCTTCTAAGTCTTTCCCATTTTTTTGTAGCTTTATAACCCTGTCACCAATATTACGGCTCACATCAAAAGTGTATTCAATGCCATAGTAAAAGTCAAAATTGTAAAGTTCCAGTTTTTGCTTTGTGTATAGTGAATTGATACTGAGCGCTCCATTTTCTAGAACAAAAAAACTTGCAACATGTTCAAGCGCTTCTTTAATAATTTTTGCAGTTACTTCAACTGTTGTAATTTCATTTGTAAAAGGGTAGGCACTTACAATGTCTCTCATGGTGACTGTTTTCGAAAGTGGGTAGGGCTCATTCATCAGGCTTGTGCAGCAAAGATCACACCCTGTTTTTTCTATTATTATGTTATTACAAAGGTCAGAAAATCGCCAGCCGGTTTTCATAATTTCTATAGGCTTTGTTTGGTCAATTGGTTCAGAAAGGATTCCAACAGGTATATCGAGCCATGTTTGCACTCTCTCTTGTAAAGCACTATATTTTTTTTCTAGCTCATTATTTGAGTTTGTTGCCTTCGCCATGATATTCTTGCTTATGACTTGCACACCCTTGCTTTCTTCAAACAAGATGTCAACATCAGCGTACCACGTAGCATTACTTGGAACTTGCAATGTATGTGTGCCAAAAATATCTGTACCTTGAACTTGCATGTGTTGATGTCCTGTTAATACTAAGTCAAATTCAAGTTCTTTGCAAATTGCAATACCAACGTTTTCGCCTTTTTCACTGGTAGGAATCACTTTGTATGTGTCAGTGCTCTCTATACTTTGTTCAAATCCCCCATGATAAATACACACCAATACATCAACTTTTCCAACGATTTCATCATGAACTTTTTTTATACAGTCGAAAGTAGGAAGTATTTCAATATCTGTAAGGTTTGCTTTATCTTCCCATACGTTTACATAATCTGTTACAGCTCCAATAAAACCAAGTGTTAAACCATTCTCAAGCGTTTCAATATGATATGGTAGAAAATCTATTTCTTTCTTTTTATCTAGCATATTGCAACAGAGAACTTTTGCGCTTATTCCGTTTACATATTTTTTGAGTGTTTCGTAGCCAAAATTAAAATCGTGGTTTCCAAGAGTGATTAGATTATAGCCGATATCATTTATAATGTGGATAACATCTGCATAGTCTTCGCCACTCTTCTTTAAGTATTGCAATAGGGGACTTCCTTGAATCATATCGCCCCCATCTATAAGAAGGGTATTTTCTTTTTTTGAGCTTATTTCGTTTGCTATGGCAAAAAGCCCCATGTTACAAGGCTCTGTTTGCTTGTAATTTGTGGGAAAAAAATATCCATGAACATCACTGGTAAAATAGAGTTTTGCACTTTTTGCCATGTAGTAATTATCCTCGTGTTAACTTTACACGGATTTTGCCTGAAAAATATTCTATAACAAATACAAGTATAATAAGTCCTAAAAGATATGACCCTACGTCATTCCATCTAAACTCGTTCATAGCAAAAATAAGAGGGGCTCCAATACCGCCTGCGCCTACAAGCCCTAATGTTGTAGCGTCTCTGAGATTCATGTCAAATCGGTACACAACAGTTGAAATAAAGTCTGGCATAAGTTGAGGGATTACACCATGGCGTACCTTATGAAAACCGTTACAGCCCATTGCACTCATGGATTCTAAAATTCCAAAGTTTAAGTCTTCAATGGTTTCCACGTATAATTTTGTGAGCATACCAACAGAGGTTAAACTCATAGTTAAAAGTCCTGCAAAGGGCCCTGGGCCTGAAACGCGAATAAACATAAGTCCGTACACAAAGGCAGGAATTGTTCTAATTACCATAGTTAAAAATCGGCCAATCCAAGAAACGCCTTTTGGTACCATATTTGATGCACTTAAAAAAGCTGTTGGGAGTGCAAGTATCGCTCCAATTAGAGTTCCCAAAAATGCAATACAAATTGTTTCTAATAGTAAATATGGAATGCCCGTGCTTGTAAGATTAAATAAGTCCCATGATGGGTTAAAAAGGCCGCGGAGTATATTTTTTGCAACATCCATACCTCCACTTGTC
The DNA here is from genome assembly GCA_964371375.1 of uncultured Treponemataceae bacterium. Taxonomy (GTDB): domain Bacteria; phylum Spirochaetota; class Spirochaetia; order Treponematales; family Treponemataceae; genus CAYJFX01. The sequence goes on from CAYJMR010000175.1 coordinate 2,527, forward strand.
ATTTTTGGATCGGTTATGCTGTTGCCTGAGTACATGAGGATTACTACTACTATAAAAAGGACAATGAGTTTTGTAATCCAGTTTTTAGGGGCGGCTTCATACGCTTTTTGTATTCGTTCGTTATACATTTATAGATCCTTTTTATGATAGCTTTTTTCTACAGTAACGGCTTATGAGTTCAATAATGCCTACCGTTACAAG
>CAYJMR010000176.1:0-2682 GCA_964371375.1 uncultured Treponemataceae bacterium
GTGAACTTGTTCCGCTTTTTAGTTTTGCAGATGCCCATCGGCCAAAAGCGCCAGCTGCCCCTGTTTTTGACATCATGCCAACCAAAGCACCAAGAAGAGCACAAAACAAGAAAATACGTATGTTCCAGCCATCAGCTAAAGAACCTGCTAACAAATCTGACACATTCATTAGTGCAATAGCAGGGTTTCCTCCAGCAACAATAAGTGTTCCTGATAAAATACCTAAAAAAAGCGATACAATTACATCTTTAGTAATGAATGCTAAGACAATTGTCAGTAAAGGGGGAATAATACCCCACATCCCAAAGTGTTCCATAAATCCTCCATGAAAAAGAAGGGTCCAAAAACATTTAAAAGTTTTTTTTACTTTTCCCTCTTTCATAAAATAATAATCTATAGTAATATTATCATGTATTTAATTTAAAATAAAGTAAAAAAATGCATTTTTATACGAAAAAAATACATTTTTATTAACTAAATAGGACATGCTATGACTGATACCAAAATATGCTTATGTTTAACAGCGACTACACTGCGAAAGAATTTAGAAATTCTTAATGAATACAGAAAATGGATAGATATTGCAGAACTTAGAGCCGACTATTTAACTCCAGATGAAGCACTCAATATACGAAAGTTTCCAGAACTTGCAAAAATACCAACAATCCTTACCGTAAGACGAACAAGCGATGGTGGAACTTTTTCGGGCGGAGAGTCTGGAAGAACAACTATTTTTGCACGAGGGCTATCTTTTGCAGAGCAAGATGCAAGTAAAAACTTTGCCTATGTAGACCTAGAAGAAGATTTTACAGTTTCAAGTCTTCAGGATGCAGCCCTCGCCTTTGGCATAAAAATAATCAGAAGTTATCATAACATGACCGACTCAAATTTTGATATTAATGAAAAAATGCTTAGCATGAAAAAAACAGGTTTTGAAATTCCAAAAGTTGCCTGTATGGCAAATAACCTTTCGGACACAACAAGGATTTTTAATCAGATGAAAAATGTAGACTACGAACATATTGTGTGCGCCATGGGAAACTATGGTGTAACAACAAGAATTTTAGCAAAGCAACTGGGTTCCTTTTTAACATACTGCTCCCCACCCGATGCAGATATGATGACAAACGTTATAGGCCACATAGACCCAATAGTCTTAAACGAACGATATGCATTTAGAACTATGAATAAAAACACTGAAATATTTGGTGTTGCAGGCTACCCCCTAGCAAAAACTGATAGCCCAAGAATACATAATCAAGGCTACCGCAACCATGGTTTAAACGCCGTGTACGTACCAATAAAGTCAAAAACAGTTGAAGAAATGATGGACTTTGCAAGCGAAGCAGGAATAAAAGGCCTTTCTGTAACCGTTCCCCATAAAGAAAGTGTTGTTCCTCTCATTCCAGAAACGTCAAAAGAAGTTGATATTATTGGAGCTTGTAATACAATATTTAAAAACAAAAATACGTGGACTGGGTATAACACCGATGTAGGTGGATTTAAAAGAGCCTTAATTGAATTTGTTGGAACAGACAATCTCAAAGGAAAAAAAGTATCCCTCATTGGGGCCGGTGGAAGTGCAAAAGCCGTAGCACATGCCTTATACGAACTTGAATGTGATGTGTGTATTTTTAATAGAACAATTATAAAGGCTCGAACCATTGCCGACAAGTACGGATTTAAATATGCAGGACTTGGCTTAGCCGTACACGACCTCATAGAAGATTATTCAGAACTCATAATTCAAACAACCCCAATAGGAATGGGCTTTGTAAAAGATGACCCAACTGAGTCTGGAGACCCCTTAGAATTTTATATTTTTTCAGGAACAGAAATGGTCTACGATATCATTTATTATCCCGAAAAAACTCCTATACTAGAACGTGCCGAAAAGGCAGGTTGCAAAATAAGTAATGGCTTAAACATGCTCCATTATCAAGCATATGAACAATTTGAAATATTCACAGGAGAACAATATGAGTAAATTAACCCAAGCAGAACAAAAAAAGCTTGTCGCGTATGAAGCAATAGACCGCCTTATTGAAAAAGGTTTAATATGTACAGGCGTTAAAATTGGACTTGGTACCGGGTCAACAGCAGTGCATGCAGTGTATCGCCTCGCAGAACATATCAAAAATGGCAAAATTGCAAATGTTAAAGCAGTTGCAACAAGCTTTCAAACAGTAATAGCCTGTGAAGAATCCGATATACCAGTATATACCCTCAATAGCAAAGAAATTAATGCCCAGCTCGACATTGCAATCGATGGGGCAGATGAAATAGACCCACACAATAATGTAATAAAAGGAGGAGGAGCAGCACACGTTCTTGAAAAGATAGTCGAGTATAATTCAAAAAAACTTATCATTGTAGCCGATGCAACTAAACTTGTGCCTCACCTTGGAACAAACTTTCCTCTTCCAGTAGAAATTATCGGAGCCGCTCGCCTGCCTGTACAAAAAGCAATGGAAAAACTCGGTGCAACGTGTACAGTGCGAACCTGTGATGGCAAAGATGGCCCTGTTATAAGCGATAACGGAAACCCAATTCTGGATTGCGTGTGGAAAAACCCCGTAAATCCGGCAGAACTAGAAGATACCGTGAATGCAATTACCGGTGTTGTAGAAAACGGCTTTTTTACAAAAAATAAGCCGCTTGTTATGATTGCCTATGACGATG
>CAYJMR010000177.1:0-2672 GCA_964371375.1 uncultured Treponemataceae bacterium
GCCGAATTATTTTTAAACGTTGAACCTTTTATTGTTGTTGGAATGTCGGTAAAATTATAATCATAAAAGGCGCCTGCAGTTCCAGCATTGTAGCCATCTGGATTTTCTACACCATGCTTTAAGTCTGATGAGTTACCTTCAAAGAGCGTATCAATAATGGTTGCATAGCCTGTGCTATAAATGGCACCACCACCTCGGCTAACTGTATTATTGCGAAACACAGAATCTTCGATATAAAGTTGCCCAGTAGGTGTTTTAACTATTGCATGGCCATTTTTATCCAAAACTAACGTAAGATCCTCATTACGCTCGAACTCAACACCATAAAAATACATGGCACCACCATTGTCTCTGTCATAGTTGCCGCTATCGACATCAGAAATTACCGTATGATTTTCTATTGTGCTACGAATTATATTTACGTTTCCACCATGAGCAGAATTTATTGCCGCAGAAGCACCAGTACCCTCATTTCCATTAAAAGTAGAATCATATATGGTTAGTGTTGCTAACTTGCCATTATTAACTCCTCCACCAAGCCCTGTAGCTGTATTAGTGATAAAGTACGAATCATAAATGGTTGCATTTCCCTCGTTATAGATTCCGCCTCCAGCTCCCATTGTATTGTTTTCAAAGATAGAATCTCTCACTATGAGCGTACCTTGGTTAAAAATGCTTCCGTAAGAATAATTAGTCCCGTTTGTACTAAAGTTATTCTCAAATATGCTATCAATAATTTCCATAGTACCTGTTTCAGTATTATAGATAGCACTACCATGCTGAGATGAGTTAGCTCGAAAAATTGAATTAGTTATACGGGCATTCCCAGAGTTTCTTATAGCCGCCCCTCGCCCAAGCCCGTGAACATTGTTTCCAGTTTTATCGACGCTATTGCTTTCAAAGAGCGAACCATCAACAAAAAGAGATCCATAGTTTGAAATTACGCTTGTTCCTTGACCGTTCAAATTGTTAGAAAAAATTGATTTTTTAATATTCAACGTACCGTTGTTTGAAATGAAGTCAGTACCTGTTGAAGTATTATTGCTTATTTTTATATTTGTAAGGTTTAATGTGGAGATACTAGAAACTTCCAAAAAAGCTCCTGTAGAACTTGTTAAAGTAGAGGCACTAACAGGGCTATGATTGTGAGCATCCTCAACATTCCCTTCAAGTGTAAGCACACCACCGTCATCAAAAGTTGTTCCGTAACGACCAAAGTCGAAGGTAATATCGTTTGTAAGAGTAAGACCTCTATCCCCATCTGAGTTTATACGGTTTTCTAAATCACTTGCTGTTTGAGCATATACTACGTGTACCAACAGTGCCAATGCTAGACACAATATTAACTTGTTCTTTTTCATCACGGATGAGTATATACTATTTTAATTATTTTCGCAAGCAAAGGGTCGCAAAACAAAAAAAGAGCTTGGAAGATTAAAAAATCAACCAAGCCCTCAATTATTACTTATTAATTGTCACTTAACGTTTTAAGCTTAATACTGTATCTAACAATGTATCAGCTGTTTGAATAGACTTTGAACTTGCTTGGAAACCTCTTTGTGTTACAATCATATCAGTAAATTGTTCAGTAAGATCTACGTTAGACATTTCTAATGCACCTGCTAAAACTGAACCCTTACCAGCAATACCTGAAGTACTTATATTTGCAAGACCTGAGTTATTTGATTGTACATAGGTATTATTACCGGCTTTTTCAAGACCACCTTGGTTTGTAAATGATGCCAATGCAACTTGTCCAATAGCTCTGTTTGTTCCATTTGAGTACACACCAGTTATGATACCACTTTGGTCAATTTTAAAATTATCAAGGTATCCCATTGTATAACCGTCTTGGAAAAAAGCTTTTGTTGAACTTTGTGAAGCACTTTGTGTTACAGTATTTTGTTGACTACCAATTTCGCCTAAGTTAAGGTTAAATGTTTGTCTAAGTGGCGCTCCTGTCCCGTCAGGTGTTGAATCAGGTACATCAAATGATACTTGAAGCCCAATTTGTCCTGTTGGGTTTGAAACATTTCCTGCAGTATCTGTTGCAGATAATAGTGTACCTGTATTATCAAATTCAAGTACAAAAGTGTTTCCAACACCATCAGTTGTTCCAAACCCAACTCGTGTTTGTGTAGCAACTGCTGCATCAGGATCAACATTTACTGTAGCTGTCCATTGGTTTGGAGTTCCTACAACTTTTGTAAAAGAAACTGCTAAATTATGTTCGTTACCAAAACTGTCATACACATTAAATTCGGTTGCCCATGTTCCGTTAGCAATATCTGCAGGAGTTGCACCTGCTAAAATTTCAGATGTGTTTTTGTCTAAGTTACATGCAAAGTCAACATTCGTTGTGGCACGAGCAGGATCTTTTGCGCCGATTGGAATAATTAAATCTTCTGTATTACCGGCAGTATTAATTATCATTTGTCCGTTTAAGTCCTCTGCCATCCAACCTTGCACTCTAAGTCCATCTGCAGGATTCACCAATGTACCATCTCTATCCAAACCAAATGCACCTGCACGAGAATAGAAAGTTTCTTCACCATTTTTTAGAACAAAAAAACCATTCCCTTGGATTGCGATATCTGTTCCTACGCCAGTAGATTGTAAGTTACCTTGTGTAAAAATGGTATCAATAGATGCAACCATTACACCAAGTCCAA
>CAYJMR010000178.1:0-2632 GCA_964371375.1 uncultured Treponemataceae bacterium
ATTTAATAAGCGAATATGAAAAAAGAGAAATATTTCTAAACGGACAAGCTGCAGCGCTTGATTATGAGAGATATGAAGCGCGGCAAGAAGGTAGGCAAGAAGGTAGACAAGAAGGTAGACAAGAAGGTGCGCATGAAGCAAAACTTGAAGTTGCAAAAAATGCTCTTGCAAGAGGTTTAGATACACAAACAATAACAGAGCTTACAGGTCTTACAGAAAAAGAAATGAAGGCAATCACCAATTAAAAATGGTACTGTTTTCGAATCTGAAAACAATACCATTTGTTTTGTTAATAACAAGTACACCTCCGCTTGCCAATAGCTACGAGGAGGTGTTGTAATAGACTTACACTAAGGCGCCTAATAATGCTTCAATGTCTGCATCGTTTGGATGACCTTCTGAAAGTTCGATTTTATCTTTCATGGCTTCAAACTTAGCCATGTCCATTTTTTTAATACCTTCTTTTTTACCTTCAGAAACTTTACCTTGGCACATAAATGAACCAATAACTTCATTTGTATCGTTTATATTTTCTTTTACAGAGTTTAAAATTCCTTCATAAAATTCTGGGGTAAAATCGTAGCCAGCTGTACCAAACAAAAATACTTTTTTGTTGTTCATTTTTTCCAACAAAGCTTTAACGTCAGGGGGACAACTAAATCCCACTGTCCAAAACCCAACGTAGATTTCATCTGCACTAAGGGCATCATCATTTACCTTTGCACAAGGCACACCTAATTTTTTTGAAATAGCTTCTGCGAGTTGTTTTGTGTTTCCTGTACCGCTACTGTACACAATTGCTTTTGACATCTTTTCTCCTAATGAAATTAATTTTTCTAGCCGCTTAATAAGTGGCTAGATTTTACCCTCGTAAGGGTTCCTATTTGCAATAAGTTATCTTTATCTAACAATGTACTGCTTCATCGTATAGAAGTAAAGTGTGTTTGTCACATTATTTCGCAAAGGTTTTGATTTTCTTTGCTTTACAATTATAATTTTTGCCTTTATACTTATATGTATACAATTCGATTTTTTCAACGTACGGAGGCAAAAATGAAATTCTCAGCAAAGGCCACTGCAATTACACTCACTATTAGTATTATACTTACCGTAATTTTTCTTTTCTTTATGCTAAATCTTAACGCCAAAAGACTTAATGAAACGATAAATATTATTCAAGATCAGTATATCAATTCTTCCTCTTTTGAAGAGTCACTAAAAATTCCTATAACTGCTTTTGGTCTCGGATACCGATTATCAGTAATAGAAGATTCTCAAGAACATCTTATAGCCCAATCAGAAAGTTTTGGCTCAAAATTTAGTGTTCATAGAGATGTTTCACTGGATGGTAAAGAATGGAAAATTGCAATAGACATGGGCGGAAGAACTCTTTTTAGCATTTCAACAGTAATTCTTTTTTTCTTAGCCGTTCAAGGAATTGGCTTTGCTATTATTGCACCATCACAAAGCGAAAAGAAAAGCAGGGAAATTTTGTATGATATAACCTACAAAGATTCGCTGACTGGCGCCTTTAATAGGAAACGGTTAAGCAGGTTTTTTAATGCTAGAAAGCTAGATAATAATGCTCCCTTTGCTATGTTTTATACAGACATTAATAATTTTAATGCAATTAATGAAAAATATGGTCGCCATATGGGAGACGATATACTTAAAGCCTTTGCAAAACACCTCGATTCCTATGTTCGAGATGCTATCATTGTTCGCTTAGATGGAGATGATTTTGTTGTAACTATTACTGGGGATTTTTCGGAAGACATACTTCACAGCATTAAACACCGTTTAGACCATGCTTTTTCAAAGCCTCTCGTTGTTAACGATAAAGATATTCGCCTTTCGGTGAGTGTTGCGTATACTTCATTCCCTAAAGAAGGCCAAAGTCTTGAAAAGCTCCTTGCAGTTTCTGCAGAAAGAATAATGAAAGTAAAAAAAGAGAATGTTTAGGTCATGTTAGCATTATAGCGAGATTTTCTAAATCCTCTAAAAAGGCAGTGTTGTTTACAATAGAATCACCATTGCCTGACGATACATTTCTTTGAAACTGAACTTCCCATTGCATATAGACAGAAATACATTGGAACTGCTCTCCTATAATTCTATATTGGGTGTCAGATTCTTCACTTGCTCCAACAAGCAAAAGAGCTGCCTTTTTTCCTTTTAAACCAGAAACATTGCTAATCAATTTATCAATAATCATTTTGAGCTGTGAAGAAAATCCCCACCAATACACTGGGCTTGCAAAAATAATAAAATCAGCCTTTGTAAGTTTTTCAATAATATTTGCAGCGTCATCATCCTCTACACACGAATGAGTTGACTCACATTGATAACATGCAGAGCAGCCTTTAAGGTTCCTTTCTTCAAGTCGAATAACTTCAAGAGAATGTGATTCACCTAAACCTTTTGCGAAACAATTAATCATACACATAGTGTTACCATCTTTTCTTGGGCTACCATTTAAAATAACAATATTCATTCTTTAATTGTAACACTGCTTTACAGATTTTACAACACAGATTTTAAGTTATTTAATGCTTTTTCTACTACGCTCCAAGAGCTCGCCATATTTACGCGCTGGAAACCTAGACCCTCTGGTCCAAACATGGTGCCGCCA
>CAYJMR010000179.1:0-2539 GCA_964371375.1 uncultured Treponemataceae bacterium
AAAGGATGATATTGTTTTGAAATCTGAATATGTATTACAAATGGAAAACATATCAAAATCGTATGGCGATAATGCTGTATTGAAGAATGTCTCTTTGCGAGTAAAACCAGGTGAAATTTTTGCCCTTATTGGTGAAAATGGAGCTGGTAAGTCTACTCTTATGAATATTCTTTTTGGTATGAAAGTTATCCACCAAACAGGCGGCTTTGAAGGATTAGTTAAGGTTGATGGAGAAGAAGTAAACTTTACATCACCCAATGATGCTATGCAAGCAGGTATAGGAATGGTTCACCAAGAATTTATGCTTATTCCTGGCTTTACCGTTGCAGAAAATATTAAAATTGGTCGTGAACCTACCGTACCTACAGTATTGAGCCGTGTATTTGGACCAAGTTTAGAAAAGCTTGATTGGGAGCAAATTAATAATGATGCAAAAGAATCCCTTGATTCTATTGGTATGAACATTGACGAATACAGCAAAGTTGCAGGTCTACCTGTTGGCTATATGCAATTTGTCGAAATTGCACGTGAAATTGACAAAACTGCGGTTAAAGTGCTTGTATTTGACGAACCAACTGCAGTTCTTACTGAAAGTGAAGCTACAAAACTTCTTGAAGTAATGCAAACAATTGCTTCAAAAGGTATCGCAATTATATTTATTACGCACCGCTTGTCAGAAGTTATGGATGTTGCCAATACTATGACTATTTTGCGTGATGGCCAAGAAGTTGAAACAAAATCAATTAAAGACACCAATGTTGTAGAAATAGCACAACTTATGGTTGGGCGAAAAATCGAAAAACTTGTAGATAATAAAAAAGAAATGGACTTAACTACTGCAGAAACAGCAGTAAAAGTAAGCTCTTTAATGGTGGAAATGCCAGGTGAAAAAGTTAAAGGTGTTGACTTTGAAGTTAAAAAGGGTGAAATATTTGGTATTGGTGGGCTAGCCGGTCAAGGTAAAATTGGTATTCCTAACGGTATTATGGGTATTTATCCTGCAAGTGGTGATGTAGAAATTTTTGGTAAAAAAATTGATTTTACAAAACTAGGAGATGCTCTAAACTCAGGTGTTGCATTTGTATCTGAAGATAGACGAGGCATTGGCCTTTTACTTGAAGAAAGCATTGAAAGAAATATTATTTTCAATGCACTCACTGTAAAAAGAGATTTTTTAAGTAAAGTAGGACTATTAAATCCTGCAAAAGCAAATAAACACACAAAAGAAATGATAAAGCTTTTAGATATTCGCTGTACAGGGCCACATCAACATGCTGGTCGATTGTCTGGTGGAAATCAGCAAAAAGTATGTCTGGCAAATGCGCTTAGTTTAAGTCCAAAAGTGTTAATGGTTTCAGAGCCTACACGAGGTATTGATATTGGTGCAAAAAAACTTATCATGGAACACTTAGTAAAACTTCGTGATGAAGAAGGTATTACTATTATTATGGTTTCAAGTGAACTTGTTGAACTTAGAAGTATTTGTGACAGAATTGCCATTGTTTCTGATGGTGTTATTTCAAGTATACTTAATCCAGATGACTCAGATGCAGACTTTGGTTTAGCAATGAGCTCAGTACAAAAAAAGGAAAGTAAATAACATGATTCAAGCTATTAAAAATTCAATTCAAGACTTCGGTCTTCCAAGAACAATCATATTTTCTTTTTTCCTCGTTTTAATGGTTACAGCAGCTGCCTATGGAATGGATATTTTAGTTCTTTTAGGTGATATTCTTCGCCGTTGGGGTATGTATGGTATCTTGGTACTTGCTATGGTACCGGCTATACAATGTGGTATTGGACCTAACTTTGGGGTAACAATTGGTATTGTTGGTGGTCTTATTGGTGCTCTTATTTCAGTAGAGTTTAGAAGTAATGGTTACTACGATGCGCTTACAAGTCCAGAGGCAATTGCATTTCTAAGTATTGCCGTAGCTGTTTTCTTAGGTTTGGCAATATCTACAGTGTTTGGTTACCTATATGGTTTATTGTTAAATCAAGTAAAGGGTAGTGAAATGACCGTTTCCACCTATGTAGGTTTTTCAATTGTAGCACTAATGAATATTATGTGGTTATTAATGCCATTCAAAAGTCCTACATCAATCTGGCCGTTAGCTGGGGAAGGGCTTAGAAATACCATAAGCTTAGAAAATGATTTTTCATTTGTAATGAACAACTTTTTAGGGTTTACCATTGGTGCAGAAACAAAAATGGTTGATGGAGTTGAAACTCTTGTAGGTGGTATGTATGTGCCTACTGGTCTTTTACTCGCATTCTTTGCATTTTGTATCGCTATGTATTTATTCACAAAGAGTAGAACAGGTATTATGATGACTGCTGTAGGTAGTAACCAAAACTATGCCAGAGCTGCTGGTATTAATGTTAACAAAATGAGAATTATGGGAACAACTATTTCTACTGCTCTTGGTGGTGTAGGTATTATTCTTTATGCTCAAAGTTTTGGATTTTTACAATTATACAATGCTCCTCAAATGATGGGGTTCTCTTGTGTAGCATCAGTACTTATTGGTGGTGCATC
>CAYJMR010000180.1:0-2538 GCA_964371375.1 uncultured Treponemataceae bacterium
ATAAGGTTAGGCTTTAAGCCTCCGCCTGCCATGATTTGCACATTCTTACATTCTTGTACCAGTTTTGAAAGGAGCTCTCGCCCGTCATAGCAAGACTCTTTTTGACCAGATGTAAGTATGGTATTAATGCCTAAGTTCTCTGCTTCTTCTAGAGCTTTGAAAGGATCGCTACACATATCAAAGGCTCTGTGAAGAGTGATAGAAATATTGTTGTTTTGAGAGCGTCCACTTGCTATTAATCTTTCCATTGTAGGTACATCTAATGAGCCATCTTTTGTAAGGCAGCCTATGACAATGCCATCTGCACCAAGCTTAACTGCCTGAGCAATTTCTTTTTCCATCATGGTGACTTCATTTTCAGAGTATAAAAAATCACCAAAGCGTGGGCGAATGAGAACATGAAACGGAATTGAAAGATTCTTTTTCACTTCTTCAATGAGAGCGTTTGTTGGAGTGGTTCCTCCGATAATGAGGTTTGCGCAAAGTTCAATTCGTTTTGCACCATGCTTTTCTGCCTCGATAGCAGATTCTAATGAATCTACGCAAATTTCTAACATACCATTTTTATTGCTTGACATACCTTGTATTATACCACATAATTTAAATATATGAAGTATTTAGGAATAGATTTAGGTGGAACGGCAATAAAAACAGCTGTTATAAATGAGCAATATGAAATTATTGCATCATCAGAATGTAAAACAAATGCATCGAGACCTTGGAGTGAAGTTTTAGATGATTGCTGTGCCACGGCACTAGATGCTGTAAACAAGGCAGGTCTAAGTATTCATGATTTTTCGCAACTTGGTGTTGGAACACCTGGTATTATTGATGTAAAAAGGGGTGTTGTTGAGCAAGCCGTTAACCTCAACTTTTTTGATGTTCCTATAAAAGAGTATATCCAAAAAAAGCTTGGCCTTGAAGTATTGGTAGAAAATGATGCTAATGCTGCAGCCTTTGGTGAGTTTAAGGCTGGTGTTGGAAAAGAACCTCCAAAAGACTCAAGCCTAAATGCGTACACCGACCTTATTTCAATTACCATTGGTACAGGTATTGGTTCTGGCATTATTATGGATTCAAAAATATTCCGTGGCCAAAACGGGCTTGCAGGAGAGCTGGGACATACTGTTATAGATTTAGGTGGAAGGCTTTGTTCCTGTGGCAGAAAGGGTTGCGCCGATAGGTATGCTTCTTCCAGGGGTTTAAAGGCAACAAGTTTAGAGTTTATGGAAAAGTATCCAGACTCGATTATGTGGACGGAAGCTGGTGGTAGTGAAGATGGTGTTACAGGGCGTACAGCTTTTAGAGCTTCAGAAAAAGGTGATGAAGCAGCCCTTCTGGCACTGGAAAAATATTTTGAAGCCTTGGGGGCTATTATTGTAAATGCTACCAGTATTTTTCAGCCACAGATAATTACATTAGCTGGCGGAATAAGTAAAGAAGGAGAGACTCTTTTAGAGCCACTTAGAGCAATTGCTCAAAAAGAATGTCTTAAAGGGCCTACTACAAAGTTACCATATATTTGTTGTGGAGCGTTAAACAATACTGCTGGCGTTATTGGGGCTGCACTTTTGGGGATGTAGGTTTTGCTACGGAACGCGCCAGGGATTGTAGGGGCAGCGTAGCTGTTCGTCCCTGCAGAGGTTTGCTCGTGGCAAACCTGCAGGGATGAATGAAGCGTAAGCGAAACCCCGAAAAGCGCGGTCGGCTGTGAAGACAGCCGAGGCGCCCGTATTATAAATTCAAAAGTTCTGCTTGATACTCTATAGGTAGGGTATTAATGATGTTTACACTACTGTCGTCATAGTTTGAAAGCATTACATCTACAAATGCAGCATGTGCCATTTTTTCTATGTCGCTTGCTGTTACTTGGCCACTAACTGCAAGTCCTTTTTTCTCACCTTCAAGTGCGTGAACTAGAGGGTCTTTGAGACTGATAAGTTCCCCACCCACATTGAATTCATAGGTATCCCATCGGTCTTCTGCGTAGACTTCGCCAGTTTGTTCCATTATAACGCAAGGATATATTGTTTGCCCGTTGACTGTTTGTTTTCCGATTGAGAAGTTATAAGAATAGTTTTCAGATGTAATATTATACACAATTGCGCTACCATATTCTGGTGGGGTTGTGATGACTGTCCATCTATCTCCTCTATTTGTTAAACCCTCTGCTGTAGTTGTTGCAACTGGCTCTGATGGTGTTGATGTACATCCTATAAGGACGATTGCAGCTATAAAGAATGGCAATACAATTTTTTTCATTTTAATATCCTTTTTTGCTTTTAGTTTTCGCTATTATCTGCGATAAAGCATATACTATCATAGTATGTTTCTTTCTTTTGGTCAATTGACAGCACTTCCATCAAAAAAAACTTTAAATAAAAGCTCTTAATCAAGGACTACTAAAAAAAATACACAATTTCAAAATCATGTGTTATAATATAAGTTGTTAATTCTTAATTATTAATTGACTAGGAGAACATTATGCAAAACTATTCAGGCGAAGTTGGACTTCAATATCACATACAATTACGACCA
>CAYJMR010000181.1:0-2500 GCA_964371375.1 uncultured Treponemataceae bacterium
CGAACAATAAGTGATACCTTTGAACCACTATCAAATAATGTACACTTACATTTTGGGAAGGCAATACCATGGTCAGATGTAAGAATAATTACCGTATTTTCATAAAGACCATTTTTTTTAAGCGCTTGTAAAAGCTTTTCTACATTCTTATCAAGTATTTCAATACTTTTTAAGTGCCCTTTAAAGTCTTTTCTCACCTCAGAAGTGTTATCTAAAAATTCAGGTAACTCGCTTTCAGAACATTCACCTTCGGTATCTGGATATTCTCTGTGGGTACAAAAGTATCCAACAGACAAAAAGAAGGGCTTTGAAGCATCAACATTTTCAAGCCAATCTACCGCATTCAAAGTATTTACATCATCCCAAAACACATAGTCTTTTTCTTCTTTCCATGTATTTTCAGCACTGATGTCTTCATCGTACCCAATAGCCTGTGCACCTTTTTGGTGCTCTACATAGCGCCCATATTCATGTTGAATACCACAGAGCGCCGTTGTATACCCTTGCTTTTTTAGTTTTCGCACAATGTGATCATCATACGAGTTTAAGGTGAATCCTCGATTTGCAAGCCCTAGCATTCCATTTGCGTGCGGATATATTCCAGTTAATAGTGCAGACCTACTTGGAGAACAAGTAGGGCTTACACAAAAACCGTTTTCAAACACTGTTGCATCATTTGCAAAATTTTGAATATGAGGACTCGGTACATTGTAGCCGTATGGGCTAAACACATCCCCACTGTCGTGGGAATGTATATAAATTATATTATTTTGCATTTTCAAGAATTTTTGAATCCAATATTTTTTGTTTCATCTCATCTTTCGACATAAGATTTTTTAAGCCAATTAATGTTGTTTTTTCTGACTCTTTAAAATTTCTTATTAATGTTTCAGAAACAATAACTAAGTCATAACCACTTGCTGTTGACATTGCTTCGTCAACACTGGTGTGATGAATGTTTACCTCAACGTTTAGTTCTTTAAAAACAGCTGAAGCTCTCATTTTCATCACTTGACTGCTTCCCATGCCACAACCACAGGCTACCATTACTTTTAACATATATTATCCTTCTAGATTAAAATAATTTTCTTTATTTTTTCTGTATTGAACTTGAGGAATAATTAGCATACCTATGATGCAGAGGATAACACCTGGAACTGCAAGGTATTTAATAATAACACCTAATACAGGCCACAATGTTGCCCAGTCAAGGTTTCCAACATATCCGCCAAAACCGCTCATACCAAAAAGTATAATTGCAAAGGCACTTCCAAGTACTTGGAATAAACCACTACCAATACACATTACAATAAGAGCTTTAAATCCACCTTTGTTATTTGCATATAAACCGATTGTTGCATTATCGTAGAACAATGGAACGAACCCTGGAATAATCATTAATGGTGATTTGAAAATTAATAAACCAGCAATAGCAATAATTTGACCAATTGCCCCGAAAACAAAACCTAAACTTACTGCATTTGGAGAACCAAATCCATATGTTGCTGCACAGTCAACTGCAGGTAAACTACCTTTAAGAATTGAAGAAGAAATGCCTTCAAAAGATTCAACCATTTCACCTACGAACATTCTAACCCCAGTTTTTAAGATTACAAGGTTAACAGCAAATGATGCACATTTTTCAAAAATATACACAGGGAATGCAAGACTCTTAGCAAAACTAGAATCAAGCTCTCTCATTAATGGCTCACCAATAATAAGAATAATTATACCAAAAAAGAACATCATAATAACGGTAGTTGAAACAACATAGTCATCAAATATTTTCATAAACCCTGTCATTTTAATGTTATCAACAGAATTTTCTTTTTTACCAATTTTAGGAGAAAATTTATCTGCAAACCATACACCGAGCATTTGTTGGTGCCCAACTGCAAAGCCTGCTTTATCGGTTAAGTCTTGAGTGGCTTCAACGGTGAGATTAGAAAATACAGACCAATATGTACCTATTAAAATACCGGTAAGAGCAACACCACCCATGTTACGTAATTCTGGTAATAAGAAAAAGGCAATCCATGTTGCAACAGTTGCTTGCTTTACCATAATGTGGCCAGTTGTAAAAAGTGTTCTAACCTTTGTTTGCTTTCTAAATACAAGTAAGAGAATATTCCATAAAAATGCGATTAAAAGTGTAATCATAGCAAAGGATGTTGTAATTCCTATAGATTCTAAAGCGGTATTCGCAGCCGCAAACCCAAAGTTAGGATCGATAACAACAGCATCCAATTGGAACTTTTGTTGTAAGCCAGTAAGCATAGGTGAAACACTCGTTAAAAGTGCCTTTGCCCCTGCTTGCAAAATCATGTACCCTACAGCAGCCTTTACAAAACCTGCAAAAACTTCGTACCATTTTCTTTTCAATAGAACATAGCCTATAACAACCAACAATCCAATAAAGATTGCAGGTCTGGCTAGTACATTATTAAAAAGTGTTTCCCAAATCAAATTGATTATTTCCATAATTTGTACTCCTTTACGC
>CAYJMR010000182.1:0-2479 GCA_964371375.1 uncultured Treponemataceae bacterium
AACATACGTTTTTTGATTTCTTCTGCTAAGTCTGGATCATCTTCTTCAAGAGATTCGATAATAGCCTTTTCTGAAGAACGGTCAACAAGGTTAAGGATTTCAACAATACTTTCAACACCACCGGCTGCAGTATAGTCTTCACTTGACAGTGTAGAAAGTTTCTTTTCAAGAACACGTTCAACTTCACGCAAAACATCAGGTGAAGTTCTGTCCATAGTTGCAATACGACGAGCAACTTCACTTTGAACTTCATCGGGAAGGTTTTGTAATATAATTGATGCTTTATTTGGCTCTAAGTATGCAAGAATAAGCGCAATGGTTTGCGGATGTTCTTGTTGTATAAAGTTTAATAGATGTGCAGGGTCTGTCCGGCGAATAAAGTCAAACGGACGCACTTGCAAAGAACTTGTGAGCCTATTAATAATATCAATTGCTTTTTGACTACCAAGAGATTTTTCAAGTAGTTCTCGAGCAAAATCAATACCACCAGAAGTGATAAAGTTTTGAGCTTGTATCATTTCTTGAAATTCTCGTAGAACGGCTTCTTTCAATTCTGCATCAACCGTTTCAAAACGTGCAATTTCAAATGTTAATGTTTCAACTTCATCTTCTCTTAAATGCTTAAAAATTTCTGCCGAAAGATCAGCACCAAGAGACACCATGAAAATAGCAGCTTTTTGACGTCCATTAAGGTTTTTATAATCTTTCTTCTTTGAGTTTCCGCCACTTGAAGATTTACCTTGAGTTCCTGCCATTTTTTTATTCCTCCATCAACCATGAGCGAATGAGCATAGCAACATCTTCTGGATGTTCTCTAGCTATTGTGATTGCATTTTCTTGAAGCTCGGCTCTTTCACGCTCTTCAACAGACATAGTAACTTCCATACCCGCTTGTTGAGCTTCCCATAAGGTTCTTTCACGCTCTAGTTGGTGCTTTCGTAATAGTTCTTCTTCTCTAAGTCTTCTACGACGTTCAAGTTCACGTGTGATAAAGCGAACAGCTATAAAGGCTAATAGTATTGCTATAAGAGATACAATTGAAATTAAAATTGTTCTTCTGGTTTGTTCTTGTCGTAAGAATTCAGCATCTTCTTCTGCAAACTGTAAAGTTCTATCAAACTGAACATTCCTTACCACTACTGAATCACCTCGTGCCCTGTCATAACCAACAGCACCTTCAATTATTTCCTGTACAGAAAGAATTTCTTCCTGAGTTAATGGAATATATGTTCTTTGAATTTGTCCATTAGGAGAAATAAGAAGAGTACCTTCTTCATCATAGTTTCTCTCCCAACGACCGTCAATATTAACAGAAACTGTTACCTTTCCTTGAGAAGGACTTCTTACTTCTTGCGTTTGGCGAGTATTTATTGCTTGATTTTGAGTTACAGAGCTTTCTGTATTTATTCCGTATACATTTGACATATCAGAATACACCGGTGGATTTTGTCCCTCAACACCTGCTGGTCCTTCTGGGTTAAAGCCTGTTCCTCGCCATTCTTTATTAATCTCTTGTGAGGATAAAGTTACAGAGTCAAAAACCTGACTGTCATCGTATGGGGTATCGGGATTATCAGCAACACGTGTAAACGGAAAATACTCGGTTGTAGCAATTTCTTGTTGCGACATATCCATATCAATACTGATATTTAAATCTCGAACCCTATCGGTGCTATAAATTTCTTGCAAGGCATCCAAGACTTCTTTTCGTTGCATTGCTTCAAAGTTTTTGATAAGTAACTGTTCTTTTTCAATTATATCAACACGTTCTATATCTTGCAAACCGTCAAAATCATTCAAAACAATTCCAGACTCATCGGTAATGGTAATATTTTCTGCAGCAAGACCAGCAATTGCCATCATTAAAAGTTTTTGAACACCCTCAATTTTTGTTTTATCGCTGTTAAAATCACTTCCAGGCTTTGGTGTTAGAATAACACTTGCTGAAACTGGTTGTTGATTTTCTGCAAATAATTCCCTCTCAGGCATAGCAAGCATTACATCTGCTCTATCGATATCATCAATAGCTTCAATATGACTGGTAATTTGTGCAGTAATAGCTCTTTGTAAATTTACATCATTTGTAAAATCACTAGTTGTCCATCGTTCAACATCAAATAGTGACCAAGGATCTACATTTGTAGGAACTAAATCATCTGTAACTAAAATAGAGCGCATTCTTCTAGCAGTTGAATCATCTTCAACATACATCATTCCTGAATCGCTCACATCTACAGAAATATTCTCTTCTGCCAAACGAAAAACAATTTGGTCACGCAATACTTCATCCGTTACAGGAACACTAAAAAGAGGTACAGTTGTAGGTTGAGATGATATAGCGGGCACAAGGATAAGAGCGATTAGAATCACTACAGCAACACCCGACACAATAACTTTCTGAACAACAGTCCACTTTGCCCAGAATTCTTTAATTTGAGAAAAAAGCTTTTTAAGCCATTCGTTCATGAAACCCCTCCCA
>CAYJMR010000183.1:0-1707 GCA_964371375.1 uncultured Treponemataceae bacterium
CAATAGATTTTGAGTCTATCGTGTCTACCATTCCACCACGCCGGCTTGTTAATTTCTAACATAGTAACACATTGCAAAAAAAAAGTAAAGAGGGTAAAAATCAATGAAAATTGATTGGTGAATAAGAATAAATAACTTTCCTCTGTATCTTATTATAGGATAATGGACCAATCATATTACTGTGTTACGGTACATACTTTACCGATAATAAAGTATCTTTTTTGTACGCAATAGCGCAAAAGGAAAAAATATGAATCTATATGACAAATTTATGACACCAATTGAAAAGCGATGGCTCAGAAAAGTACGTAGCACATACATCCCTACAGCTATTGGCAAGGTACTTGAAGTAGGATTTGGTACGGGAGCTAACTACCCTTTTTATGACTTTTCCAAGGTTGAAAAACTTGTTGCCTCTGATATAAAAAATCATACATTAAAAGGCCAAAATGTTGAATTTATAGAGGCATCAATTGAAAGCCTTCCTTTTGCTGATAATAGTTTTGATACTATTGTTGCAAGCCTCATACTTTGTTCGGTCGAGAATCCTGCTATCGCAGTAAAAGAAATTGAGCGGGTATTAAAACCCTCTGGAAGATATATTTTTATGGAACATGTTCGCCCCGCAGGTAAAATAGGTAGTATGTTTGATAAGCTAAATTATATTTGGAAAGCCTTTAGTAAAGGATGCCAAATAAACAAAAACACACTTTCCTTGATTGAGCAACTTGATTGGAAAATAGAATCATATTATCTAGGTGATATACTTTGCTTTGGTGTTGCAACAAAAAAAATATAAAATATTTAGATACAAACTAACACATATTACACTTTACCTCATAGCCCTATCATGATAATAGTTTGTAAGCTTTTTACCAAGGAAGCGGTCAAAAAACGTTGGCTTGGCGCAGTATATTTTTTAACAGTAGGTATATTTGTTGCAAAATGATTTAAACTCTTGTAATAAAAAGCTATAGTCAGTATCGTCGTAATAAAAATGTTGTGATTTTTTGAGTATATGTATACTTGTATGCGCATTATTTTTAAAATATTTTGCAGACGATTTTAAGACAAGTTCATCTTTTTGAGACAAATATATTTGACATGGAATATTAAGTTTCAATGCGTACTTTCTCATTTTTATAGATTCCATAAGCAAGCTTAAAAAGTTAGGTATCCATGGAATATAGTGCAGTAGATTTTTCTCACTTGCAATACTATATGCTTCTTTTGCAGCATGTACACGCACATCAAAAGATTTAAGCTCAAAAATAATTTTTATTGAAGTAAATATAATTGGAAGCTTTAAGGTAATTTTGAGTGGTGGCGCTAAAAAAAAGAGTCCTTTAATTGAGTTTGGAAAGAGTTTACTCATGCGCAGAGAAAACAAGCAGCCCATTGAATGTGCCACTAAAAAAATTCTCTTAAATTTTTTTGATAATATGCCTATTTCTTCGGTCACTTGTTTTTTCCAATCGTTCATAGTAGCATTAGAAAAATCTTCAACGCCAGACCCATGACCTTTTAATAAGATATTACACATTGACCATGACTCAGGAATACACTTTTCAAAATCCTTAAAATGCCAAGGCGTTCCTAAAATACCATGAATAAATACTACTACAGTGTCAGAATCGGGATGAATGATTTTCTTCTCGGTGTGTTTAGTGTGTGTCATATTTTATTCCTCAAATAAACTTAGCTGTT
>CAYJMR010000183.1:1717-2324 GCA_964371375.1 uncultured Treponemataceae bacterium
AAAGATGGCGAGTTTAAAACATTGCATGAAAGAGTGTATGATGTTCCGGTAAATATTACGGTTGTGAAAAAGTAATGTTTTTATTCAAACAAGCTTAATTGTTCTTTATCTTCAAAAGTCCATACATAATTAAAAACTTCTTTTTCACCATATAAAATATTGTTTTCTGTGCAAAATGTTTTTATTATCTTGTTAAGTTTAGCACTTTTAGGGCTACGTATTCCATAGCTTTTTCCATATTTTTTTATATACTCTTTTCTCACCTCAGGAAAATGTTCTTCTAATTTTTTATAATAATATTCTCGGTTTCCATACCGTAGCGTCATGCCAATTCCAAAGGTTACAATTCCTTTTACACCGGCTTCCTTACAATAATTAAGAAGCCCCGCAATATTTTCCTCCGTGTCATTAATAAGTGGCAGAATGGGAGTGAGCCAAACTATGGTTGGAATACCTAACCTTTGCATCTCTTTTAGAACTTCAAAACGCCTTTTTGTAGTTGCAACATTCGGTTCAAGTATTTTGCATAATTCTTCATCATATGCTGTAAGAGTCATTTGCACAACGCATTTAGCTTTTGTGTTTATCCTAACCAGTAGGTCAATAT
>CAYJMR010000184.1:0-2235 GCA_964371375.1 uncultured Treponemataceae bacterium
AATGGTGAGCATGATCTAAAAATTCGCCTGGTATGCACTCTAACAAGTCTTTTTCTACTTGTTCAGGCGTAACCCCTGTAGAAAGACCAATTCGCGGAGATATACGCAATAAATGTGTATCTACTGGCATGGTGGGCTCACCAAACACGACATTTAATACAACATTTGCCGTTTTTCGTCCAACGCCAGGAAGGCTTTCCAAATCATCCCTTTTTTGCGGAACTTCTGAATTAAAATTTTCTATGAGCATTTGGCTGAGTTTTATTACATTTTTAGCTTTATTGCGATAAAGCCCTATGGTGCGAATATATTCAATTAGTTTTTCTTCGCCAAGTGCTACCATTGTTTCAGGGGTATCAGCAACTTTATAAAGGTGTTCAGTTGCTTTATTTACACCTTTATCTGTTGTTTGTGCTGACAAAGCAACTGAGACTAAGCAGGTATATGGACTGTGAAAAATAAGATCTGATTTTGGCTCTGGATTTTGCTTTTTAAAACGAGAAAAAACCTCAATTATTTCATCACGAGTTAACAGTTGTAGCGAAGAGATTCTTTCTGCCATTCATATCCTTTATTTAATTGCTTGTAATAAAGCCTCAACTTTATCCAGTTTTTCCCATGCAAACTCACTTCGCCCAAAATGTCCATAGGCAGAGGTTGCTTGATATACTGGTTTTTTTAGATCCAGTGTAGAAATGATTCCACCAGGAGAACAATCAAAAACTTCGCTAACAGCCTTTGAAAGGGCAAATTCTTCAACCTTTCCTGTGCCAAAAGTCTCAACCATAATAGAAACAGGAAAAGGAACTCCAATAGCATACGCGAGCTGTACTTCGCATCGCTCTGCCAGTTTTGCTGCCACGATGTTTTTTGCAATATATCGGGCCATATAAGCTGCCGAGCGATCTACTTTTGAAGGATCTTTTCCACTAAAAGCACCACCTCCGTGGCGCCCCATACCACCATAGGTATCTACTATAATTTTTCTTCCTGTTAGCCCTGTATCCCCATAGGGGCCACCGGTAACAAAACGCCCCGTTGGGTTAATAAAAAACTTTGTGTTTGCGTCCATTAAACCTGTTGGGTTTAACACGGGCTTTATTATTTCTTCAATTACACATTCTTTTATTGTGTTATGTGTTACCTCTGGGTCATGCTGGTGCGAAACTACAACCGTATCAATTCTTAAGGGTTTGTTTCCTTCATACTCAATGGTTACTTGACTTTTTGCATCTGGTCTAAGCCAGGGAATTGTTTTATCTTTTCTAAGAGTTGTTGCTTTTCGTAAAATGTCATGTGAAAAAGTAATAGGTGCTGGCATTAATTCTGGTGTTTCAGAACACGCAAAACCAAACATCATTCCTTGGTCCCCCGCCCCTTGTTGCCCTTTATACTCATCTAGCCCTGTTCCAATAACACCTTGATTAATATCGGGCGATTGCGAGTGAATTACGTTCAATACAGCCATTGAATTACAGTCTAGCCCATAATCTGCATTTGTGTAACCAATTTCGCCAGCTATGGTTCTAGCTAGCTCTGGAATATCTACAAATGCGTGCGTTGTAATTTCCCCTCCAACTAACACAAGTGCTGTTGAAGCAAAGGTTTCACAGGCTACATGGCTT
This sequence comes from uncultured Treponemataceae bacterium, assembly GCA_964371375.1. Taxonomy (GTDB): domain Bacteria; phylum Spirochaetota; class Spirochaetia; order Treponematales; family Treponemataceae; genus CAYJFX01. The sequence continues at coordinate 1,626 of CAYJMR010000184.1, forward strand.
TCTGGGTCTTCTCTTAAACAGGCATCGAGCACCGCATCAGATATTTGGTCGCATAATTTATCAGGGTGCCCCTCTCCAACAGATTCTGATGTGAATAAATATTTTCCTTGCATAATACCACCTAGATTGCTATATTTACAGTATAATATAAAAAAAAACTTTCAACAAGGACTCTTTCTTACACAAAAAACACCTTAGTAAAAATTTGTTCCATAATATTAAAAAAACCTTGACACTCGTTTCAAAAGCCTTTAAACTCTTTAAAAAAGTATAGTAAGCCAGCGTGGTTTATTTCATTCCAAAAATTCAGAGTATAAATTATGAAAAAAATTATTTTTATTGTATTACCCTTTTTATTACTGGTATCATGCGATTTCTTTGAAGTTCCTGAACACAGGTACGTTGGGCTTACAAGACCAGAAGTGCCAAAGTTTTTTAACCCTCCTGTTGACGAATCTGGAAATCCTATTGACTTCGAAACAGACAAAAATGCCATTAACGGCATTATTATGGTGCACGAAGACGGAAGCCTAGTGCTACCCGCAAAAGAATATCGTCCTAAAGATAAAGTATTGTATTCTGTGCATGTATATGTTGCTCCAAATGATAA
>CAYJMR010000185.1:0-2099 GCA_964371375.1 uncultured Treponemataceae bacterium
TAGCTACAAAAATGGACTTAGGTAAAACAAAAACATTTATAAAAGAAGGCATTGCGGTTGTACTAATAAAATATATATTTGCGCCGCTTATTTCCATTTCGGCTGCGCTGATGTTTGGGATTCAATATCTTGAAAATGGATTGGTATTAAAAGTAATAATCATAATGACATTGGTTCCATGTGGGTTTAACTCAATATTGGTTCCTACCATTTATAAAGCAGATAAGGATGTTGCAAATACGGCATGGATTTTTTCAATGATTGCACTTGCGGTAGTTGTACCACTGGAATATTTGTTTTTCTTTGTGGTATAATACGCTGAGCGCAAAACAACTTTAGGCCTTTGGACCTAAAGAGAAGAGTGTGCTATATAAACAAAACACACTTAATAAAGTTACATTATTAGAAGATAAAGGAAAGTAAAGGTATGAAAATTGTAGTATTAGACGGATATACAGAAAATCCGGGAGATTTAAGTTGGGAAGGTTTTGAAAAAGTTGGTGAAGTTACGGTCTATGACAGAACATCTTTAACTGACGTTGCAGAAATCATTAAAAGGGTAGGTGATGCCGAAGTTGTGTATACAAATAAAACACCGCTTCCAAAAGAAGTCTTTGCTGCTTGTACAAATTTAAAGTTTGTAGGTGTTTTGGCGACAGGTTATAACGTTGTGGATGTTGAAGCTGCTAAAGAGAAGGGAATTCCTGTTTCAAATATTCCAACTTACGGAACAACGGCTGTAGCACAGTTTGCAATGGCGCTTCTATTAGAAATTTGCCATCATGTAGGTCATCATAGTAAAACTGTTTTTGAAGGTAAGTGGCAAAATTGTCCTGACTGGTGCTACTGGGATTATCCATTAATGGAGCTAGCAGGAAAAACTTTTGGTGTTATTGGTTTTGGTCGAATTGGACAAGAAACTGCAAAAATAGCAAAGGCATTTGGCATGAACATCATTGCCTTTGACGAATACCAAAGTGATGCAGGAAAAGCAATTGGAGAATATGTTACACTCGATGAATTACTTACAAAATCAGATGTAATTTCACTGCACTGCCCATTGTTCCCATCAACTGAAGGTATTGTAAACAAAGATAATATTGCAAAAATGAAAGATGGTGTAATTATTCTTAATACAAGCCGTGGACCACTAGTAGTTGAACAAGATTTAACTGATGCATTAAACTCTGGTAAAGTAGGGTATGCAGGTCTTGATGTTGTAAGCTCTGAGCCAATTAAGGCTGAAAATCCTTTATTAAAGGCAAAAAATTGTATTATTACCCCACATATTGCATGGGCGCCAAAAGAAAGCCGCGGACGCTTAATGGACATTGCTGTAAGCAATTTAAACGCGTATGTTGCAGGTAAGCCTGAAAACGTGGTAAATAAGTAAGCTAGTATTTTGTAGGCATAAAAAAAGAGTTTAGCATTGGCTAAACTCTTTTTTATATTTATTGTAAATTACTTTGCTAAATACTCATTGATGCTCGCAGCTGCTTTTCGGCCTTCACCCATCGCAAGAATAACAGTTGCAGCTCCTAAAACGATGTCACCACCAGCCCATACGTTAGGGTAGGTTGTTTTCCCGTTTTCATCTGCTTTTATTCGACCTCTAGAGTCAGCTTCTAAGCCAGGAGTGGTCATTTCCATTAAAGGGTTAGAACCATTGCCAAGTGCTACAATAAGAGCATCACATGGAACTTCGTGTTCGCTTCCTTTAACTGCTACCGGGCTTCTTCTTCCAGATTCGTCTGGTTCACCAAGCTCGTATGATAGTACTTCAACGCCAATTATTCGTCCGTTTTCATCTCCAATTGCTTTAATTGGATTTTCTAAGAATCTAAATACTACGCCTTCTTCTTCAGCATGATCGACTTCTTCTTTTCGAGCAGGCATTTCGTTTCGGGTACGTCTGTAAATGATGTTTACTTCTTCTGCACCGAGTCTAAGTGCCATACGAGCGGCATCCATTGCAACGTTTCCTGCCCCTACAACACATACCTTTTTAGCAGGATATAATGGAGTAGCTGCTTTTTCTATGTCATATGCTTTCATAAGGTTTGCTCTTGTTAAGTATTCGTTAGCACTAAATACACCAA
>CAYJMR010000186.1:0-2091 GCA_964371375.1 uncultured Treponemataceae bacterium
GTAGGTTATGGTTTTGGTAAAGCGAATGATGTAACTGAAGCAATTAGAAAAAGTATTGATAAGGCAAAGAGAAATTTAATTCAATTACCTTTAAAAAACGGTACTTTACCACATAGAATACAAGCAGACTACAAAGGTGCAAAAGTACTTTTAATGCCAGCTTGTGGTGGTACAGGAATTATTGCTGGTGGTGCTGTACGTGCCATTATGGAAGCTGCAGGGGCTACAGATATTATGTCTAAGTCTTTGGGATCAAATACTGCTGTTAACGTTGTAAGAGCTACTTTTAAAGCAGCAAAGAACGTAATGAACGCAAGTAGTGTTGCAAAAAATAGGGGTAAATCCCTAAACGATATGTGGGGTTAAGTATGGCCAAGAAAATTAAAGTAACTTTAGTAAAAAGCACCATTGGTCAAAAACCTCCAAAGAGAGCAACTGTACGATCTTTAGGCTTAAAAAAAATAAACTCCAGTGTAGAGCAAGAAGCAACTCCTGCTATTTTAGGTATGGTTGCAGCTGTTTCTCACTTAGTAAAAGTTGAGGAGATAAAATAATGTCAGATTTTAATCTCTCTGCACCAAAAGGTGCTAATAAGAAAAAAAGAATTGTCGGTCGTGGTTCTTCTTCAGGAAGAGGTACTACAGCAGGTAGAGGTAATAAAGGACAGCAATCTCGTTCTGGTGGCAAAGTATACGTAGGTTTTGAAGGTGGACAAATGCCTTTATTCAGACGTATTGCAAGACGTGGTTTTTCAAACTATCCTTTCAAAAAAGAATATCTTGTACTAAATGTATGTGACCTTGAAGCGAAATATGCTGACGGCGAAACCGTTAATGTAAAGACTTTGGCAGAAAAAGGTATGATTAATAAAAATGCTCAGCCTTTAATTAAAATTCTTTCAAACGGGGATGTAACAAAAAAGTTAACTGTAGAAGTTACTAAAATTTCTTCTGTAGCTAAAGAAAAAATTGAAAAAGCCGGCGGAACGGTTACCGTTTCAGCTGAATAGGAAGTAGGGAAATAAAATGGCAAATCCTATTGTGAATATGTTTAGGGTAAAGGAACTACGCGAAAGACTGCTTTTTACTATTGGAGTATTGGCAGTGTTTCGGTTGGGTAGTATACTTACCATACCAGGAATTAGTCCTCAAGCATTAACGTCATACTTTGATTCTTTGAGTCAAGGGAATGCCTTTGTTGATTATATGGACTTTTTTGCTGGTGGTGCGTTTTCAAATTTCTCTGTGTTTATGCTCGGTGTTATGCCGTACATTTCATCACAGATTATTATGAACTTAGCACTTATAATTTTTCCGACCTTGAAGCGTATATCGCAAGAAGAGGGTGGACAACGTAAGGTACAGTCATGGACTCGAATAGCAACAGTTTTTGTAGCTATGATACAAGGTTATGCAGGAACAGTTCTCGCGTACAGTATTCCGGGTGCAGTTGTTATGGATTCAAGACTTGGTTTTACACTATTGTTTATGTTAACTATGACAACCGGAACTATGATTGCAATTTGGCTTGGTGAACAAATAACTGCTAGAGGTATCGGAAACGGTGTTTCAATGATTATTTTTGCGGGTATCGTTGCAAGATTGCCAGCTGCAGTTTTTGAACTTGGACGTTTAGTAAATGAACAAGGTGCACAAATGCTTGTTGTTACCGTAGTTGTTGCCATTATGTTTTTCGTAATTATTTGCCTTGTAGTCTATGAGCAACAAGGGCAGCGAAAAATACCTATTCATTATGCAAAGCGTGTAGTCGGTCGAAAAATGTATGGTGGACAAAACACATACATACCATTTAAGCTTAATCCATCCGGAGTTATACCTGTAATTTTTGCTTCTTCATTTTTAACTTTTCCTTTGCAAATTGCAACAAGTTTAGGTCCGGAAATTCGCTGGTTAAATAGACTAGCAACATGGCTTACTCCAACTGGATGGGCCTATAATATAGCGTTAATACTTCTTATTGTATTTTTTGCTTATTTCTATACTCAGGTAACCTTGAACCCCACAGAAATGGCAAAAAACATTCGGGAAAATGGCGGCTCAATTCCCGGAATAAGAACAGACAACACAGAAA
>CAYJMR010000187.1:0-2086 GCA_964371375.1 uncultured Treponemataceae bacterium
AAAAAGCTTATCCGTATCAACTTTCAGGGGGGCAACAACAACGTGTGTCTATTGCACGTGCCCTAGCATTAAAGCCAGAAGTGCTTTTTTTTGATGAGCCTACAAGTGCTCTTGACCCTGAACTCACTTCAGAAATTTTAAAAGTTATTCGCTCCCTTGCCGACGAAAAAATGACTATGGCTGTTGTTACTCACGAAATGGCTTTTGCTGCAAGTCTTGCCGACCGCATTATTTTTATGGATGGCGGTGTTATTGTGGAAGAAGGGAATGCCGAAGATCTTATAAAAAATCCAAAAGAAGACAGAACTAAGGCTTTTTTGAAAAAGTTTTAGAAACCACTTTACAAAAGTGTTAAAAACACATTTTTGTAAAGTGGAATTAACAAAAATGTTAAAAAACACACTTTTGTAAAATTGATTTAACAAAAGCGTTGACAAACACATTTTTGTAAAGTATACTTAGTGTATGAAAAAAGAACATGAAATACTTATAGATAGACCTAAGTATGTAGAAAAACTTATTAGCCTTTTACCAAATGCCGATTTAGTAAAGATCGTTACAGGTGTTAGGAGATGCGGAAAATCTAAACTTTTTTCACTTTTTCAAACAAAACTTAAGATGTCTTATAATGTTTCGCTTGAACAAATTATAAGTATTAATCTTGAAGATATTTTGCAAACACGAGAAATAGGACTTATTTTAAATGATAATAAACTGCTTGCAGACTATAACACACTTATAGATTTCATTCTTCCAAAAATTAACCCCAACAAGATGAATTATGTATTTATAGATGAAGTGCAACTTTTGGAAGATTGGCAACAGGTAGCCAATGCATTGCGTTTAATAGACAATGTTGACCTATATTTGACAGGATCAAATGCATACATGTTTTCGGGAGATTTAGCTAATACTTTTGGTGGACGATATATGGAAATAAAAATGCAACCATATTCGTTTAAAGAATACTATACTGCTTACATTTTAAAAACTCATCCAAAAGTTAAAACTGAAGGCGATTTAAATGCTTTGCAAAATTCACAAGAAGCATATTCAAGATATATAACAGAAAGTGCTTTCCCTCAAACAGTAGATTTTACCGGCAATAGAGAGCTTATAAATGATTATCTTTTGAATACCGTTTATCTTAATACAATTCAAAAAGATATTGTAAAGCGTTTTAATATTTCAGACACAGCTAAAATGGATGCAGTAATTCGTTATCTTTTTGATAATATTGGAAGTGAAACCTCACTTAGAAATATTGAAAAACAATTGAAAGCAAGTGGAAATGCAACGACCGTTCCTACAATTGATAAATATATTCAAGGGCTTCTCGATAGTTATTTATTATATCGCTGTGATAGATATGACTTAAAAGGAAAGCACATATTAAATGGGAACTCAAAATATTATGTTTCAGATGTAGGCCTCAGAATGGCTTTGCTTGGTAATGAAGACCGTGACATGGGGCATATCTTAGAAAATGTTGTGTACTTAGAATTGCTTAGAAGGGGATATAAAGTAACTGTTGGCAAAGTAGATACAAAGTTTGTAAAACAAGCAGATGGAAAAACCAAGCGAAAAACTCTTGAGGTTGATTTTGTTGCTCAAAAACCGGGCGAAGGTAGGGAGTATTATCAAGTTGCTCTTTATGCGCTTGATGAAGAAGTGCTACATAGAGAACTTGCCTCTCTTAATGAAATAAACGACCAGTATCCTAAATTTTTACTTTCTATGGATTATGGGGAAGGTGACACAAACGGAATAAAAAGGAAAAATGTGTTTAAGTGGTTATTGGGGGATGGTTAGAAGTTTCACACTCTAAAAAATGATCTTCAAAATAGTTCTACACATAGTCTACACAAAAGTGTATAAATGGAAACAAATGTAATCTAGTGAATAAAATGGTCATCATTGAAAAGACAAAAAAAGACGGTCGAAACCGTCTATGGAGATGAGGGGACTTGCTTTTTGCTTAAAACGTCGTGTTTTTGCGCAAAAAGCCGCCTACGTCACTAATCGCAACAACTGTACGATTTACGCGACTTCGTTTCAAGCCCCCTAAAAAAATAAAAACTTGCTT
>CAYJMR010000188.1:0-2012 GCA_964371375.1 uncultured Treponemataceae bacterium
ACATTGGACCTGGTTGAATATTATGTACCATAAATGCACCAAGCAAAATAGCTGCTGGAGGAGAACCAGGAACTGCAAGTGTTAATAGAGGAATAGTAGCTCCACCGATAGCGGCATTGTTTCCAACCTCAGGTGAAATAATTGCTTCGTAGCATTCACCACTTCCGTATTTATCTTTTTGCTTACTACTTTTCTTTACAGTATCGTATGCAATCCAAGCAGCTACATCTTCTCCAACTCCCGGAAGGGCACCAACGCCAACACCTACAAGTGAAGATTTAATTATAGCACCAAGGTTCTTGAAGGCTATTCCAAATGAATTTACTTTTTCATGTTTTGACTCTTTTATGTTTCTAACTTCAAGAGGTTGATTGTTTTTTGCCAACGCTTTAATAACTTCAGGTATCGCATAGAAACCAATCATCGCAGGTATCATTTGAATACCACCTAGTAAGTTCATGTTTCCATACCAAAAACGAGGTGCACTTAAAATTTGGTCTAAACCAACGCAAGTTACTAACAGTCCAATTAAACCTGCAATCCACCCTTTTAAAGTGATATCTGCTTTTACAATTGAACCGCACATTAAAATACCAAAAATTGCTAAAAGAAAATATTCGGCAGAGGCAAAACGAAGTGCAATATCAGTCATTGGTTTTGCAATTAAAGTGAGCGCTAGAACTCCGATAAAGGTACCGATTACAGAGGCTGCCCGGGTAACTTTAATGGCGATTTCTGCTCGCCCATTTTTAGCAAAAATATTTCCTTCTAAAGCAGTAGCTGCTGCAGAGGCAGTTCCAGGAATGTTAAGAAGAATAGCAGACATTGAGCCACCATAAATACCGCCTACATAGATTCCCATCAAAACTGCAAATGCTAAGGTTGGTTCAATTTTATATGTTAAACCTGTTAATAAAGCTATACCCATAGTTGCAGTAAGCCCAGGAAGTGCTCCAATGACAACACCAAGCGTTGTAGATGCTATAAGGATTAAGACTGTAACAGGGTCAGTTAATATAAAAAAAAGTTGTTGAAATAAACTAAATAAAGATTCCATTTGATAAGCTCCTTATGGTAATGGAATGAGGGCACCCTTGTTAAACATAAAAGCAATAACAAAGGAGGCGACAAATGCCACAATTAATGAAATAATAATATTTTTCTTTGTGCGCTCACGTTGAAAAATAATAGCCATAGCTGATATGTATAAAAAGGTTGCTACCATAAAAGGAAATCCTTGGAATACATACGGAATTATATTTAAGAATGCTCTACAAAAAGGAATGAGAGCATAAATGTACACTGCTAATAATCCTGCAACAATTAAAAAAGTACAAAATTCTCTGTTATTCTTTAAATTTTTTATATTTTCTTTTGTGATGAAATCAAATCGAGCGCCATCTTTAAGTGCAATAACCAATAAAGCAATGCCCGAAACTAACAGCAATATGCCAACTAATGCTGGGAAAAGAGCCGCAGATTGAAACCAAGTTTCTACAAGTTCTACAGTTTCTTCAGCTGAAACCTCTTTTTTTCCGAATGGATTAAAAAAAAGATTTCTACATTGAAATAAAAACCAAATTGACCCAATTATCAGTACGATACTGGTTACAAGGTCAAACCTTCTGACAACATTCTTGTCCATCTTTCCTCCTATAAAAAATCATGGAAAAAGCCTCAGCTTTTGAACATGATTTTTTTCAAGCCGTTTTTAAGCATAGCGTAAAAAACGGCATACAATACTGAGTTTGCAGGCGCAAACTACTAAATGAATGTTAAGGCACCATTTGTGCCGAGGCATTCATTACTCCTCCTATTAAACGTTTCTCATACAAGACAAAAAAATAATCGAGTTTAGCTGTGCTAAACTCGATGGTGAAAATGCCATAGAAGGCATTTTCTTAGTTACTATGGACGTGGGATTCCTCTTTCTTCAGGACTGTAGATAGTTAAACCTAAATCATACAATACCCAAGTAAGTGATTTTTCTGAGCCAACAGCCATAGCTTTTG
>CAYJMR010000189.1:0-1997 GCA_964371375.1 uncultured Treponemataceae bacterium
TCTTGCATTGCCGCAAAAACCTTGTCTCTCATGTAGAATGTTTCTTTTGTGACATCATGTGAGTCGTTGGCATCAATAGCTGCTTCCAAAAGCTCTAGGTTTTCAAAAACTAATTCTGTAAGACTTGCAACCTTGTTAAGAAGTTTTTCTTCACGGCTACATGGAATAGTTTTTGAAACTTCTTTTTTACTAAGAATAGACTTTGCAATTTCTTTTTCATACCTTAGTGCTGATGGGATAACATCTTTCTTTGTCATTTCTACCATTGTTAGTGCTTCAATTTGAATTGTTTTGCAATAATTTTCACACATAATTTCATGGCGTGAACGTACTTCTGTTTCTGAGAAAACACCTTGGCGCACAAACATATCTATATTTTTTTGCTCGATGTATGCAGGAAGTGCATCAGGAGTTGATTTAAGATTTAGTAAGCCTCGTTTCTCAGCTTCTACAACCCAACTATCATCGTATCCGTTTCCGTTAAAGATAATTCTATCGTGGTCGTTAATAGTTTTTGTAATAAGTGCTGATAAATCTTCTTTGAAGTTTTTGCTTCCTTCTAGTTGGTTTGCAAATTGTTCAAGCACGTCTGCAACAGCAGAGTTAAGAACAATATTTGAACCAGAAATAGAAGCACTTGAACCTAACATTCTAAATTCAAACTTGTTTCCTGTAAAAGCAAAAGAAGATGTTCTGTTTCGATCAGTTGTGTCTTTTGGAAAGTGAGGTAATACTTTTGCTCCAATTTGCATTGATATTTTTTCCATACCGGCATAGGCAGAACCTGTTTTAATTGCTTCTAAGATTCCTGTAAGTTCTTCACCTAAGAACATTGAAACAATTGCTGGTGGCGCTTCATTTGCACCAAGACGATGATCGTTTCCTGCACTTGAAGCTGATACTCTCATAAGGCCTTGGTATTCGTCAACGGCTTTAATAACTGCTACTAAGCAAAGTAAAAATTGTGCATTCTCATACGGTGTGTCGCCAGGTTCAAGAAGGTTTATTCCTGTATCAGTAGACATTGACCAGTTATTGTGCTTTCCACTTCCGTTTACGCCTGCAAATGGTTTTTCGTGCAAAAGACATACCATTGAGTGTTTCAATGCAACACTTTGCATTGTTTCCATTACAAGTTGGTTATGGTCTGCAGCTATATTCGTTGTTGTAAACACAGGTGCCATTTCGTGTTGAGCAGGAGCCACTTCGTTGTGTTTTGTTTTTGAAAGAACACCAAGTTTCCAAAGTTCATTGTCAAGATCTTTCATATATGCGGATACTCGTGCTTTGATCTTTCCAAAGTAGTGATCATCAAGCTCTTGGCCTTTTGGCGGCTTTGCTCCAAAAAGAGTTCTGCCACAATATAGAAGGTCTGATCTCTTTGCGTATACATCTTTATCAATTAAGAAGTACTCTTGTTCAGGGCCAACGGTTGTGTTAACTCTGCTTACATTTTCGTTCCCAAAAAGTTTTACAATGCGTAATGCTTGTTTATTTAACGCTTCCATTGATTTTAAGAGAGGTGTCTTTTTATCTAACACTTCACCTGAATATGAACAGAAGGCTGTAGGAATACAAAGTGTGTCATCTTTAATAAATGCATAAGATGATGGGTCCCAAGCGGTATATCCTCGAGCTTCGAATGTTGCTCTCAAGCCACCGGATGGAAAACTAGATGCATCAGGTTCACCCTTTACAAGTTCTTTTCCAGAGAATTCTAAAATAATTCCGCCTTGCCCGTCAGGAGATACAAAACTGTCGTGTTTTTCGGCTGTAATACCTGTCATTGGTTGAAACCAGTGTGTAAAGTGTGTAGCACCCTTTTCACTTGCCCAATCTTTCATTGCATTTGCAACAACATTTGCAACTTCTAATTCTAAGTGTGTTCCATTTAGAATAGTTTTACGTAATGCCTTATAAATATCCTTTGGCAACCGAGCTCTCATAACTGCATCGTTAAAAACCATGCTTCCAAATAATTCCGGTAAATCTTTCAT
>CAYJMR010000190.1:0-1984 GCA_964371375.1 uncultured Treponemataceae bacterium
CTGCCATTTTGTGTGTATCTTCTTTTTTCTTATATGCAGTACCAGTGTTGTTATATGCATCTAAAAGTTCAGCTGCCAATCTTTCACCCATACCACGGCCGCTTTTTGCACGTGCTGCTAAAATTACCCAGCGCATTGCAAGAGCTTCACGTCGTGAGTCTCTAATTTCGATTGGAACTTGATAAGTTGCACCACCAACACGGCGAGATTTAACTTCAACCATTGGTTTTACGTTATCTAAAGCTTTTAAGAATACTTCTAGAGCATCTTTTTCAGTTTTTTGATGTAAAACTTCTAAAGCTTCATACATAATTTTAATTGTAGTTGCGCGCTTTCCATCAAGCATCATGCGACATACAAACTTAGTTACAACTGTTGAGTTGTATTTTGGATCTGGTAACAGAGTTCTGTTTACGCTTTTATTCTTTCTACCCATTTACGTTCCCCTTAAGCCTTTGGCTTTTTAGCACCGTACTTAGATCGCCCACGTTTTCGGTCTTCTACACCGAGAGTATCTTTAGTACCGCGAATAATGTGATAACGTACACCAGGAAGGTCTTTTACACGACCACCGCGAATGAGTACAACAGAGTGTTCTTGCAAGTTATGCCCAATACCTGGGATATATGCAGTAACTTCAATACCATTACTTAAGCGAACACGAGCAACCTTTCTAAGCGCTGAGTTAGGCTTTTTTGGAGTAACAGTCATAACACGGGTGCAAACACCACGTTTTTGTGGACAAGATTGTAAAGCAGGCGATTTAGTCCGATTCGCAGCTGACTTTCTCCCTTGTCTGATTAATTGATTAATTGTAGGCATGTGCCATTCTCCTATTTTTTAACCGGCCAGCACTCCGGTCGAAATTACCATTGGGTAGACAGTATAGCAAATTTTTTACCACACTGTCAATATAGCCAAGATGTAGAGTGAATAAACTCCCTACACCTCAGCCCTAACAATTATACATTATTAATTGTTAATTATTAATTGCTTAGTCCTCGTCACTTTCATTTTCAAAAAGAACTTCTTCCATTTGAGCTTCCATCTCTCTTTCGATTTTTCGTCTCTCTAGGATTTCTTCCATTTGAACATCAAGGTCTGCGGCATTTTCATCAAACAATTTAATGTTTTTATAATTCTTTATACCAGTCCCTGCAGGAATCAAGTGACCAATTGCAACATTTTCTTTAAGACCACGAAGATTATCAACAGCACCAGCAATAGCGGCATTTGTTAATACCTTTGTTGTTTCTTGGAACGATGCAGCTGAAATAAATGAATCAATATTTAATGCAGCCTTTGTAATTCCTTGGAACATCGGTCTAGCAATAGCAGGTTGTCCACCTTCAGCTATAACACGTCCATTTTCTTCATGGAACTTGTATTTATCTACTTGTTGACCAAAAATAAATCTTGTATCACCTACTGCAACAATTTCAACCTTTCTAAGCATTTGTCTAACAATAATACCAATATGTTTATCATTAATACTTACACCCTGCATTCGATATACCTGTTGAATTTCATCCATCAAATATGTTTGAAGGGCGTGCTCACCCATAATCGCAAGTATGTCGTGTGGGCTAACAGAACCATCGCACAAGCTTTCACCTGCTTCAACAGTGTCACCATCACGAACCAACAGTCTCTTTGTCATTGGTACCAAGTGATCAAACGTTTTACCGTATTTATCAACTACAGTTATAACTCGCTTTGCCTTTGTTATACCCTTAAACTGTACAACACCAGTAATTTGTGCAAGTACTGTAGGTGTTTTAGGCTTTCTTGCTTCAAAAAGATCTGAAACTCTCGGCAAACCACCAGTAATATCACTTGTTTTTGCAGACTCTTTAAGTGTTTTAGCTATATGAGTACCTGCTTTTATGCTTTGTTTATCCTCAACCTGTAAAACAGCACCACTAGGTAGATAGTAACTACCAAGCTCATTACCTGCTTCATCTGTTATTAATACTCTTGGTTG
>CAYJMR010000191.1:0-1889 GCA_964371375.1 uncultured Treponemataceae bacterium
GAATTAAAATGGATAGATGTTGAAAAGTTGAAAGGGTTACATTTGCATAGCTTTGTAAGGAATGTGATTCGAAAGCATAGACGGTTAAGTAAGAAACGGTAGAAATTTGGGCTGCATGGGGAACTCTTATTACAGAAAGACCTTTTTTGAAAGATTGCTTAAAATCTATATATGAACTTAGCAAAAATTATAATTGTAAATGGGTGACCTTTGGTAAACGCAGCAAAGCTGGACACCCGCATCATCCCTTGTATTTAAAGCCAGTTTAACAAAAGAAGAGTTTTACATTGAAAATTATATAAAAAATCTTAAAAGTTTTTATTAGTTGACATACTGTTGTCATATTAAATAGTCTATAATAATTTACACTATAGGAGTATAAAGATGACAAAAGAAGTTAATTTTAATGTACTAGCTACAATGTGCAAATTAAGTAAGGCTCTAGAAGAGTCACAACTAAATAAAACTAAAATGAAAGGATTGAAATCTAAGATTAATCAATTAAAATTATATTTTGATACTAATGATGATGAGATCTATATTTTAATAGCTATTTTCACATTAAAGTATAAGGATAGAGGTTGGTTTACATTAGGAGATATTGCAACTTTTTTTGGTCTTAAGCCTTTAGAAGTCCTTCAATTCCAAAAATCTTTTGAAATTCTATTTGAAAAAGAGTATATAGAGTATAGAGTATCCCATCACTCCGAACGAAAAAAGGCTTTTAATATTCCTATGGACATTGAAGCTTCATTTAATCTCAATTTTATCGTTGAGCAAGCAATACAAAAAAACACAATCATTCCCTTGCAAAGGCAACAGAATGAAGAAATAACAAATGAGTCATTTGTCAAATTAGTATTTCAGATATTAGAAGAAGTTACAGATGAAGACTATACAATGAATCATTATGACGCTTGGTATGAAATTGAAAAAATTGAAGAAAAATATGCTTCAGCACCAGTTGTTCAAAAATCTAGTTTTATTTTAGGCGAAAAAAAAGACCGTATGCTTTTTTATATGATATGTAATTCATATAATGGAAATGGTAGCACTGCAATCTCATTAAAAAAATGCCTAGACAGTATTTATTTACACCAAAGTGAAAAAATAAAAGTTGCTAATCAATGCCGTGAAAAAATACACCCTCTTTTTACCAACGAGCTCGTAAAATTCTCAGAAGAAAATGATATTTTTGGCCTCGATGTAATTTTAGATGAAGCAGGGAAAGATATTTTTTTAGATGAATATACTAAGCTTTTCGAAAGACAAAAAAACAAAAAAAACTTAATTACCCCAGAAAAAATAAATGAAAAAACTCTTTTCTACCCAGAAAACTTACAAGAGCAAGTAAACTTTTTAAGTAATACTTTGCAAGATAAACAGTTTATAAAACTACGTGCTCGCCTCGAAAAAGAAAAGTTTCCGCAAGGTGTGTGTGCCCTTTTTTACGGAAGCCCTGGAACCGGAAAAACTGAAACCGTGTACCAACTTGCAAAGGCTACAGGCCGCTCCATTGTGCATGTTGATATTAGCCAGTCAAAGTCAATGTGGTTTGGAGAGAGCGAAAAAAAGATTAAAAAGATTTTTCAAGACTATAAAAGACTTTGCAAAGAATGCGACATAAAGCCAATTTTGCTTTTTAACGAAGCCGATGCCATTTTTTCAAAGCGAAAAGAGGCTCATAATTCGAGCGTTGATCAAACTGAAAATGCTATGCAAAATATTATATTGGAAGAAATGGAAAAACTTGATGGCATTTTAATTGCCACTACAAATCTCACAGGGAATTTGGATGCTGCGTTCGAAAGAAGATTTTTGTTTAAAATTGAATTTGAAAAGCCAACGGTCGATGCAAAAATAAATATTTGGAAAAGCAAAATGCCAAA
>CAYJMR010000192.1:0-1841 GCA_964371375.1 uncultured Treponemataceae bacterium
TTATTGCAATTGCAATTGGCTGTTTTATAATTACCTTTGCAAGCAAACGAATTAGCAGGCCGTTTACAAAATTGGCTTCAGAATGTGACGTTCTCGCTCAGGGTGACTTTACAGAACATTCTTTAGGATATTCAACAACTGAGGCTCAGTTTATTTCTGATGGACTCAATGAAATACGTGAAAGTATGACAGATTTGGTTGATGCAATGTTTGTTTCGACAGATAAAATTACACTTTTAAACGAAGACCTTGTTGCTTCAAGTAAAAAATCAATGGAAAGCAGTGAAAAGGTTGAAGAGTCCGCCCGCTTTATTGCAGAGGATATTTCAAAAGCCATGAAAGAAACCGGTAGTGCTGTAGAAGAAATTGAAAGTTCCATCGGAAAATTAAGCAATCAAATTGCTCGACAAACTGAATTTTTGGAAGAATCTTCCAGTGCAATAAAAGAAATGAGCGAAAACATTTCATCTATTGACAATAGCACTCTTACAATGAGTAACTTGGTTTCACAACTTGTAAAAAATGTTGATGAAGAACATACGGTATTAACGGAAACAAGTGGAAAGCTACAAGATGTTAACACAAGTTCTGTTTCGTTGGTAACAATAAATGATCTTATTTCGAATATAGCCCAACAAACAAACCTTCTTGCAATGAATGCAGCCATTGAAGCCGCCCATGCAGGTGAGGCAGGCAAAGGCTTTGCAGTTGTTTCAGATGAAATACGAAAACTTGCAGAAACTACCGCAAGCCAATCAAAGAATGCAAGCAATGTTATTGCATCAATTAGAGCTGATATAGAAGGAATTGTAGCATTTTCTGACCAACTAAATGGAGCTGCTAATTCAACTATGGAAGTAATAACTAAGGTGTCACACCTCATGGAAGAAGTAAAAAATGCTATGCAAGAACAATCAATTGGTTCAAGGCAAGTTTTTGAAAGCATGGTTGGAGTTGATCAAATTACCCATGAAATAAAATCGAACTCAGAGCAAATTTTAGCAAGTGCCGGTAAAGCAAAATCTGCACAGGCTGAATCTAGCGAACACATTAACGAACTCTTAGACGGCATAAAGAATGATATTGCAAATATCAGTAAAGCTTCTGCAGGTGTTGTTAGTGGTGTTACCAGTGGAAAAGAAAGTGTAGCAATGCTTAATGAAGTAGTGTCTCACTTTAAAATCGTAAACCATTCAGCGCGCGCAAGCTAAAGCAAACATACGAGTCTAGTGCATCCCCCTACATAAAAGACCTTGTATAAAATAAGTTACTATAGCACATTAGTCAAAGCGTAGTGGAGAAATAATCTTATCAAAGAGACCTCTCCACTACGTATTTTTATTACTGGGATGATATACATTACACTCTTACAACAGATTACTTCATGAGTTTTTTTATTATGATGTATACCGTTTTTTCTTGTATCATTCTTTCATATATATTGTTGTTTTGTTGTCAATAAAAAATTAGCAGACATTTCTAAAGCTCTTTTAATGCCCATGCTTCTTTTAGCCCGAGGTGAGACTTCTTTGAGAAACCTTAGCTCGGGCAACAGTTTATTGTGTTATAACCAAAACTTACTCATTTTTAAAAATGTGCCAAATGGCACATAGACATTTAATAAATTTATAGTAAAATATCAAAGGGTTTGTAATAACCTATAAATCGCCCCAAAGAGGGCAAAAAAAAGGATGTGAATAACATGAAAAAAACTGTGACCTTTGCACTACTATGTGCACTTGTACTCTTGTTTGCTAGTTGTGCCCTAGATGCAAAACCACCTGCATTTACGGTTGAGTTCTATGAAGGAAGTAATCCTGTAAGTGATGAATACCTTTCAT
>CAYJMR010000193.1:0-1792 GCA_964371375.1 uncultured Treponemataceae bacterium
GGTAAAAGGCATTGAATTTGGTGCAGGCTTTGAGAGCGCGCAAATGACAGGCTCAAAGTGGAACGATGAAATGATTCTTGGTGAAGATGGCATACCAACATTTAAAACAAATAATGCCGGTGGAATACTCGGTGGTATGTCTAATGGGAACGACATAATTTTTAGGCTAGTAGTAAAACCTGTTCCAAGCATTAGTAAAGAACAGCAAACGGTAAAAATAAATGATGATGGAACATACGAAAACACCACGATAGAAGTGAAAGGCCGCCATGATGTATGCTTAGCGCCAAGAATTGTTCCTGTTATTGAAGCTATGGCAGCTATTGTTCTTACCGATTTATTTTTAAGAAACCGAGTATCACAATAATTTTAATTTTCCCAATAAACGTTTAAAATCATTATAATTTTTTAAGGAGTACGTGTGCAAAAAAAGCAGAATTTTTCAAATGTACAAATAACAAAACTCGTTAATCTACTTTTTTGGATTATTTCAATTTCAGCCTTTTACGGCTATGTATATTATTTACAACATACAACCGCTTCGCCATTATCAACTCTTGACAATGCACGCTTTGATAATGTATCTAAAACACTCTTTGACAGAACAGAAGCATATCCCCTTGAATGGAATGAAACAATTTTACCAACACAAGAACCCTTTGTGCACGCAAAGTCTGTTATTATTATTGACACCGATTCTTCAAGTATTTTATATGAAAAAAATGCAGACGAAATAATTCCACCGGCTTCAATGACAAAGGTAGCCGCAATGTATGTGGTATTTGAAGAAATAGAGTCAGGGAGAATAAGCTTAGATGATATTGTCCCCCTTCCACCTGAGGCATGGTCAATAAATGCCCCTCCTGAATCTTCTTTGATGTTTTTGGGTGAAGGCCATATAGTAACATTACAAGAAGTCCTCTTGGGATTAAATATTTCATCGGGAAATGATGCGGCCGTGGCCGTGGCAAGCTATGTTTCAGGCTCAATGGAAAACTTTATAGCAAGAATGAATGAGGTTGTCCTTGAAGCAGGTTTAGAAAAAACGCACTTTGTTGACTCATCAGGCTACTCTTCTCAGAATACCACTACAGCAAGAGAGTTTGCAAAGTTTGCCCGCCTTTATATAGAAAAATATCCAGAAACCTTAGAGCTGTTCCATACCGTACCAGAAATTGCATATCCGCAAGAGCACAACCTTCCTTCCTACCGTATTGGCCTCGACCACCCGATAATACAAAAAAACACCAACCCAACGCTTGGTGTTATAGAAGGCGTGACAGGACTAAAAACAGGCTTTATTGATGAGTCAGGATTTAACTTAACACTTACAGTGGAAAGAGATACTTTGAGCATACTTACGGTGATTATGGGTGGTCCTGGTCAAAACTCCAGAGAGGGTCAAGCATATCGTTTAGAAGATTCTATAAGCATTGTAGATTATGCCTACACCCACTTTAGCAGCGCAGGATATGAACATATCATTGCCGAAGCCATTCCTGTCTTGGGTGGAAAAAGCAATCTATTGTTCGCACGAGAAGCATGGCATAGTGATGTAACAGTTCCTGCAAGTGCAAAAACTCTTACAAGAACAATTATGTTAGATAATTTTACAACAGCTCCAATTGCGATAGGCGATAAACTTGGCTATGTTGAATACACTGCCGATGGTATTGAAGTTCAAAGAGTTCCACTCCTTGCCGACCGAAACATCGAAAAAACATGGGGATTACAAATTGCGGTAGATTACATGATAGGAATTGCTTTAAACAAATAAGAGGAAATAATATTA
>CAYJMR010000194.1:0-1665 GCA_964371375.1 uncultured Treponemataceae bacterium
CTTTATTTATATTCGAATGGCTTTGTATTTCTTTTTTAAACTCATTCCATTTATGTCCATCTATTGAGCCTGATGATGTTATGCGAAACGTGCTATCGATCCATGTTCCGGTCAAGGGAACACTATCATCGGCATCAGCTACAATTGCTTTTGCAGCGGTAAGAGCATCTCCTGTTAAGTTTTGCCCTTTAAAGTCTACAAAATGTATTTCGCCAATAGTAACCGGCAGAACCTCTATAGCCGGAAACGTTGGTGCTTCAGGTGTTTCTGGTTGTGGACATCCCACAAGGGCCAAAACACATGCTAAAACAAGTGCAATTCCAAAAAATTTTGTTTTCATAAAATCCTCCAAAAACTAAATGCAGTATCACACATAAACATGAAAATGCAAATTGCGAATATTATAACATTAAAAAATTCACTTGTATATGTGCCAAACGGCACATGTGAAGCATCTATTTTTGTAATAGTGTTTGATTTTAGAAAAAAAATAAAAGTATTGGGTGGGATGATTTTTAGAATTTAATGACAAAAAAGGGCAAGAGAAAACCTCTTGCCCTTTAGATATAAAAGTGCTTTTTACTTCAATTCTTCATCGAAACAAACTGCAACCTTTCCGCATTTTCCAGAAGCCATAAGCTCGTATGCTTCGCTTACTCGGTCTAATGGAAAACGATGTGTTACCAATTCTTCAGGATGAATACCCCAACGAACTAGACGCTCTACTAAGTCTTCCATTCTCCAAATAGATGTTACCCATGAGCCATAAACTGTTTTTTGGTCGTGAATCATGTCTGGGCTTGGGTTAATGGTCATTGTTCCGCCTTCACCAATAAGGGCTATTTTTCCCCATTGTCGTGTAGCTCTAACCGCTAAGGCTCGACCTTCATGGTGGGCTGAACAATCAATTGCCTTTTCAACACCTTTTCCACCGGTAAGAGCTCTAATTTTAGCTTCAGTGTCTTCACCTGGAGCAAACACGTAGTCCACAAGACCTTTTTCCACTGCAAAGTCTGCTCTTTCTTTAATTCCTTCAACACCAATAAGCATTGACGCTCCAAGTGCTTTTGCAAGCATAAGTGTTGCAAGCCCTACAGGACCTAAACCTACAACTAATACAGCATCATTTCCGCTTATTCCGATTTTTTCAATACCTTCGTAAACAGTACCAAAGCCACAAGCAACTTGCGCACCGTCTGTGTATGTTAATTCGTCTGGAAGTACTACTAAGTCTTTTTCATCTGCTAAGATGTAAGGAGCCATACCGCCATCTCTTTGCCAACCATAAGCCGCACGATGTGGGCTTGAGCAAGAGATTTGGTATCCCATTCGGCAATCGTGACATACACCACAACCTGAAATATGATATACAATGACTCTGTCGCCTTTTTTGAACTTCTTCATTCCAGGTCCAACTTCTTCAACAATGCCACAAGGTTCATGCCCCGCAATAACACCTTGGTATCCTTCAGGACCTTTTCCTAAGTGTTCTCTATAAATACAGCGAATGTCACTTCCACAAATTGTTGAACTCTTTGTTCTAACCAATACTTGTCCATGCCCAGGTGTAGGAATGTCAAATTCTTTTAATTCTGCAGTGCTATTCCCTGGTAGCACACCACCAATCATTTTGTTACCTTTAATTAAATCCATTCTTTTCTCCTT
>CAYJMR010000195.1:0-1541 GCA_964371375.1 uncultured Treponemataceae bacterium
AAATCAATAAAGAGAACTGCGTATTTTGCATTTTTTTCGTTTGTTAATTTTTCCAATACTTCATAAATATATTTTTTACTAAAAAGACCTGTTAACCCATCACGTACGATCTCCTGTTCAATCCTTTGCTTTTCGAGTAGCAGCTGCATGTGTGAGTCTTGTATCTGATCGTTTTTTCGTTTATAAACGTGCATGCGTAAAAATTGAATTGAATAGAGAAAAAAGAAATAAAAAAGCAATGTTGTAAAAATAGTTGTTCCAATGACAATTAATTCTACATTTTTGAACTCTTCAGCTCTGATAATTAAAAAGGATTCCAAAGTTAAAAAGGCGAGTATAGATATGGTAATAAGGGATAGTATGCGAGTATAATTTTTGGCACATGAAATTTTTTTAAGATCTGAAACTGATATTTTTTTCTGAAGTAACCATAAAACAGCAATGAGAAAAATACATGTTATAGTCCAACTTTGACTATATAGATTAGGAGCCTTAAAGAGGTCAATAATTGAAATATCTATTACTTTTGCATGAATTACTAGTATTAACAAATGAATTGAGCCTATATGGAAAAAGAAAACTGATGAGCCAAATATTTTTTGACGGCTTGAGGCCTTTGATAAGACAGAAAATTCAATGAAAAAAAGGACTGTACCTGCAAAAAAAAGATATGGGAAAGGAATGCGTAAAGTTACGTAGATAACGACTAAAACTGTATTAATTCCAGCAAATAAAAATGGGAACATAGCTTTGCGAGTAAAGCCTTTAAGAATTTTCCTTGAAAAGTGAAATGCCATTGTGTTGTAAAAAAAACATGATACTATGGCTAGTAAAAACCAAATACTACCACTTTTTATAAAATCCATTAATTACTCCAAAACGATGATACTAAATTTAGGCACTTTATGCAAGCAAAATTTATTTCTAAGTGTTTTACTTGTATAAATAAAAATCTCAAGTGATAAAAGTTACATATTTTATCAAAAAAACTTGATAAAATTGCAAATAATTACTATAATACATTCTATGGAAGTAAGAGTTAGATACGCACCATCCCCAACTGGGATGCAACACATTGGCGGGGTTAGAACCGCTCTTTTTAATTATTTGTTTGCTCGCTCAAAAGGTGGCAAGTTTATTTTACGTCTCGAAGATACCGACAGAACGCGTTTTGGTGAAGAATATGTTCAAAATCTTTATGACACCCTCGATTGGTTAAACATCCAATGGGATGAAGGTGGTCCAAAGGGCGGCGAATATGGACCATATGTACAGTCAGAGCGGTTTGATTTATATAAAAAATATGCAATGGAGCTTGTTGAAAAAGGTGAAGCATATTACTGCTTTTGTGATGAAGAGCGCTTAAATCGCATTCGAGCATTACAACAAAAAAATAAAATGCCTCCGGGGTACGATAGAAACTGCCGCCATCTAAGTGAAGAAGAAATTAAAGAAAACTTAGAAGCTGGAAAGCCATATGTAATTCGTTTAAAAATTCCACTAGAGGCAACAACCGTATTTCATGATGCTCTTTTAGGCGA